>JBJLBW010000018.1:0-36184 GCA_045568015.1 Candidatus Poseidoniales archaeon | reverse complement strand
GAGATTGTAGGGATGTTCGCAACACTTGGGCGACAGTTGCACAAAGAACGCTTGCTACATGGCACAACCGGGTCATTCAGCCTCCTTTCCACACAGTCCCCCGGGCTGGTACACATTACACGCGAGGGAGCAGCTCTCGGATTGATGAATGAATCAGATTTGATCACAGGTCGCTTAGGTGATGCAGCCCCCAATCGGGCCAGTGAAGATTGGCAGATTCACAGCGTTGCCTTGGCCATCGCGAGTCTAGAGAACGAAGGCCGAGGTGCGTGTGTACATGTTGCCGCTCCCTACACGACTACATTGAGCCTTGAGAAAGATCGTTACGCATTGGTTCCTAGCGATTTCGAAGGCCGCTCAAATTATGGTCGCGCCACCATTGTCGACGTCCAGTATGATGACATGGAAGGATATCTTGTTGAAATTACAGAAGCCCTCAAGCAAACAGGGAACAAGTTGTTCGTCGCGCGAGGCCACGGAGTGTACGCATTGGGTGCTGATTTGTTGGAAGCCTGGGGTCATGCTGCGGCCTTTGAGCACAGCATGAGAATCCTCTACCTCAGTGAATTGGCGGACCTTTGAGTTCCGCCACCTTGATTGAGCGTCAACCTCGCCACACATCAATGAGTGATGCTCCGTTGGTGATTGATGTCGTCGACAATGGCGGCCAATGGACGCATCGTGAATGGCGCATGCTGCGCTATCTCGGTGTTGACACCAAAATCATCAACAATATGACTCCGGTTTCTGAACTTCGAGAACTCGATGGATTGATTCTCTCGGGGGGTGCTGCAAGAGTTGGCCTTACCGGTGAACTTGGAAACTGTGGAGCATACCTCGAACTCGAGATCCCAATCTTGGGGATTTGTGCTGGGCATCAATTCATGGCTGGGTTTTACGGCGGGAGTGCAGCAGAAGCTCCCGAACCAGAATTTGGTGCTGCTAACATCACACTCTTGAACGGCGGAGGTAAAATTTTCGCAGATACTCCGGAAGAGCAGATTGTGTGGGAGTCACACAACGACGAAGTCGACGAACTTCCAGAGGGCTTCTTCATTACCGCGAGCAGCAAATCGTGTGAAGTTCAAGGAATGGAGAACGAATCAGGGGATCGCTTTGGTTTACAATTTCATCCCGAAGTAAATGACTCAGAATATGGCCAAAACATGTTCCAAAATTTCATTGAAGTATGTCGCGAATCGCGCGATACGCAGTGATTCAGCCGTTTTTCCCACATCTCAATAGGCGACGGCTTCAAATGGGAGGGGTAGGTCGGCGAATTCGATGGCTACTGTTACCTACAAGTGTCTGCGCTGCGGTCACACCGATGAGCACCAACACACACGAACGGGAATCGCATGCAAGGCGTGCGGCTTCCGTATTTTTGTCAAGCCACGACGTCAGGGTCACAAAACCCTCGATGCAATTTGAAACGTCTTGTTGAAAGACTGTGACAAACCCGCTCTTTTTGATGGCATCGTGGCTCTCTACCCACGCACCCAAGCGATTTGATGAATTGGCTGTGCCCGAACCCGTTCGGGATCAATTCATCAGAGCGAGCTCAACCGGCGACCCACCCCATTTGTTGATTACGGGCCCAGCAGGCGTCGGGAAAACCGCGGCTTGGCGACTTGTCGCTCGGCAGGTACTGGGTCCAGGATGGAAATCAACGAGTCACATCCTTCAGGCCAGAGATTTATCTCGACAGGCGGGGGCAATGAAAACCTTTGAGGAATTTTTGCGTCCAGCGGGCTTGGGTTCATCCGACACCCTTGCAAGTAGAACCAGCCTTGACGCATTCGATCGCAACATGTGGACTGGCGATGTGGGGGAGGCCCCCTGCGGCGAGGAAACACAGATTGAGTTTGGCCGTGCACCTGTCAGTCGTTTGATCATTATCGAAGATGCAGACCACCTTGGGCCTCGTCGTCAACCCTATCTCCGCCGGATGATGGAATCGGAATCCCACACCACCCGATTCATCTTCACCGCCCGTGCACCAAGTCGAATCATCGACGCACTTCGAAGTCGGATGCAACACATCAGAATCCCCCCAATTCCTTCCGAAGAAATTGCCGCAACCGTTCGCAAAGTCACCTCGTTAGAAGGCGTTACGATGGCAGAAGGAATGGCTGAGGACATTGCACACGTTGCTGCTGGGAATTTGCGGAAGGCTTTGTTCACGATTGAACTACTCGCTCGTCGCCAAATGACAGAAGAGCGAAACAGACTCTACGAAGTGGTGTCTGCCAGTACACTACAACATGCTCGCAGAATGCTTGAACTCGCTCTTAGAGGGCGCGTGATAGAATGGCGATGGGAGAAAAAGGGTGGCCGTAATATCAAGACCTTAGAGGGTGCGATGGGCCAGTTGGACGAGATGATGGGTGCACACGCGCTCGATGCAGAAGACATCGTCCATCAGGTCCACATGGAACTCGTCGGCAACCGCCTCATGCTGGCTCCATCACTCAGGAACGAGGTACTCGACGCCCTTGCAGATTGCGACACATCCCTAAGAAGAACGATCCACTCTCGCATCCAAATCGAGTATTTCTTGCATCAAGTATCAGCAGCAGGTCGAAGACATGGCCTTGCGATGAGTTGAGTTTCCAACCGTGCCTTCAAATACCCTGAGGGGCAATCCCACCCGTGTCACGCAGATTCAATCCACTTGAGACCGTGAGCGCTTTTTTGCGCTCTCCGAGCCACCCAATGGTGACGAATTCTCTCAAGAAGAGCCTCCAATTATTTGTAGAGGTACTCGAGGACTTCCGGGATGATGAGAGATTCAGTACCGCAACGGGCCGGGTGGACCTCAAGGATGAATTCGAAGGTAAACAAGTCATATGGCAATTGAACGTCAAATCCTCAATCCTTCAATCAATGAGTAAAGATAAGCACATTTCACTGACGGCAATAGGAGAGCCTGAATCGGGCCAGACAAGAGAAAAGAACGTCTGCGTTGAGAAAAAGGGAAAACTTCCAATTGGAGATTATTTGGCACAATTTCTGCTACTATTTTCAAATGGAATGCATATGGCCGAAATCAACACACTCAAAACAGCTGCCATGCGCGTCACCTACCCAAACAGAACATATTCCCGGATCGACCCTCTAGAGGTCCATTGGCAACCATATTACGAAGCTGTAATCGCCCAAGATACGAACCATGAAGAAAGGGTCACCACAACTCTTGCACTGGAACAAGAACATCTCCTATACATCGTCCGTCGATTGTTCAATCTTGACCTCGATTTTGAATTACATCTAACCCATGATGAATTGCACCTTGTATTCCTAGACATCTTTGAGCAGTGCGATGACCCTGATGTCAAACGATTCATTGTGGCGAGACTCAATACATGTGAGGGAGCCTATGCACGGCTCCTCTCGACAAGAGAAGCAGGACATGACGATGAACGCCTTCTTCGGGCGATTGATTACGCCATTGAACGAATGCAAAATGATGTGAACAGGTTTTAGTGAACCGACCAACTACAGATGGTGTGACCCGTCGCATAACCTTCGATGATTGGGCCAATGAGCGGCGATTTGATCCCGCTGAAACCATCATATTTCCGAAGACCTCATTTGAGCCGAATCTCGATGAGCCAACAAAAAAGAGTTTGAAACTCTTTATTGAACAACTCTCCGAACTTGAAAGCGACCATAGAATTAGAACAAATGTTGGTAGAGTTGAATTGGTTGATGAATTCAACGACCACACAGTCATTTGGATTCTCAACGTTGTCGACTCAATCTACATGGCGGTCAATAGAGACCAGCACATTTCGATTCGAGCCCTCGCCGCCACCCCATCTGGGGTTTTTTACACAAGCCGCGTGGCCTGTGTATTTTCAGGCAACCTTCCAGTAGGCGATTATTTGGCAAATGTAATTTCGATGTTCCATAACGGCGTTATGGTCGATGCAATCAATACACTGGATGACATTCGTAAAGAAGTTTTGAGATCGGTTACGAAAGCAGAGATTGCAGAGAGCAAGGAGGCGGAGAGGGAAGCTCACCGTCAAGCAATGCTAGAACTCGAGAGGACCCACAGAGAACGCCGTGCTCAGATGGTTGCAGAACGAACCGAACGAGAATCACAATTAATCCAAGCTGGAATACCAAACCTCCTCGGCCAGGATGGGCATTTTTGGCCAAATTTCTACGAGCAAATGATTGCACAAGATGTGTCAATGATCGTTCGAAAGTGGGCTTTGGGTGAATTGGATATAATCGATCGTGATGAATTGGCGTTCGCAATTGACAAGTTGTATGAACTCGATTGCGACACTGAACCCAACTTCCCTGCATACCAGAGAGACTGGTTACTTCGCGACTTGATTTCAGCACCCATTTGCCCGAATGTACGAATCAAAATGATCAACCGCCTCAGCGACAACGACAACGATGCTTTGCGCCATCTCGACCCGTTGAGAGATGAGTTGGAAAGGGGAATCGGTGAACACGGCGATTCTGACGGACTTTTGTTGAACGCAACCAGAGACACCATTGACAGAATTCGTGGACGGCACTACGATCGCATGTTTGCCAGCGCACGACGGCGAAGGTAATGAGCGGGCGCGGCAGGATTCGAACCCACGGAACCCGGCTTAGGAGGCCGGTGCAATATCCAGCTATGCGACGCGCCCACACATTCCTCTTGCCCGACATTGAAGGAGGTTGCGGCGGCTCCAAGCGTCATCCTGATGACCTATTACTGACTCACCTGCCGTGTTACGATGGCAAGAGACGATGGCGGTGTGATTCTCCCTCGGCCCTACGGCGAAGCGTTTGACGATGACGATGGGCTTGAGGATTTGATTGCCAATCGCCTCAATCGCATGGAGAAAGGCCGCAGATTTTGGGGTCGACTGACAGATACCTGGCTCCTCACCCTTGCCCGTCATTTGATCCCCATGGTGGCGATTTTCACCTCGGTTGCCGTGATGGCACTTCCGGAGGAAGTCAACCCGTCAATTGCAGCTTATGTCTCAGGAGCAATCATTCTTCTTTTCATCGGCCCATCGGTCATATCCAGCAATTTCTCTCTTTGGGTCGGCTTGGACAGACTGGGTGCGAGAGGGCGTAATCGCGACGAACAAGACAGCAGCATCGAGCGCATATTGAACACCCTCACCGAATCGCGATTGCACGAGCATATGCGCTTTTGCAATCTCTTGGGCTTCTCGTTCCTACTTTGGCTATCCGATCGATTCCCACCAGGGGACGAAACTCGAGGATTGTTGTTGGTCGGCAGTATTCTTGCAGCCAGCATCGCGGTTGCCCACTCCATCTTGGTTGAGCGACGTACACCGAGTCATTCCGACGACTTACCATTCCTTGTCCATCACGCCCCAAGCCAGCACAAGAGTACTCTACAGGATCCTCTGACAGAAATTCTCACGGCCCATCTCGATCCCGAAAGCGCCAGTCGATTTTCACGATGGAGGTCGAGTTTAGTTGAGAACTTCAAGCAACAGATCAATCCAAATCAATCGATTGAACACGTTCTTCATCTGGTACATCTACACGGACAAAATATGCTTTCGCATCATCAATTGGTTGAAGAGTTTGGGAAGTTAGTGGGCCCCAAAAAGGTCGACTCGACTCTCTTGGAAAACCCACATCTCGATTTACCCACCCTTTCGCGTTTGATGGGCCATACCCGTGCCTGGCAGAGTGATTTATTTCGTCAAATGGATCGTTTACAATTCGGCCTAATGGTTCACAACGATTCGATTGCAGGCCACTCTTGGCGTTTGGATGCGAGTTTGCCCCTTCGGTGCGGGGAATCCCGCGGAGACTTGTTCATAATGGTCAACAATCTAGGTACGGAATCAACTCCAATCGAACTTGAAGTTCATGTACCGGATGGACAACCATCGCGTCAAAGATTCAGATTAACCCCCTCTCCGATGACACCACCCGATCATCCATTGCCCATGTGGTCGAACGATGAAGAAGATGTGGTCACTTGGCTCAGTAATTTGGTCGGAGCCGCTCACGTTCTCTGGCTCGGTGTTGCTTGGGCAGACAACATCGAAGGCCGCAGACCAGTTCGAATTACCATTAGACATGTGGACGGCCAAACTATCAGTTCTGACACGCTTTGGACTCGTGTACACCCCCGCTCAAGTGGTGGAGAGTCTCTCCGCCGTCGCATGGGTGTTGCTCGGACGGTTGCACGTCGCTGGCAAAACCAAGCATTGACTCACACGGACCGTTCCAAGTTCATCGCACCGTAGGTGCGAGACAGTTTTGGGATGCATTCTATGGGGTGCGTTTATGATGCCCCCTCAGTTGGACAAGACTGTCCGGTGAAATCATGCAGGCATGGGATGTCGTCGTCGTTGGTGGTAGCATTGCATCTTTGCGGGCCGCAATCGCAGCATCCGATGAAGGTGCAACGGTCACGGTCCTCACCCCCTCGTCCTCTTCTGCATTCGTTGATGACACCACGAGTTGTGGATTGGCAACCTCTTCCGGAGAAACCAATCCCTCTGAACATGCAGCGGACACTCGAAGAGTTGGTGCCGATTTGTGCGAGACGGATGTTGTTGCATCATCGACAAATTCCGCTGTAGCCCATTTGGCCGAATTGGAACGTTGGGGTCTCAACCTTCGAAGGGATCGAAACGGTTCGCCTCACCTCGGTCAATTGCCAGGACAATCCAATCCACGAACCGCTAGCACCGGTGATTCGACACTTCGCGAAGTTCGCACCATCCTCGAAGAACAATGCATCAAGCGTAACATCCCCCGTAGAGGCGATATCGAGATTCTTGATATCGTTCACAAAGATCATGATAATACGAAAGGCGGTCCGAGATTCTCAAGTTCCGATGACGGGTTCGATGTGTGCGGCCTCATCGCCCTGGATATCCAATCGGGGGAAATATTCGCGATTCAATCAAAAGCTGTTGTATTGGCGGGTTCCGGCTTCCAAAGCGCATGGAATGGAGATGGAATCGGGATGGGCACATCCGCTCATTTGTTCCTCAAATTAGGCCATTATTTGTCGGATTTGGAATTCACATCATACCACCCTCTCACGGTAGCGGACACCAATCTACAGATCCCACTCGATGTCCTCGGTTCAGGCGGTATCGTAAACGGCTCAGATGGCCAACCGATTTCGATGGATGACGGGCCGGATGCGCTCGCTCGAGAGATTTTGAAATCAGGCGGCGGCTCCCTTGATTTGACCGCTATTTCACGCACAGACGCCCCTTGGTTCGCAAATGTTGCAGATGCATTGTTGTCTCGATGTGGAATTGACTACTCCCAACAACTCATCCCCCTCAAGCCGATTGTCAGCACGACGATTGGAGGGCTTCCGACCAATCCATCAGGAAACGTCTGCAGTTTTGAGTGGGACATTATCCCTGGCCTTTTCGCGGCAGGTGATGCCGCTTGCACCGGTTTACATGGTGCATCAATGAACAGTGGCGACCATCTACTGGGTGCATTGACAAGCGGCTCCGTTGCAGGTGCTACCGCAGCCAACCATGCATCCGGATCAAAGTTTGTTGGCTCCAGCGCAATTTCAGGCATGCTCACCGAGGCTCATCACTTGCACGATTCGATTTTGGCAGAGGCGGGTTCAGATGGCACAAGTACGGGTAATATCCAATCCCAACTTGCCGCTACGATGCAGGCACACATGGGCCACGAAAGATCTGCAGGGGGATTGGAAAAGGCACAATCAATACTCCAAGAACTAAGTGAAACCAAGATGGCTATTTCCGATACCAGCCCAGTCATGAATACCGAGTTGGTTGCAATGCTGCGAACGAAAGGTTTGGTCTATGTTGCAAGGAGTGCTGTGGGTTCTGCAGCCGAACGCAAAGAGAGCCGAGGTTCTCATGTCCGAACAGATTTCCCTGAAACGGATGATGAACAATCGCACCATTCATTCCACTCTTTCGCATACCCGGGCACACTACCACTACGCAACTGAATACGCCTTTGTGGTAGCCAATGATAAGAGGCCAAGGCCACTCCGTCTCCCCATGCGAAGGAGCAGTACATCATTCGCAATCATTTGCCTCTGTCTTTTCCTGTCGGGATGCTTAGCCTCGGAAACTTCAGAAGTGTCTGAAGAGGAACCCGGGTGGAACGCGACGATTACACCGATCCTGTTCGGAGTTGTTGACACCACTCCGGTCGTGGCAAACATCGGTATCATTCAAGATCAGGGTGGCCAAGTAATTGTCTTCACAGAACCGCTTGAAGGAATATTCAGTACCGCCACCCTCCCATCCTGTGCTTTCGAGTCCACTTGTCCACACTGGGGCACGGCAGTATCCGAATCCTACAATTTGTCAGAGAACTCATCATTTGCGCCAGTACGCGTATCCGAGGGTGCACTTGGAGCAAACGGCACCAATGTTTGGATTGTATCTGACATTGGAATCCTCCATCCTTCCAATGAAAAACAAGGGCGGGTTATCCTCTTCGATTATCGAACACAAACATCTACCACCATCCTCGAAGGAATCGGTCGTACAGTTTGTGCAGAACCTGGAGATTTCGACGGCGACGGTGACATCGACCTCACTGTCTGTGAATTCGGACATGATGAAGGGACAGTCTCATGGCTTGAGAACGAAGAAGGAAATTGGACTCAACACGTGTTGGATAACCGCTCAGGAAGCATTCACGCCATACCCGTGGATGTTGATGGGGATGAAGACTTAGACATCGTGGCGGTCTTATCTCAGGACGCTGAAGAGATCATGCTGTATCGAAATGATGGTCAGGGGAACTTCATCTCTGAATCACTCTATGATTCCAATTTAACATATTATGGAATGAGCGGCCTGCGGATTGCCGATCTGGACAAAGATGGTGACAATGATATCATCTTCACCAATGGAGATACAATGGATTTTGACACACCACCTGAAATCAATCCAAATCAGTTGCATGGCGTTGCTTGGTTGGAAAATAATGGGGCTGGAGAATTCACCCACCATGACATCACTCGAAACTGGGGGGCTTACGACACTGCCATTTCGGATATTGACAACGACGGAGATCTTGACATGGTACTGATTTGTTTGCAAACCGAAGGCCAATTTTCTGAAGAAACTGAAAGGGTTCAAGTAATCCTTCTTGAACAACAGGACTCGACGTGGATTCGCCACGATATCACGACAACAGACCCACACAGAATGCTCACAATCGCCCCAATCGACCGTGACAGTTTCCTCGTCGCAAGCCACGATCCAATGAATCAGGGCGGTGATTTGTTTACACTTGCTGAATTGACATTGACCTTCACCTCGCCCTGAGTCGATTTATCATAGGTGTCGCCATCGGATGGACATGGAAGAGGCTACATTGTTCACCAAAATCATCCGTGGTGAAATCCCATCGTCGAAAGTAGCTGAAGGCGAGACATGGTATGCATTCCTCGACATTTATCCGAGACGAATCGGCCACACATTGGTGGTTCCAAAAGAACAGGCGCAAAGGATTGCTGATCTTTCTCCTGCAAGTCTTCATGGATTGATGGAAGGGGTCGTCGAAGTTCAGAGGCGGTTGTCAGCAGAGTTTGGTACAAGCGACTTCTCCGTAGGGGTACACGATGGCCCCACCGCGGGTCAAGAAGTGCCCCATGTCCACATCCATGTTTGCCCCCGAACATTCGGCGATGGTGGCCTCACATTGATGGCTTGCTGGCCAGATTCACCACCTCCTGGTGGAGACCCTGATTTTGTAGCATTGTCTGAACTATCCGAGCGCCTACAAGCTCATTGATATCGATTTACAGGTGGTATGATGGCGAAGAAAACAGTTCAATCTGGTGATGATGGAGCGGTAGACCACCATGGAGACATCCTCCCTCCTCTGTCAAAGAGCGCATCACGAATCGATGTCGCAAAAATCGAGCGGCGGCGAAGACATGCATCGAATTCAGGCGAGCATCCTGGCGTCTCGTGGTTCTACAATATGGTTAGAGGACTGTGCCGCATGGCACTCAAGCAACAGTTTCGCACGATCGAGGTGACAGGCAAAGAACACATCTCGGAAGATGCAGGAATTCTGACGGTCGCATGGCACACAAACGCCCTCATTGATTCTGCAACAATTTTTGTGACTCAACCAAAGCGATTGGTGTTTGGAGCCAGACACGATCTTCTCACTCGCCCCCTTATTGGCAATATCGCTTCAATCTCAGGCACACAACCAGTCATTCGTCAGGCTGAGCGTGCCCGCGGAGGCGCTTCGGGGGAGGCCGCTAACAGAATCAATTCGAAAACGATGCTGACGCTTGCAGAATGTATTGCCACCGGTAATGGTAGCGCTTTGTTCCCAGAAGGAACATCTCATGAAGATTCGAAGATGCGCCGCCTTCGCACAGGCCCAATGCGCTCGGTCATTGCGGCCAATTCCATTTCTCATGAAAAAGGAACGCCCACACCCCATTTGTTGCCCGTGGGTCTGCACTACCGCGTCTCATGGTTTTTCAGAACCGATGCTTGGTTTGAGTATGGGGCGCCGATTTCCCTTGATGGTGCAATCCATCCCGAAGAGGAGCGCAAGCAACTTCTCGATGGCGAATGGCTCGAGGCCCCCGCAGATCGAGTCAATGCATTGAGGGACAAAGTACGCGAACGCCTCGCTCCAATGACCCCAGATGCAGAAACGTGGGATGAACATCGTGCTTGGCATGTTCTTGGACATCTACGAGCGATTGCCCGTGGGAACCGTTTGAATTCATGGCGTGAAGAGGTCCTCGCCGCTCGCTCAATCCGTGATGAAATCCGAAATGGCGACAAAAATCTCACATCTAAACAAGAGGCGGCTGACCGAGTTGGCCACAAACTTCACTCTGTAGGGTTAGATGGAAGGGCATTGGATTCTAGTGGCCTCCGCAATCCATCAATACGCGAACATTTGGCTGTAATCCCAGCAATCATGCTCGCCATACTCACAGTACCATTGACATTGTTTGGAAGCGGTTTGATGATTGTAATTGCCAAAGTCCTTGGAGATAATACCGACGAAGGACTTGACGCACGTACCACATACCACTTCTTGGCAGCGATGTTGGGTCCGATGATCGTTTGGCCACTTCCAATTACAGCATTCATCCTCTTCGCAGCGTTTGGGCCGTGGGCTTTGCCCTACACACAAATCATCTTGATTGCAATATTGCTACCCTTTGCATTCCACCTTTCGAATAAGATATCACTTGTCGCATGGGATTTGCATATTATCGCACGGAATGCAAGAAAAATCGGCCAACTCAACCGCTCTTCAGAAAACCAAGCGATTGTCGATGACACGAGCAATATTCTCGCTGCGCTGAAATAGGTTGCCGCCCGCCACCTGTTCATGGCGACTCGAGATATTGAGGAACGCGTCCGAAACTGGTTATCTGGCGAAGGACTTGAGATCAAGGAACGTGAAGACCCCCGGGCCGACTTCCACTTTCTGGTTCGATACCCCCCAACAAAACATGGCCACCTGTTCAACGTATTGTCTCCCAAGAAGCGAAACCTCTTGGTGATTTCAAGCGTCACACAAGTCGATTCAGGACAACAAGATGAGATGTCCAAACACGCAGTGAATGATCCCGATGGTTGGGAAGAATGGCTACATGAGACCAGACTTCAACTAACCCGATCACACGTTGATTGGGTGTTGCATGTGGGCCACGGCGAAGAAAAACCGGGCCCACTTCAAGCATTCAACCTTTCAATGCCGACATGGTTTGACGGTGTCACACAGAACGAAGTGATGCAAACACTCCGCCGTTTGTGGCTTTCAAAATTGTCAGTTATTCATGAAATTAAATTTTCATATGGTCCCGGCGTTGGAAAACCTGGGCCAGTGGATGATTGGGCCAAAGGCGGCCCTCAACCAGCACCAGATACCGCTCATTCAACCAAAGAGGTTGAAACCGATGAAACCGGCGGATTCGGAACTGGTTTCGACCCATCTGAGTGGGCATAACCCTCTCGCACGCGCGCTCGCGCGTAACTGACCGCAAAGGGGTTCGGTTAAGTAGGAGGGAAACAGCGTTTCCAAAGCACTGGAGAGTCTCTCCGGGGGTCGAAGAACATGGAAAATACAAAACGTAGCAGCATCACACTGGTGATGATTTTCGTAATGAGTACGCTGTTGATTGGTTACACACCACCAGTTGCGCAAGGTGCATCGGTTGTAATTACCGATGCAGTGCAGCTTGTAGATGGTGGAGCCGTCAACGAACGTATGGCATCAATGACAAGTGACAGTGACGGGAATATCCACGTCGTTTGGTCACGTAACACACAGCATCTGTATTACACAATGCTCGATCCACGTGCTCAGACAGTCATCGACGTCACACAAATTTCCAATGGTGGAGGCCATCGCGCATGGCACCCAGACATCGATATTGATTCGGAAGACCGAGTCCACGTAACTTGGGCAAACAAAGCCAGCCAACACGAAATCCTCTACACGCTACTCGACCCTAGCTTGGATGATCAAGATGGCAGCTCAGCAGATGATGGCACAATCTCAATCATTGATGACACTGAAATCACCCGTCGTCAGCAGAACCGCGATTGGCCAGCAATCGCTGTTGACAGTCAGGACAACGCCCACATCGTTTGGGAAGACTCCTATGACCGCCACGACAAATACTTCCAACAGCCCCAGATTTACTACAAATTCCTGGAAATCGATGAAGCATCACGTGAAGCAATCACAGCGATTGACAGCACATTGCTAACCCCAATCATCGGTCACAAGGGTCACCCGGACATCGCTATTGATGCCGACGACCTTGTGCAGATTGCATGGGACGATACGCGAGGTGGCAAGGTAGAGATTGTTTCTGTAATTGACACATCAGGTTCCATGTATTCAGAATGGGCTGACATGTGTGTTGTGTTCTACGGAGGCCAATGGTCCAGCGGAGGTTCCTTCACTGGAATCAAGCCAATGCTTGAAGAGGCGAACATTTCGGTATTCGAAACATTGTATGCATTGGGTGGATTTTTCCCAAGTGCTGCAACAAGCGGCGCATGTGCTACACCCCCACACCACGAGAACCCACGAGCCAATCACCTTACGCAAGGAGATGACTCAGGCGGCCTCATCAAACTACACTCAACCATCTACAATGGTGGCGCACAAAGTGGCGGCTACCAAGGTGAAGATTGGGGACCAGGAAGTGCTTGGTCATGTTTGTCTTGGGTAGATGCACAAGGCAACGTACCCGGCAACCCACCGACTACAAACGATCACAAATGGAATCCCAATGCGACAAAGATTGTTATTCCAATCAGTGATGAAGGCCCCAAAGGTGGAGACCCACCACAACAATCAGATGACATTGCCAGTATCAACGAAGCACACGACGCTTGCGTTGATGCAGGAGTAATCCCTGTAGGGATTTATGGTTCATCATGGGGAGCAAACAACCAAGTTGCAAGCCACATGAAGGATCTCGCACAATGTCCAAATGGGCAGGTGAACATGAACCCGAGAGTTTGTCCAGGTTCCACAACTCGAAATACTGATGCTGGAGGGCAAGTGTATGCTTTCCCCGCATCTTCAGCCAACAACATGGCTACATTGGTTGAGGCAATGGTTTTCCTCGCAACAAACAACAGTCGTGAGATTTACATGACAGTTTTGGATCCATATGCGAAGATTCAGAGCCCAGCACCAGGCTGGGTTTACGGTCAATCTGGAACAGATGAATCTAACAACAGATACACTGAGGATTTGGGCCCCAGCCAAGATGCGAATGGCTACGGCCACCTAGTCGTAGTGAACGACACCCGTGTCACACTGGATGACGCATTCAGTCTGCACCCATCTTTGGCCATTGACAACAGTGGTGATACCCACCTTACGTGGATGGACACCCGAGACTACGGGTTTGACAAGGATGACAACTACGAGGTGTACTACTCTCGCCTCCGCCTTCGTGGTGCAGCCGAGTGGGACGGCGTTTCAGGAGGTCTGCCCACCTACGGAATCAAGAAGATTGTAGACACTCGAATATCGTATGTTGAAGGGTCAGCAAACGTCAATCCGAATGATTACTACAGAGCGTCTTCGTACATGCCACAAGTTCTTGCGGATAACCAAAACAACGTTCACATTTCTTGGCTTGAGAATTCAAACACATCTCAAGGCGAATCCATCATGTATACTCGTTTGAACCACACCAACGACGTTGGTGACTGGCCATTGAACAGTATTGCAGCTGCAGTATTGGATCCTTGGGAGCGCGTCGATGTGACAGAATGGAACAGTGACAAACTCGGCCCGAACAGTGGTCGCAATCCAGAACTATCGCAACCACCTGCATTTTCCAATGACCTCGGTAGCGGAGCGCATATTGCGTGGTCTGACACCAATAAATGCAATGAGAATTCTAACAATGGTGCCTATACGCTTTGTTACACCCACGTCCTAACGGGCCAAGTGGATGTTGAACTTGCAGACGATGAGACGTACTATCACGTGATTGAACCGGGTGAACAAACGATTTACAACTTGACAGTGAACAATTCAACACCAGGCCCGATCGATTTGGTATCGGATACCTTTGCAGTGAACCTTTCAGGCGTTCCTGTGAACTGGACGGCGAATTTATTCTTCGCGGACAACCACACTGCGATTTTCCCTGAAACTCCAATCTTCTTGCTTGGAGGTGAATCCGTAAGGGTCTATTTGCGCGTCCGCGCCCCATCGATTTACCAAGCAAATGAGGACGAACTCGCTCCAATTGTAGTGTCTGCCGTATCTTACAAAGATCCAGCGATTCGGAGTGATAGATTGACATTGACTCTGATGGACGTGGTTCACGGCATTGAGTTGGAAACAAGTCACTATCAGTCCGACGTCGAACAGGGTGAAACCGCAATTTTCTCGATTACGATTACCAATACGGGTAACGTGTTTGACACATTTGCATTCTATGACCCAACAACATTGCAGGGTCAGCAAGAATGGTTGTTGCCATGGGGTTGGCAGATCAACTTCCCATTGATGGTTAGCTTGGACCCCGGACAATCGGTCACAAAGAATCTCGAGATTTCTGTGCCGACAACACAAGATCCAGGTACATTCGCTCTCTATCTCAAGGGTTGGTCTATGGGCGAACCCGTCAAGAGTTTGGATAAGGGTACATACGATGTGTTGGAATTGTGGGTGAACGTTAGTATTCGTTCTACAGGCAACATCATCTTCGAAATATTCGATACATCAGAATATGTCATGCCCGGCGAGTGCCACACTTACACAATTGATGTCATCAAGAAATTCGCACCAGGATATCTCATCTTCACCACGCCTGGCGCACCTGATGCCAAGCCAGAAGGTATGCCCATGAATGAGTGGCAATACGATCATTGGACAGTTAATTTGGACTTTAGTAACGCCCCGGGTGGGAATGAGGGCGAGATGAGTAAACCACGGCATTGGTCCCAAATCAATGTCCCATACGAGGTCGCAGTCGTTGTGTGTGCACCACTCAATGCAAGTGCAGGACTCGGTCCAGCAATTACTGTGAAAGCACACCTGCAAGGTGCTTCCCGCGTATCGGATGCCGTGATTCTATCAACGAATGTCGAACACGTCTATGATTTGGAGATGGACGCACCATCGACAACACATTCCGTCGACCCCGGCCAAGCCTTGGTGATTCCCATCACCACGACAAACAACGGCAATGGACCAGATCGATACGACATGCGTACCGCTCTGATTACAGATAGCAATGGTTCGCAACTACTTTGGGACATTGAAATTCCAAGAGCGACGCTATCCGAATTGGAACGCGATGATGCAGAGACAGTCGACGTTGTCATCAACATTCCAGGACAAATTGTTGCTGGCGACTATCAGGTTGTTCTGAAGGCCTTCAGTGAGGAATACTTCGAGGGAACCGATGAGCGAGATGCGATTTTGTTTGACATCACTGTCAACCAATTCCATGACATGCAGATTTGGTTGGATGAAACCGTGGAGAGCCAAATCAAGACCACGGCACCGGGTCGAACAGTGCGATATTTGTTGAATGTGACCAACAATGGTAACGTACCAGACATTCCCACCTTACACAACCACACCAAGAGTGGAAACGACTGGAATGATCAGCCAAGCATGGGTTCGTTGTCGAGTTGGAATGTGGAATATGCAATGGTCGAAGATTTCGATACCGAATTGCCACGCGAGATTCCTTGTGCTGAACTTGGGGTTGGCGAATCTGCACCGTTATACGGTTGTGCATATCACGCAGATGGGACATGGAGTCTAGCAGAAATGCCAGCTTACACAACCGTGCAAGTCATGGTGATCGTAGACATCAGCCCATCAGCCACACTCGCAAATCGAGAGATTGGCATCAAGGTGTTGTCAAACTATGGTGGTTCACCCAATGGTGACACCGATGAAACCGCATCTTGGTCAGATAGTTGTACAATTGATGCAGACAATGACGGCGTCTTAGACAACGTATATCCTTGTGACACGAATGAGCAGGTTCTCCGTATCCGCCTCCGTGCACCCGATTTGGAAATCCTTGACGTGGCCGCAATCGGTGGCACCGAAGCACCGGTTGGAGAGATGATTCCAGTAAACGTTGAAATCATCAACCGAGGAAACGTTCACGCGACAGACATCAACATCGTACTCTGTGAGGACGAGACTGAAGACAATATTCGAAACAACATTTGTTCTGAAGAAAATGTCGCTTATCGCCAAGTGATTGGTGCATTGATGCCACCCGATGATAGTGGATCCGCTGAAGCGGTCGAGATTACACTTCTCTATCCGGTTACAGCGGGAAGCCACGACGTTGTAGTCATCGTCGACCCCGGAAATCTGATTATTGAAGCGAATGAGGCCAACAACCGCAAGGAGCTCGGAGAACTTTCGAGTGAAAATGGTTGGATCGATGTCGCTATGGAAGCAGCAGGAACCTGGTCGGTTCCAACGATGATTTTGCTACTTACCATCGCATTGATTGCCGTGGCAGGAATGGTCATGGTTGGCCGTCGACGAGAAGCACTGGCTCGCGTCGATGCTCAGTCCAGCATGATTTCCATCGATGACAACCTTCGATTCTGATTGCGATTCACACTACGAATCAGTCTTGGCTAACCACCAAGGCAGCAATCGATCGTCGTTCGATGTGATGATTGTCCCCGTTTCAGCTCCCAGTTGCCGCATCATCACACCACGTAAGGTATCCATCATCTCCTCTGCGCGCTGTGGTTGAATTTGCATGCCCGCGCAGAACTGATCTAAATCGACGGGACGTCTTGGGGCTTCAAGCAAAACATGGGCCAACTGCCTCTCTTCGTAAACTTCGAATGTATCATCAACAACACGACTAGCTTTTTGCTTGATTTGTTGGTGTAGCGCAATCAACGCATCCCGCTCAGCATCGAGCCGGTCTAGTTCATCGTTCAATTCTGAAAGCATCCCCAATGCTTCAGCCATGGGCAACCTCCGTCGAGTTCCCACGCGCTCAGCGACACCCAACACATCCTCGGGTAATCGGTTTGAAAGTCGAGTAGGGCCACCTTGTGGCAATTGTCGATGTTCTGCACGAAAAAGATCAGGTCCTAAATCGAGTCGGAGGGAGAAGGATTGCGTAATCGCATAGATTCGCTTTGGAGGCCCTCCTTTCTCACTCGGGACCTTTTCACTGACGACAAAGCCAGCATTCTCGAGTACTTTCAGATGTTTCATGATCGCTTGCTGCGAAACATCGAGTAATTCTGCGAGTTGGAGTGGGTAATGCGCCTCACGAACAAGATGCTCCAAAATCGATCGCCGCGTGCGATTTTCTAGTATAGAAAGCGCGGTGTCAAAATCGGTGACCACTTCACAACCCGATGTTAACTAGCCATCGGACTCCTATGAATCCTCGTCTGGTTCACCCCTCGTCCCATGACTTCCAACCACCTTCGGTTGGTTCGCCATCATCTTCGATAGACTGCGGCACTGATTCTTCGACGGTCTCAATATCATCGACAACCTTTGCCAATTCCCCCCCACGGTCGGGACGATCAGCGAAAGGTGCAGGGGTTTCATCTCCGGCAGGCACCTGTTGAACCGTCAGGTCGAGTACTTCTCCACCATGCACACTTCGCCAGATTTCATCGGTTGTTGGCACACGTTGCTGAACAGCTCCATCCGTTGGAGCGATTGGAATCATCACCCCATTGGCAGTTTGCATCACAAGTCCGGTATTCTGTGAACTCTTTCGACCACTCATCCACAATCCAAAAGCGATTGGCAATAGACACCCACCAAGGATGATGCCAAGGCAGCCACCAGTAATGTATGTTGAATCAGAATTACTGGCCAAACTCATTTCGTCGATGACCCATAGAATATCATCATCTCCGCCATTATTCTGAATGTCATGTGAACCACTTTCGTCGGGAATGAATGTACCGACAGCATAGTACCATTCACCATCAACCCCCTCTCGATCCGATTGAATCCAACTCGGAGAGCCAATGGTGACTTCTGTTCCAGTGGCATCTTCGATTACCGTGCAGTTATGAGCCCCACTTTCAAGCCGAAATAAGAGGTATGAGCTCTCTTTGCTGAGGTTGACGGTCCCATTGTCATTCCCATCCAATTTCAATAGATGGTTTTCTTCAGGGTCGAGAGTCTCCATCCAAGATGGCCATACAGATACCATTACCGCGATGGACACACTCAGTATAATCGCGCCAGCAATCAACAATCGCTTCGGCCACACGCTTTGGCTCACAACCACGCCTCACTGTCAACGTTCATGTCAGTTATGTTCAATTGCCAAGTCCGATTTCTGCCAATTTTTCGGGAAGATATGTATCTGTAACGAAATCCAAACCATACTTTGCTAGAGACTGTTGCTCAGCCTTCTTGTCTAATGATAGCATCATCTGAATTTGTTCTTGCCACCAACCCTCGGCAAATCTAGGGTCACTCAATTCAGCCTTCAACGCCTCAACGTCCTTGCTCGAGAGCTTATCGCTTGGCAAATCATAGGCTTCAATATCATCTGCAGTGATACCCAAATATTGAGCAGAAGGCGTCGCGAGATATTCGGAGATGTGCGCAGTCTTAATCGCACCATAGGCAATACTGGCAAAGATTCGGAACGACCACGGATCCCCGTCGAGGAAGACAATAATCGGCACATTCCATTCTTCATTCATCCGTTTCATGATCCGTCTTGTTGAACGAGCAGGCTGCCCTTTCAGGTGAAGTAAGCCACAACGGAAGTCTTCATCAAATCCATTTTCGACAAGTCGGTCAAACATACCACCCGTCTCGATCGCCATGATGAAATCAATGTCATGCTCAACCAATTCTATCTTTTCAGTCTCTACATTGTATGGCACACCATAACCCGAATCGCCAACATCATCACGTGCATTGATTCGCATCCATTCGCCACGACGATTTCGCTCATTTAGCGTTAGATTCCCAATCATTCGCGCACCATCTTCTTCAGGTCGGAGTTTGAAGTCTTCTCGTAAACACTTGGTGACAATTTCAAGATCTTCAGCGAGGTTGTTGCTCTCGTTTTGGGAACCAAATTTACCATGGCCCCAAGCCTCCGAGATGTAGTACATTTCACGAAGAGTCGAAGATTTCCCACCTCCAATCATCTCTTCAATAAATTCGATGATGTGCAATGCCCGTAGTAGTTGTCTGGCACTCCCCAGGCTCGTAGCATCCCGAATAGAGCGCTTACTACCATATTTGTAAACACCTAATTTATCGTCAAACCCAATGTTGTTCTTGGTCCGAACAGGCAAGGTCATGGTCGGCGCCTCGCCCTTCGACATTCGTTTGTACATCTCTCGAGCTACACCGTGGAGATTTTCCACCACTTCTTCTTTCGTTTTTCTTTGCGTTACACTCATTCTTCCTCACCTCTTCCAACACCGAACCAACCTTGTTCTGGTTCAGCCTCCATCTCTGCCCCTTTGAAAACCACGTCGGGTTCAACCTCAACATACTCTGCAGGTTCTTCACTGACCACATCTTCAATCACCACTTCTGACGATTCATCTGCAGATTCATCTTCGTCCTCGACGCCCGCATCTTCTTCACGCAGCATTTCCGCTAGGATTTCTTCATCGATCTTAGTCGCACCAATGATGTCGCCAGCCCCACGGAAAAAGATGTCAAATTCGGTCCAATCACCTTTCGACAACCCTCCAACTGTAAATGTCACAGTCGTAGAAGTTCCCGGATCAAGTGTCTCGAGTTTCCAAGCCCACAACCCCTTCGCCTCTCTTTTACCGCCTCTTTGGTTGTCAATCATCTCGACACCATCCCGTTCGGGCCAAGTAGACAGCAAGGTGTATGCGCGAGGTCGCGCGGTGTAATTGTAAACCTCAACCGTTGCTCTAGTAACCTTCTCTTCCTTTTCCCATTCGATCTTTTCTTCAAGGAATACGGCATTCATAATCTTGGTAATGACTGGAGCCAATGGAACCGGCTCAGCCCCTAAAATTCCGATGGCCTTATCGTGAATTTCAGGCAATATGATATTGACAAGTTCAAACTTTTCTTGCGCTTTCGCCTTCTGCTTTTGCTTCTTGAGGTGATTTCGCAATCCACGGCCAACCTCGAGCATCGCGAGTCGAATTTCATCGTGAACATCGACATTGTCTGAGAGCGCTTCCTTTGCCTCGCTGGTAAATTGTACGTTGGTGCTTGCAAGATGAATCAATACTGCAGCAGGACCCTTGGGGATGCCTCTACCACCTGGATGATCCAATCCATACCGCTTCCAATCGACCGATTCGAGTGCCTTTGTTAGAAGACATCCACCCTGTTGGTACATCAAGGGTACACGATTTGCAAAACGCAGCACTTGGATCGGCTGATCCCCGGGTAAATCCCCTCCAAAGATGAGTCCAACTTCGACTTGGAAGGGGTTGCCATTGGTCACTTTGGGCTCTCGGGTGACCGTTGAAACAAATCGAGAATCAATGGCCTTCGAAAGACCTTTTTTGATGAGTAAATCTTCGATTGGAGAAAGACAATCGGTTGGAGGGGCCGTGAGTTTGACCTTTCCAAAAGCCGCGAGAAGATCACTCACTTGATCCGGCTTCAGCAAGTGCGGCTTATCCTTGGGCGCCAATCCGGCTTTGCTGATGATGTCTTGAGCCCGGGGGTTTGTGACAGAAGAAAATGTGTGTCTGAGGAAATACCGGAGCGGTGTGTTCGCGCCTTCGCCTTCACTGGGAACCTTCGTATCGCGAAGCAAGCGTTGCAGCGTCCCAATTTCCAAACCATGTGGGTGTGGTTTGATGTCCTTGACAGGACGAGGCAACTCATCGGTGACACGGGGCCACGATGCCTCATCAATGATTGAGCCCTCTTCGTCATAGGCTTTGAAATCAATACTCGCATGTGGGTTGACAATACTGGTCATCTTGAGATATTGATGTACGGATTGTTTACCACGCTGATACTTTGCTTTCATGAGGGTCTCGATTCGAATACCATGATCCCCAATCCAATGAAGCCCCTTCGCCTCATTCACATCATCTTCTGAGAATCTCTTTTCGTTGCTAAGGATGGCTTTGTTCTTCTTCGTATCCAATCCGATATTGACTCGAACCGCACTCGCATCTCTTGCGATTTTTGAAATCACAGCGGTCGGCTTACCAGTCGTCAATTGGCTGTACATGACCACACCAGTAATTCCAATCCCCTGTTGCCCCCGAGTTTGTCGAATGGTGTGGAACCGTGAACCAAACAGTAGCGAACCAAATACCTTTGAAATCGATTTTTGAGCAATTCCAGGACCATTGTCCCGAGTCACCAATCGCAGCAGGTCTTTCTTTCCGGGAACCTTGTAAACTTCAATTGAGATCTCAGGTAAAATCCGATGCTCTTCCGCAGCATCCAATGAGTTGTCTACAGATTCTTTGACTGCTGTGATGATGGACCGTGGTAGCGTATCGAAGCCCAGAAAGTGTTTGTTCTTCTCAAAGAATTCACTGATGCTTGCCTGCTGCATTCCAGATGACTTTCTTGCCATGTGCCTCGCGCTCCACGGCTCCAGGTCCTCCCTACGCCCAATGCGGAGGGGCCAGCAGGCCGCAAACCGCTCGGGCATCGCGACAGCGTATAAGCCTCAAGGAACAAAACAGGATTTCTGCCTCAAACGAGGTCACCTAAGAATTCATCAAATGGAATGATTGTTTGACTCATTGTCACAACTTCAATCCAATAATCCACTTCTTCCCCATCATCACTGTGCGAACAGCCCGCCGCTCCACCCATCTCAACATCGACTGTAATGTCAAGTTTGTAGTCGCCAAGCCCCACACCTCCCACATCCAGTTTGTCTTCAATTTCAGATTCACTGTACCCAGAAACTAGTCCATTAAACCAAACAAAATCAATCCATTCTTCATCATACCATGTGGATTGCAGATAGTGACTTTGGGTACCATCATCACTATTCATTCCTGATTCTGAGTTGTTGAATTCACCACGAGTAATCGCCCCAGTAATCGTATCCGCCTCAGCACCTCCGCCGGAAGCAAGGCAACCTAATCCGCCGCTAGTTTCGTCTTCATTATAGGTGAGAGTAACCCAAACACCGACCACATTGTCACCATTTGGCCACGATTCAATCGAATCAGTATCGAATTCCAGGGTCAGGGTTTCTCCATCGGAAACGTACTCGGTACCTTGGGCCAATGTCTGCCAATCCTCTTGTATAATCACAACATAATCGCCAACACCTCCGGATGAATTACTTGGCCCCGCAACGAGATATGAGACTTCAAAGGCACAAAATGGAATCAGGATAGCGGCAGCGATTGCACCCATTTTCTTCTGATCCGGCAACTCGAATCTTCCAAGCGAAGATACGTCAGGCGTTCGAATTGCATTCATGATGAAGTGAGTGGCGAATGCTGCACCCATGCCGGGTACGGAGGGGAAGATTCCATCTGCACCACCGAATCCAAGCAATATCCAACCGATTACACCAGTGAATGCTGCAACCATCATGGCAATCGAATGTGTAGAATCGGGCTTGTATCCCATCCAACGAATCGTCAACAGTGGAATGAAAATACCACCGAGTCCGTAAACGGCTAGAACCACCAAGAGGAATACAGAGTCTCCACCAGGGATGTATAGTCCACCGATTGAAATCAGTGTAGCGAAAGCAGCTACGACAAGTGTGACAATCTTCGTCGTCTTGTAATCCCCTCTCCATTCCGGTTTGATATCATCGGTAATCGCAGCCGTACACGCGAGGACCTGACTGTCAGCCGTTGACATCGTTGCGGCAAAAATGGATGCGAGAACCATACCCACTCCAATGGCGGGCATGGTTGCCATCGCTATCGTTGGCAATCCAAGTTCAGCATCAAATCCACCGAACGAACCAAACAATACACGACTCGCAAGGCCGATGATGAACATAAGGACGATGAAAGGTGTTTGCCAAACAAAGAACCAGATCATCGCTTGCTTACGGTCACTCTCTGAACCCAGCGTCATCACTCTTGACACCACTTGAGGCTGGCCCGCAACACCCAATCCTCCCAAGAAGAATGCAAAGGCCCACATTGAAATTCCAAATTTCAAATCGGGAGGATAGAATTTTGTCAACAACGGATCTTGTGCTTCAAGTCCTGCATGTAACCCACCAAACCCTCCTACTGTGTCAACCGCAATCCAACAGAGAATCGTGGATCCAACTACCATCACGCATGATTGTGCAGCATCGGTCCAAATCGATGCGCGAATCCCACCTGCGTAACAGTAGGCAACCACGAGTACAAATCCAATCAGGATTCCAACCATCTCAGACCACCCCATCATGACGTAGAGCGCCTTCCCTCCAGATGTGAGTTGGGCGGCCGCATAGACGCTGAGGAATAGAACAGAGAGTACAGCCGCCAATTTTGCTTCAGGCGCTCCAGCTTTCTCAGCAACCAATGAAGATAGAGATCTGAGCCCTCTCTCTTGCCCTTCTTCTTGAATGAATTTGTAAAGCCAAATCCAAGCTAGGACTTGTCCTGCTGTCGAAACCAACGCCAACCAAATTACAGAATAACCCATCAAGTAAATGAATCCAATAAATCCAATGAACATGTATCCGGAGTTCCAAGTACTGACTGCCGATAGAGCGGCGAGAGCAGGATGCATCCCTCGTCCAGCCACGAGATAATCATCGGTTGTATCTTGCTTGACAAGCATCGAAGCCATCCCGACGCCGGCAAAGACCGACATGAAGAACAGGAAAGAAAGAATGAGTACAATATCCATGGGTTACACCTTTTCAAAAAGCCCAGTTTTCCATGCTGTAATTTTCCCTGTGAACGCCGATGCCATGACAGTGAGTGGGCTGGCCAAATACAACTTACCTGGGCCTGAGCGTCCCTGGAAATTTCGGTTGATGGCCGAAACCGTGACTTGTTCGGAATCGTCACTGACACCCGGGCCAGCACCGATACAAGCGCCACAACCGGGATCAATCAATTTCACACCCGCTTCAGCGAACATTGCAGTCCAACCGTTGCGCTCTGAGAGTTCCTTCACAGTCTTCGATCCAAATTGGATGTAACAATCCACACCATCCGCTACAGTGAGCCCGGCATCCAATGCCGCTTTCGTCACCATTGCATAGTATGCGAAGTCGTCATCCTTACCAGCGGTGCAAGAGCCTGCATAGGCGATATCTATCTCCACATCACCGATTTCATCGATGTAGGCGCCATTGGTTGGATCGGAAGGAACCCCCTCATCTGGGTTCCCAGGGTGAGCGACCATCGGCCGAATCTCATCGAGATTAATCGTGTGTATTCCACCATCGTAATGGGCATCAGGATCAGCAAACACGAAAGCGGAACGAATCCCTTCTTCGGTCAAATTATCTCGGCGAGAGAGCAACCAATCGATGGTCAACTGATCTGGATCACAAATCCCAGTCTTTGCACTACATTCGGTCGCCATGTTGCACAATGTCGCGCGCTCATCCATTGAAATCGATGCCAGACCAGGGCCACCAAATTCCATCGAACGATCGAGGGTATCGGAATGTTTCGCGTAATGCCACAAAATGTGGAGAATCACATCTTTTGCAGTGCATCCTGGATTCAGTGTGCCCGTGAGTTCGAATCGGATACTTTCGGGAACTTTGACGAATGCAAATTGGTTGTAAACAAGATTGGCGTATTCCGTTGAACCCACACCGTAGGTCAGAGCATTGGACGCCCCACCCATACAGGTGTGACTATCCGTCGCTTGGATGAAATCGCCAACGTCAATGAATTCCTCTCTTGCCACTTGGTGACAGATCCCAGGACTGATCCCATCTTTGGCTGAGTAATCTCGAACCCCGGTATGTTGCTGGAACGCTACTTGCAAATCTCTCAACGTCTGAATCTTATCGGCGAATGGCCCGAACCTTGGCACACCGGTCGCATAGAGCAAGTGGTCCTCAAAGACAGCGAACTTTGGTGGATTGGGAATCGCATAGTCAGCCCCATATTCCTCAGCAAGGAAATTGTGAACTTGGGCGGTGGTGAACTCATGACTGTAGCCACCATCAACAGCAGCTAGCACGGCATCACCCGGAGATACATAGCACGCCTCGCCATTTCGTCCAATCAGCTTGTTTGCAACAATCTTCTCAACCATCGTCATTCCACGTTGTTCAGTAGAGACTGGAGGTAGTTCGATTTCCCCTGCCTTCAATTTCTTGGCAAAGGGGAGTATCCCCCCATTCTCAAGAATCAAGCGAGTGACCGAATCGTAATGTTCGGTAAATTCAGAGAGTTGAATCGATTCCCCATTTTGCAATCTTTCTAACATTGCATGGTCGCCCATAACTTGTCCGAGGTTGATGTTATTCCTCTCATGAATAGGGGCGAATGAAGCTGCGATTACAACCCGAATCCCTGACCACCTTTCACATTGGGGTGCGGTTTCTCGGCTGCTACCAGTGCCCTTTCTGTGACCACTGACAATAACCTCAAACCCACCATTCTTCAACGCGCCAGATTCGAAAACTCGTTGACCTTCATGGAGCAATCCCGCATATGCATTTTCAGCGATAACACTAGGCTCATGGTCGAAACAAACCCAAGCCGGCGTCATGACATCCGTGTTGATATCATCGAGAAGATCATCGACGGACAAGTCCTCCATCCTTAGATCCAAACCATTGTACAATTGTTCTTTGATGAGATTCAAATCCTTGGTCAAAAAGAGAACCCGTTTCCCTGGGTTGAGTGCAATCGATTCCGGAGGCCAGGACACGGACACAAACTCACCCAGATTTCTCTAATGGGCGCGCCTATATGACGGTTCGGAAACAGCCCGATACCGATACGGGCTTACCCATCCCCTCCACCGTAGGTGGAGGAAAATGTGTATTTTTTCCCAAATTTTATTGGTTTTTTAAAACCAAAATCAACGATATATGAATCCATCAATTTTAAATAACATCCCCATTGGGGGTTATATCACTTCCTCTTAGTTTAATGGTAAGGAGAAGGATGTGAAATTATGGCTGATGAACAGGTAGAAGACATTGTCAAATGTCCAGAATGCAATTCGAGAAAACTAGACCGCGACGAGACGCGCGGAGAAATCGTCTGCCAAGATTGTGGACTTGTCCTTGAAGACAATGTGATCGATCAAGGTGCAGAGTGGCGTGTGTTCAGTCCTGAACAGGGCGACCAACGCGCGCGTACGGGTGCACCCATGACTGTAATGCTACACGACAAGGGTCTCAGCACAGATATCGATTGGCAGAACAAGGATTACTCTGGCAAGACGATCAACAGTCGATACCGAAGCCAATTCTATCGTATGCGGAAGTGGCAGAAGCGCAGCCGTGTGAGCAACGCAACAGAGCGCAACCTTGCCATGGCACTCGCAGAACTCGATCGTATGGCGAGCCGGCTTGAACTTCCAAAGACCGTCCGCGAATCCGCGGCAGTCAATTACAAGAAGGCAGTCGAGAAGCGTTTGATTCGTGGCCGTTCAATCGAAGGTGTTGCAGCTGCAAGTCTGTATGCTGCTTGCCGACAGTGTGGCGTACCTCGCACACTTGACGAAATTGGACAAGCCAGTCGAACCGGCCGCAAAGAAATCGGTCGCACATATCGATTCATGGTTCGTGAACTGAAGATGAAGATCATGCCAACTGGGCCCGAGGATTACATCTCTCGATTCTGCTCCGGTCTAGGTCTAGATGCAGAGGTTGAAGCCAAAGCATACGAATTGATCAAGGCAGCTCAAGAAAAAGAATTGACCAGTGGTCGTGGACCAACCGGAATCGCAGCATCGATTATCTACATCGCGAGTGTACTGTGTGGAAAGCGCCGAACACAGCGCGAAGTTGCTGAGGTTGCAGGTGTGACTGAAGTGACCATCCGAAACCGATACAAGGAACTCATTCAGAACCTCAACATCGAACTCGACATCTGATGGTGTGATCGCCGATGAGCGATTGGCGCGAACAAAACGCACTCTCACAGCGTTTGTTTGAGCACACACAAAAGGCCCTTGAAACCGCCATGCAGCGCGGTTGCGAGGATTGGCCTTTACCAGAACCGCCACTCACCGATCCAGATTTTCCGGTTCGTCCACCACAAGATCCCGCCAAGTTAATCGAAATCGCTCATGCTTTACTCCAAGCAAACCGCGCAGCCTTTGATCGAGATCTTGAATCGATTGGAGAATCACTGGTTCCTCATCGATTGTCGTTAACCGCAGACCCTGCCCGTGAAGCGCGCAAGTGGTTGGAAAGGCGTGGAGATGAAGTTGCTGAGCGCGCTTTATTCATACGAGTGGAAACACTTCTTGCTCAAGCGTTGGATGCAGATGCACCGGACGTAGATCGATGGTGGGTCGCCATCGCTTTGTTGAACGGGATGTCTTCCAAAGACAGTCCAATTTCTAGACAGCAAGGGTATCATCTGATGGAAAGTATCGCCCTGGCCCGCAAACCCGGCTATTGGCATGGAGGCTCCACACCCGGCCCTCACCTTGTCGATTGGCAAGAAGGCCACGAGGTCAAACCCGCGGCTCCAATGCAAGCAGATGCGAGCGGCTCATTTGCAGCGGGCTGGCTTCTGGACCGGATGGAAGAAGCAGACCCCCCCCGACCAGTGTTGGTCGAATGGTTGGATATTGCATTGGCACGACAAACTCTCGCCACCTCACTGTCTATTCTCTCTCGCTTGAATCGAATGGCTGGTGATGGTGACGCCTTACTCTCCAGCAGAATTGCAACTCTAATCCCTCGTGCTTGGGACTTGGACTTTGAAGGTTCAAAGAAATTGGAGCAAA
Organism: Candidatus Poseidoniales archaeon; assembly: GCA_045568015.1. GTDB lineage: Archaea > Thermoplasmatota > Poseidoniia > Poseidoniales > Thalassarchaeaceae > MGIIb-P. Next base: position 7,855 of record JBJLBW010000018.1, on the reverse strand, counting down.
CCCTCCTCGCACGCGAATCACAAGTGAGGTGCGCTTTGGCAGATGCCCTCGATGAAATCATCCAACGCAGAGGCGTCGATGCACTTCCTCTCTTAGACAAATTGCTTTCCGACGAATCGGCAGATGTCATTCGAATTGCAACGGGTTCAATCCGCCTCACAGCCACATTGGATCCAGATGGATTTGCCAATCGATGCGCCCGTGTCGTGCATCATACTGATTCAAGCATACACCGAAGATTTGCCCAAACCGCGCTGCGTGATTACTTGGCCCAATATCCAGACGATCGAAAAGGGTTAACTGTGCAATTGTGGATTGGTGGTGACGAAGTCGTTCGAACCCGCCTAAGAGAACTACTCCTGCACATGGTTGAGGGTCACGCAGAGGAATTGTCCAGCATTTTGAATCGAATTGTATCAATGGATGGCGACAATTCATTGGAAGATCTTTGGCGAGTTCTTGCGGTGCGTTCCCCAGATGCTGCCGCAGCATGGCGAAATCACATCGAGCATGGCGCTAAACTTCCCGATGTCGGGACAGATGCTTTCAACTGAGCACCCGACGCAAGACCATGGACGGCGACCCCCCATCTCGGCATCCGGCAGTAGCGGGGATTGGCACCCTCCTCGTCTTGTCGACCTTGGTATCGGGCTGGGCACCAGATGGACCTTGGGGCTCGGAATCGTTTACCCGCGGTGTCTTTGGTTTGGCTGGTGGATTCATGCTGTATCTAGCATGGTATCGACATACGTTCGGAATGTGGGGCGTAATCCCCGCACTTCACATGTGGACGCAGCCGAAGAGCTCGATCAGAATATTGGCTGCACTGGGAGTAGCATTCGTATTCACTGCTCAAATCATTGGAAATACACTGGAGAACTTACCCGCTCCGATGGCGATGTTCATCATGCTCAGTGGATTGTTGATGTTGCTCACATCGCTATACGCATGGCTCGTTATTGAAGGACCACTCGCAGATGAAGAGGAATAGTCATGCCAGATGACGAGGATGACTACGAATCAGCGTTCTCGCTGGATGGAATCCCTGGTGTCGAGCAAGCGGAAACAGAAGAGGCCGGCACTGAAGATCCAGGAAAGATTACAGCAACCCTCGCAGATTTTCCAGTCGATGATTGGAGCAGCAAAAAGGACGCCCAACACATTGTTGATTGGTATAATGATCTGGCAGCCAAGCGAGAAATGGAACCAATGTCATTTCGTGAATTCATGAACATGACGGGAAACAGACATTTCGACTCAATCAATGATGCTCAGGATTTCTTGGATTTCGCCCTAATGATGCTGAACTCATCTGAGTCAGATCGAGAATGGCACCATTCCCAAACGCAACCAGGACAGGGCACGTGGGCGGGCCTTGCGATTTTTTGGGTAATCACTCTCGTTGTATGCACCGCGAGCGTATTTGTTACAGGGTGGATTGTAGGAGCCATTACTGCAGATTTACGCACTGCTGACTGGACACCAGTTGGAGGAGTGATTACCGAAAGCGGTGTGGATACATCTCAGAGTGACGAAGGGAGTATCACATACTGTCTATGGGTTGAATATGACTATACAATCGAAAATAGAACCTATGACGGCTCTACACTCAGTTACAGTAAGGAGGGCAATTGCAATTCATGGTCAGAAAATGCTGATTACGAATACCCTCCAGGCAAGAATGTAACTGTATATGTCAACCCCGACAATCACGACGAATCGGTCCTGTTACCCGGTTGGTCGGGAATCGACATCTTCCTGTGCTGTTTCTTCATTTTCCCGTTGTGTGGAATTGTTCTCTTTGGATTCTGTTGCAAGGCGACCTATCATTCACTCATGTATCCTGAAAAATACATTGTCGGGAATTTTGTTCCAGGTGACACTTCCACCACACTACCACCCCTTGATTCAGATGAAGATCTCACCACCGAACCGCACAAGTGGGAAAACGATGGTCACAATATAGAAGGAAAAACAATTCAAATTGGGGATGTGAAAATCCCTGTATCTGTCTTTGGAACAATAGCGATTTTACTAGTCATCAATGTATTTTTCTTTGCAATGTTTTTGGGTGAGAATGAGTATGCAAATGAGTTCAATGTGGCGACTGAATCCATGGAAGGGACAAGTGAATGGCCGTCTACAACAGCAGTGTTTAGCGATAATTTCACCTTCTGGTATGATGATAATACAGGCGATGACTACTTCTCAGGTTCAATCATCATTTATTGTACACAATCTACAGAAAAATGGGAATGCGGAGATAACGAATCAGGATACGAAAGAATTGAGATCCCATACCGATGCACAGAAAATGAATCTGTTGGACCTTTACAGAATCCTTGTGATTGGGCCATGAAGATGTTTGTAGTTGACTCATATTGGTCAAATCATGGTGAGAGTTTGTGGGTGATGTATGAGCAATGTGAGTGGGAAGGTGAACCGCATGATGACAACCTCTGGTCTTGCTACTATTACAATGGTGAAACGACTGAATATGATACTTGGTGGCAATACTGCGAACATCATTTGAACGAGAGTCATTGGTACTGCACAGATGAATTTGGGGAAGACATTTCATCCTCCGACAATCAAAATGGAACCCTCTACCAACCACAGGAAGTCCCAACTACAGTGAATTATGATCCTGAATCCCCTTCAAGAATCGCATTTGCGGAAGAATTGGAGTGGCATTTAGGAACCACATCCCCATTGATATTCATCATCCCCCTAGCCATAATCGTCAATTTGATCGTATTAGCCGTTCGAGGTGTGATGCCCATAGTTCGAATGAACAGGAATATTCGAGGTTAAACATCGCCGTTTAGCGAGTTCCAGGCTTCCAGAATTGCAGTGGTAGCGGATTTTCTCCAATACACGCACGCCACGCGAGATGATCTGCTCTCTCATTCCAGCGGTGTCCTCGATGTGCACGAATATGCTCTGCGTTTACAGTGCGCAGTGATGTGACCTCGTTCCACAACGCCTGTACTCTGGCAGCCAACTCACGATTTGCTTTCGCTCGCCATTCACCAGTTGCGATATGGAGTGCATACTGGGAATCTCCTCGAATGGTCACAGCATTGGTACTCCCTTCGATTAGAAGCCAGCGAAGGGTGTGGGCCATCGCCGATAATTCACCAGTATTGTTGCTCCCGACTTCAGCGCCAAGGAACCCTTCATCATCCGGGGAAGTGACAACAGGGCCACTCATCTCCTCGACAACTTCTCCATCGCCTTTGCCCAAACCGGAATCACCGCGAACAACGACAACACCCCATCCTGCAGGTGTCTCTGCAGTCACGTTCCGATTTTCTTGGCACGAACCGTCAAAGTAGAGCGTAAGCCGATCAGCGAGCGGAACCGACTCGTCCATGCTTATTCTCCGATTAGAGCAGCATATGCGGCAGCATCTAGAAGCCCATCGACAGCTCCAGCATCATTGAGTTCAATCTTTGCAATCCACGACCCATAAGCATCCTCGTTCATCACTTCGGGTGCATCTTGCAGATCATGATTTAGTTCAACAATGGTTCCTGCGAGTGGTGCGTAAATATCGGAAACCGACTTCACAGATTCCACACTTGCGAATGAACCGTTGTCCTCTACTGTATCGCCTTCGTCGGCGAGGAATTCGATCCAAACAATATCTGTCAATGCATGTTGTGCATAATCGGTAATCCCGACTACGGCGACTCCATCATCCATTCGAATCCATTCGTGTTCAGCTGTATATTTCAGGTCATCCGGAATATTTGACATGCGACTCAATCACCTTGCGTGAGAATGTAGTGCCTCAACCTTTCGTTGCCGCCGGGTCAATCTTCAATACGGACCAACCCTTGCGAAAACCATGAACCCGCAACTGGAGCATATCCTCAACAGAGATGCAATCATCGTGCAACAAGCAACGGAACTCAGCAACGTCCTCATTGGTTTGGACACGGCAAACAAGTATGCGCTGTTTGGCCGCAATGGTGAGAATTTAGGATCGGCCGCAGAAAAGAGTGGAGGTGCAGGTGGTTTCCTCCTCCGGCAATTGCTCAACAGTTCACGATCGGCGACGGTGCAAATTTTTGATTCCCAAGGACAAGAAATCGGGCAATTGCGAAAACCGTTCAGATTCTGGTATCCAGAAATGACAGCGGTAGAAGGGAATACCGCAATCGGGCGAAGTAGACGCACGGCCTTCATCTACCGAAACTACAAAATTGCTGTCGGAGGGGTCGATACCTTTGCCATATCGAGCAGTCTTTTGCAATTTGGAAGGGTCGAATTCGACGTTACCCGAAACGGTATCGTCGTTGCTAAAATCGCAAAGAAGTTTGAAGGATTCATGAAAATGGCATTCACTCAAGCGGATAATTTCTCAATCCAGTTCTTCGATGAAAACCTGACTTTGGAAGAGCGATACGCCCTATTCGCCACGCTATTCCTCATCGACTTTGATGTCTTTGAACAAAAGTGATTTCGCCGAGTGATTGATGCAGCGAACCCCTCTCGCACAAACGATGGAGACCCCGGCACGCGCCGCTGAACGCCTCTTTTTCGGCCTCGGATTCACGTTACTGCTGGCCACAGCATTCGCTCTCATAGATGGCCGCCTACCCCCTGATGATTGTCCAGAACCCGATGAATCTCTCATCGATGAGCCTTGCACGGCATCATCGCCAATCGGGTGGTTGGTCCCAGGTGGAGCCGCTCTCGCACTCGGCCTCGGCTTCGTCTATCGAACGGCCCGCCAATCGGGCACACCCCCGCCTTTTGCCAAGTACTTCCCACATGAATCTGAATCTCAAATTTCGGAGCGATTGTCAATGGATCATGCTGATGCAAATGACACCGATCGCCTCTCTGGCGCTTGGGCCAATATGGAAGTCAAGATGCTGGAATCATCACATGGCGAAGAAGAGTGACCTAGTAGGTCTCTCGCATCAACTTGTGAATCTTGTATGGCAACAAAGCTCGGTTCACCGGGGTCACCTCAAGGATTCGTGCATCATCCCGTCGACGGATGTCTTGCAACAATGGATGTCGACTCTTCTTGTGTAGAGTCAACAGGGTGGGCTTGTCGACTTCCATCGCCTTACGGACGACTTCGACAAAGCCTTCACTCTCAACACTGAATTTTCCTATTTCATCGATCACGAGAACCTCGTAATCATCCATCGCTTCTTGAATCGCTGGTACAGCCACACGCTCCAGTGCTTCTGGATCGATTCCGTATCCCAAAACACGAAGACGCGAATCGATGTTCTTGTGTGCCATGACGGCTTCTTCTCCATTTTGAAAATTAATACACTTGAACCCGACTCTTTCCCCATTTTCGACCACGGGTTCGCAACGCATACCACCTAGTAATTTAGCGGCCCCAACATCATCTCCTCGGGCACGCATTTCTTCGAGCCTTTCATCAGATAACATACTGACGACTTTTCCCATCACTGCGGATTTACCACTGCGTGGCAATCCTGTCACTCCGATTTTAGGATGTATACCCATCTTCCAGTTTCACCTCTACGATTGCAGATGTTCGGATATGGTAGTGCCCCGCTTAATGAAGGCTTGGGCAAACCGGTTTTTTTTTTCCACAATCCCGCAGACAATATCCGGATGTCGGAATCAAGCAAACTGCGCAGAAACCGCACTTTCAGAAGGCGGTAATGGCAGCATCTCCAACTCGTAATTGTTGACGTTGTTGTTCGCCGCCCAAGCACGAGCCCATGCATCCAATCGCTGATCGTTGAGTAAATCACAAAGCCATGAGAGTGCAGATTTGAGATTGCCGATCTGGTTCGAGAGCCGGTCTGCAACTTCCTCTGGTAATTCGAGGTGGTTGACCGAGTTTCCAAGCACACAACCTGCCGGGAGAACAACCCACCGCAAGCGGCGCAATTGCTGTGCGTTCACAATCGCTTGACAAGCAAGCCGTGGATATTTAGGAGCCTTAATCGGCCCTCGCCACTGAGCCTGTTTTCTTTCAGCAGCATGTTCATCAATCGATGAATCAAAGGAAGGATGGTGTAGCCAAATCCCCTTTGCCTCGTCATTTCTGAAATGGATCCCTCGGATGAACGGTGTGCCACGACTACCCTTCTTCCAAGGTTTGATGTCCGCACTCCATGTTGTTTGGTCCACCTCTCCAACGCGAACACGAAGGCGATTCTTCCCGGCAAGCCAGTGATGTGATTCAGCCAAACGGGGTAAATCTGCGAGGTCATCGATGATTGTCAAGAGAGATTGCCGGTCATATCGATCGCGAGGTAGTCGTGGGACGGCCCACTCCTTTCGACTCCATCGTGCCCAGCGTTCACGGTCGAGATTGAAGCGAGGCACATCCTTGTCCAACCCATTCTTTGAACAAAGTTCGTTCGCTTCGGTCGGTCCGTGACAAATCAATTCCTCGGTCACACCTTCGACGGTGATTCCGAGAATAAGTACACCTTGTGTTACACCTGTAAAGAGGCGAGCGGATTCTGGGAACGTCCAGATCCCAGTCCATTCATGTGAATCGACCAGCAAGCGGCGCAATGGCGCACTACTCTGTTCGCGAAGCAAACTATCCGGTACAATCAACCTAACTCGACCACCAGGTCGAACAAGTTGCAGACTTCGCTCCAAGAACAATCGGTATAGGTTGACATTTCCTCGGAGCGTACTGAATCTTAGAGAACCATCCTCTTCGCGTAGACTTCGCAATTCTTCTCCAAGTTCTTTCCTTAGACTGCTTCCATCGGGGTGTCCTCTGAATCGATCCTTGATTCGCAACCAAGGAGGGTTGCCCATGAGGAGTCGGGGGGATTCATCCCAGGGCCAATCATCTCTGAGAGCGTCGCCAACTCGAACAACATCACTGAAAATTTCTTCAGCTTCACTTCGGGTAAGGTAGCCTTCAACCGGCTCGTCATCTAAGCGAACAAGGTCAGCTCGAATGGCTGAGAGCAACAACCGCCGTTTTGTCATCTCCGCAGCAACCTCGCAAACATCGAGAAGTTGCATAGAAGTCAACAATGTGCGAGTATCTTGCGCTCGCTCTTCCAGTGGGACATCGGAAATATTCTCGCCATGCCACTTGAGAATTCGAGAAGGGAACAAACCTCCACCGACGGCTGGGTCTGCAAAGGGAAGGGGGACACCCGTACGCGTACGCGCACCCGCGGCAATCTCTTGCTCAGTTTCCTCATCAACTTCCGCTTCTCTCGCGGCTTCATTTTCGTCGTTGAGAGCTTCAGCCTGTGCCCTAAATGCAGGGGGCAGAGCTGCGAGGTTGACGTTGGAGATAGAAGGTGCAGAACCACCCATGTCCACATCGGATTTCAATTCGTCAGCAATGATCGCGTCCGCAAGTCGGGTGGGTGTGGGGTGTGCTCCACGAGGACTGCGACCATCCGATTCTGCATCGTGTCGGCATAGGAGATGATCCAGAACATGTCCAGGATCCGTGAGTAGGCTTGCGGGCAATGTAGGCCAATCACTTGGCAATTGACTCGCTTGAGGTTGGTGAGTTCTGAGTGCTTCTTCCCAAGCACTTAACCAGATATTCATTTGTTCGATTCTGTCTTCACATTCTCGATCTAATCTTGCATACCAGCCGCTCACGTTTCCACGCATACTCGTCCCACCCAACCTACCGCGAGAACCTTCTGAATATCAATCCGTCGCCCGCGCGCAGGCACGTATACGCGCGCTCGCGCGCGAGAACAGCCCCTCAGCACACCGTTTTTCAATTTCAGTCGAGCAAACCCTCGTCTCCGGCGAGGTTCACGCCGAGGATGCCCCTGCCACGTGCCATCCAACGCCACCCATCCTCGACCCAATTGAATAGTGAATCGAGTTCTTTCTTGTTCACACCACC
>JBJLBW010000017.1:0-36310 GCA_045568015.1 Candidatus Poseidoniales archaeon | reverse complement strand
TGTTGATCCGCGAGGTGTATTCGGCATGATTTGAGGATGCATACGGGATGAAAATAACCTCGTCACATCCCTCAAAATGTTTCCTCATTTCTTCAAAATAAGTGGCCCTTCTTTCCTCGCTCCGGAGCCCGCCGCTACCCAATAGAAGCCTCATATGTCGGTCTCCATTATTTTTGAATCCGCCATTAAACTGGTCGCAGCCTGTGCAATCAGGGGGTTTGAATCTTCAGCCAAGGATGGCAACAAATCGGAAATGGATTGTGAAATTTTTCGACCGTGTAGATTTTCCAAAACCCTCGCCCGAGGCATATCTTCGCCATTTTTCAACAACTCAAATCGTATTTCGTCCGCCCGAGGTTCCCTTCGTGACCGTAGTAAGCGTGGTAGTAAGAGTGAATCATTACTGTCTTTGACTGCTGAATAAACATCTTCCCAGTCAAACCAATCAACACTCTCCAGATGATTTGCAATCACTTTCCGAAGTGCGGGGTTGGGGTCTTGACAAAGACTGCATATTGTCGTAGTCGATTCAGATTCAATCAACGATGGGAAGCGCAACTTTGCTGCTTTAAGGCGTAGCGGCCCGTCCAACAGTGGGTCGGCCGCTGCTGTGGAATGATTGATGACAATCATCTGATCGAGTGCAGCTTCGCGTACGCGCGGATGTGGGTCAGATAGCATCCCCTCTAGGATTTCCGGATCACCGGAATGTGAAATGGCCATCTTTCGAATGGTGTGATCCTCATTTTCGATGGCGACAGGGATGGTTCCTGAATCTACCTTGAGACGGGCACGCCATGCTTCCCTACTGACTGAACTATCACTGTCCGAACAAAGGGTGGAAAGAATTGGAAGGGCTGCTGTACCGATACGGGGCGATAATTCAGCAGCGAGAAGTCTCAGGCGAGCTTCCGTGCGTACAGAAAGCGAAACAATGACTTTTCGATGGGCACCATCGACCCAACGACGAATCGCATCGATTGACTTCTCCACGAACCATTCATCATCGTCATCCAACATATCGACAAAAGTTGCGAGGGCAACGGAATCATTGATTTCGAAAAGGCGACGCACGGCCATTCGACGTTGACGCACATCCTTGTGCTTCAGCCGTTGAAGTTCATGTTGTAGCATGGGGCCCAAACATAGGGGGACACATCCCCTGTATAGCGTTCACGGGATGAGGTCGCTGTGACGACCAAAGCCGCCGATTGGCTCTTCGTCATCTTCGGCATCCGGTCGCCCTGGTTGCATCAAGCGAACATCGACCAAAGTGATGAGTAATTGCCAAACGTCAACCAACCAATCCATTTCTGCATTGAGTAAATCTGCAACAGGATGTATTTCATCAACCCATGCATCTGTATCCATGGCCCAAGGCGGTTCATCTTCCAGGTTTGGGGGTTCAGGTAATGGTTCAAGATTCTCTGGCAAGGCTTCTAGAGATGCTGATAGATGATTCAATCGCTGTAATATTTCATCACTGAACATGCCAATTTCATCACCCAATATCGCACCCTCTCGAAGCAATTCAGCCAGTGTTCTCGCCGAGAGGGGCTCAGGTTCAGTATCTGCGATATCTACCGGGCCGAACAAAACGCCTCCAAGGTCTGTATCCAACCAACCTTCAGCAATTCGCTCACGCTTGACCAGATGCTGCGAGAAACGACCGCCGATCGGGGCGATGGTAAAACCGCCGTCAACCATTCTCGATTCTAACCAGTTGGGAAGAGATTCGAGAGAACCTGTGACCAAAACACGATCCAGTGGCTCTGGAAGTTGAGGTGGACAGTGTGTAAGCTGGCGCATTTTTCTGACGCGTACGGTATGTGTCTCTGTAATCGTTGATATCTTTTCACGGACGTGATCTACAACTTCCCTTGACGGGTCTACGACGACCACACCACCTTCCGGACCTACGATGTGTGCAATTAAGGCAGCAATATACCCGCCCTTGGCCCCCAAAATGAGAACCTCTTGACCCGGGGCCAATTCGAGGTGATACAGCATTTTAGCAATCATATGGGGCGCAGAAATCGTCTTGACTCCGCCCTTACTAGTTTCCAGAAAAACCAGAGGGCGATCATGCCAGAAAGGTTCCAATTCATAGTCGGTATATATCCCGACATCAACCGAGCGCATTGCTGCAGAAATACTGGAATTCATCGGTACTCCGGCCTTTTGCAGTCTCTCAATGAGACGCCGTGTTTGCCGCGCATGCTCCACCATTGAACTTCGATTTCTCTCCTTACTCAAAAGGCTGCGGTGGGGTTCACCTCATATCCCCAAACCTCTCGCGTTCATTTACGGGTCCGTGGTCTAGCGGTTATGACGTCGCCCTTACAAGGCGAATATCACCAGTTCAAATCTGGTCGGTCCCACTACTGTTCTTCAACCCACTCTGCGTCATCGCCAAGTGCATCCTTATCCTGTTCTTCAAGTGTTGTTGCCACTTTTTCTGTGGTCCATACAGTATTGTCCTTCCATGTATCCAAATCAGGATTGATCGATGAAAGTGCCTGCGTGAGATCCAACTCAATGGTTTCTCCTTCAGCCACTTCGGCCTCTGCAGCAACACGAACCGCTTCAATTCGTCCAAAGTGTGCATCCCAGGCTTGGATGGCCTTTTGCATGGCAAAAATCACGAATGAATGCTTGTTGGATGCTCGATCTCCGCCGCCATACTCTCCACGTCGAACCAGATATGATTCGCCGACACAAACTGCAACGTAAACCGTCCCCACCGGCTTCCCATCGGCTCCTCCACCGGGGCCGGCAACACCGGTAACGGAAATGCTCACACCGCTACCGGATGACAATTGCGCTCCTTGTGCCATGCCGAGCGCAACATCGTGACTAACTGCTCCGCGTTTTTCCAACTTTTTTGGATCCACACCCAAGAGGGAGATTTTCGATTCGTTGGAATAGGTCACCCAACCTTGAGTGAACCATTCGGATGCACCGGAGATATCGGTGAAACTACTGGCGAGTAAGCCACCCGTGCAAGATTCGGCAACGGATAGGCTCCACCCTTCCTTCTTCAGGCGACGGACGAGCCGCGCCGCGAGCATGGAGGCTTCCTCACTCACGAATTGACGGCTCAAGCGGCTGTTCTTAGGCATGCCGACTGCAATTGGGGGCTGGAATACGCCCCTATGGGGCGCAGTAATGCCTTTGAACGGTCGCGTCAGGGTGAGGGCTTGTGAGCGATACCGAATGGGGCGAAATCTACCGAAAGGTGATGGCTGCGGGCTTAATTCCTGCCCGTTCTGTCCGTGATAGACTACTCGCTTTACCCTCGATTGAGCCACTCTTGCAGGCAGCAGAAGCAGCTGGAAGCAAAGGCATGCTCGACGAAGTACTGCTGGATTCTCTGCTACCAAAAACGGAGACGCCTGTAGTTGCACGCACAATTGCTCCCATCGCCGAGCCAGAACCTGTTGCTGCGCCAAGAATTCACAACCTCGACCACTACAAGTTGGCCGATTTCCCAATGCAAGCCAAGGACATCGATGCTGAGATTACCGTGCATTTCGACATCACTGGTAAGAGTGTTACAGAGGGTAAGAAGGAAGATATTCAGTCGTTTTTTAATGACCGTCTCAAGCAAATTCGCCGGTTAATTCTTGATCGAAATTTGCCCAACCGCCCCATTGCCATCAATGAGGCGGTCCGAAATAAGAAGCAATATTCGGGACGAGGGAATGATTTCACCATTATCGGTCTAGTCAAAGAGACGAACAGCACCAAAAATGGTCACCTTCGATTCTGGTTGGAAGACCCTACCGGTCAAGTGACTTGTATGCTAATGCAGCGTGATGAGGATGATTCAAGCCAGAAAATTGTTCATTCAGGATTGATGAATGATGATGTCATTGGCGTCACGGGTACATTCAATACATCTGGAGACATGATTTACGCGGATGATATCCACTTTCCTTCACTTGCCCAACATGAGCGACGTACCGCAGGTGAAGACCGTGCTGTCAGTGCAGCATTCATCTCGGATTTACACCTTGGCAGCAAAACCTTCCTCGAGCCTCAATGGCACAAGATGATTCGGTGGTTTCACGAAGATCCATTGGCCCAGACCATTCGATATCTGGTGATCAGTGGAGACGGTGTGGATGGCGTGGGAATTTATCCAGGACAGGACAAGCATCTCAGCATCACCGACCTGTTCAACCAATATTCACGGTTGGGTGAAATGTTGCAGGAATTGCCTGATTGGGTCGAAGTTCTCCTGTTACCTGGTAACCACGATGCGGTACGACCTGCTGAACCTCAACCAGCGATTGACCCTGAATTGCAAACCGATTACAACAATACGGTATTTGTTGGCAACCCCTGTGACTTCAGTTTGCATGGTGTCCGGGTTCTTTCCTATCATGGTGTTTCAATCATGGATTTCGTGTCCAGTCTGCGAACGGTCACATTCGAAACACCAGAAGCAGCCATGCGTGCGATGATCGACAGACGTCACCTCGCTCCCTCGTGGGGTGGGAAAACGCCACTCTCACCCGAGCCAGAGGATCGATTGGTCATCCAAGAGATTCCGGACATCTTTGTCACTGGACACGTTCACGGTCACCACACTGAGATCTACAAAGGCGTCAATCTCGTACACAGCAGTACTTGGCAAGACCAGACGGATTACCAACGCATGTTGGGGTTCCAGCCCAAACCCTGTATCCTGACTGTGGTGAATCTACACACCCACGCAATGGCGGCGATTCCATTCGTCTAATCTTCGAACAGGTCATCCTCAATGGATGTTGAATAATCCAATTCATACTTACGTGTGCGGATAAATGCCACGAGAATCATCAACACAACGAGTATGAGGGCAATCTGCACCACCGGATCTCCGAAGAGAGCGCCGATGTCTGCTTTTTCATCTGAATTGTCCCCATTTTCACCTTGATTCGAACCTTGTTCAGGCAATGGAGATGCAGCATCTTCCTCTGCAATTGTGAATTCCACAGTGGATGTGTTTGAATTTCCTGAGGCATCGGTGACAGTGACCGTTAGTGCATGTGTTTCAAGGGCGGGGAGGGCTGGATTGGGAACTATCGTCATGTCATGATTTTTGCGAAGTGCAACCGTATCTCCGGTGAAAGCCTGACCAGATACTTCGATGGATTCGGTCGCTTCCTCACTCGTATACCATGTCACTCGAAGCGAACCACCTTCCAGAACTTCAACGGCGTGGTTCAGCACCTCTGGAGGTGTCGTATCGGTTTCTGTGGATGTGTTGAATGAAATCTCCATTGGAGAGATGCCCTCAACTGAAATCGTACAGGTGTAGGCTGTGCCCGCTGTCAGCTGGCTTACCTGCAAAGCGTGAGAAAGTGCGGCATCAGTGGTCTCAAACGAATTGTTTGCACAAGTGACTGTACCATTGTCCGACTTGGTTGTCGACCACGAGACAATCGCCGAAGAGGATGTGATGCTTGAGACACTCACACCAAACACCTGCTGTGCGACCTCAGGCAGTTCAATTCCTGTCAGAACCGCATAGGTTTGGGAGTTGACATCGTACGAATTGAGCATTGCAGATTGGTCAGTCGTATTGTCGAGTACCATGTCGATAATGTTCGGATCGTATTCTCGACCATCGACGGTGCTAGGGTCGGCACCACCACCCAATCTCCACGTCTTGGCTTCCGCATCGACATCGCGCCACTTGCCTGTGCCAAATCCATCTTGTGAACCGGCGACGACGATGAATCTGTAATTCGGAATATTCTCGCCAATGACATTCTTGGACACTGTGATTGTGATGGTCTTGGAATCTTTGTCAGAAGAGACTTCGATTCCTTTGGCGCTGGTCTCACCGGTGCTGGCGCTGACCGATTTGACCGCACCAGGTTCACCGGTTACTGAGACGGCGACCTCCCATGCCCAGTCGTCGTGCGCAACAGCATATGCGCCGTCTAGGAGTTCTGTTTCACCATATGTGGTATCACCTTGATCGACATAGATTTGCACAATTTGGTGACTGAAACCGTTGGCCAATCCCCAATAGTCGGTCATCTCGGCAAACGAGACCTCGAAGCGCGCATTCCATTCGCTCTGACTCACCTTGAGATGCGTGATGTCGAATAGACCTGAGCCAGGTGCGAAATCACCCGCAAGTGGGTAGGTGTAATCCCCATCTCCGGTTTCATCTCCGACCGCATCGTCGATATCGAGCAAGGTCACCCATTCTTCCAAGTCGGGCATGATCATTTCAGCAGGTGCAGGTGGGGCGATTTCGATGTCAGTTCCGTCCCCATAGGCAAAGGAATTTTGCCAACTTGTGACCACTTTGACGCGGGTGGAATATCGAGGGGCCAGACCAAGGTCAGACCATGGAATTTGGAACTCAAAGACTTCGTCAGCCGCACATCCACCTAGGATCGATTGCCCTGCCAAATTCCAGCGCTCTGAATCGCCGATCTTCCCTTTTGCTTCGAAAATATCGTACTTTGCTCGACCATCTTCCCACAACTCACCGAAGTTGAAGGAGATCATGTTCTTGGCAGGGAAACCTAGTACTGTGTTGCCGTAATATGTTCGGAAGTTGGTCTCAACCTCATTGAAATTGATTGCATTCGGTTGCATGAAGTAGATGGAGACATCTGGTGAAGCGGACAAATCCATTGTAGACCATTCATCAGGGGTGCTACCCAAATCAACACGGACATAGACGCTTGATGCATCATATCCAAGATGGAATGATTCGATGTCCAGCAACTCGTCATCGATACCAGCATCGTACATTGCAGCACCATCCCATTCACCCGGCAGGGCAATGCCGTCAATCATCGGTTCGATGATGCCCCCATAGGGTGTTTCTGGAAGAGCCGGGTTTGTCCACAAGTCGAGTAGGTAAGGTGGAAGATCAAGGTTGACCGCTCGATAAACGTTGGAGAGATGTACCTTGAACAGGACGTCCCACATCTCGTCATAACCACTGTCTTGGTCCAGTCCATACCACCAAAACCAGTCGCTCCCCTCTGCGATGTAGAGGCTCTCCCAAGCATCTCCAAGGCCCGCATGGGTGGGATTCTCTGCCTCAAAGGAAACCAAAGCCTGGCGTGCCTCTGCAAGGCGTTGCCAAGCAAGGCTCTCATCGGCTTCTCCAGCCCATGTTGACAAGGTACCATCGATCCATGAACCTGTACCGATCACATCGATTTCGGGCAAGGTGAGATTTTTCTCAAGGAATTCCCCTGGTGTAGTCGTCACCACGGTTGGATGTGTACTCAATCGACCGAACCATTCCTCTGTAAATGGACGGCCATTGTCTTGGTGCTGGAATTCAGACATGAACATCCAGTTTTCACCATCGAGAGCGACGGTGAGTAGGTGCTCGCTGGGATCTTTGCCCTCATCCAGCAGTTGTTGACGAATATTGTCGCAATATGCGAGGAAATCCGAGACCGCCGCCTCAGGGGTCATCGACCCGTATTGGAAGGCAATTCGGTCGCTGATGACCCGGTCTCTGAAGATGGTTGCAACATCTCCAACCATCCAAGGTGTCGCGAGGTTAGAAGCAACGGATACATCGATGGTTTGCCCTGACATGTCGGTGGATTCCTCAAGATTGAGTTCGTCGGTGACCATCCATTCGATTCCGACATCAGCCACGGGTTGAACCATGTCTGGAGATACAGATTGTTCACTGGGCCACATGCCGACGGGGCGGAATCCCAATTCTTGTTCAAACAAATCCATCCCTGTCTGTAGATGGTTGGTGACATCATCTGGCCACGAATCTTTGTTGACTCTGATTCCATCCTCAAAGGTCCATCCATCCATCATCAATAGTGGCATGATTGGATGATAGTACGGAGTTGTCGTCAGCTCGACTTGGCCGCTTGCAGCCAGTTCTGAGTACATCGGGAGAATGTTCGACATGTGGGCTTCTTGGGCATCTAGGACGTATGTCAAATCGGACAGCATATACTGCCCATTTTGCATGAACAGGTCGATTAGACCTTGATCGCGATGACTTGAATTGTAATCCCCCTGAACATAGGATGGACTGAATTGATAGAGATACCACAAGACTTGCAAATCAAGGAAATCTTGTGGTTCCAACAGGATATCATCCATGATGGTCGCAGGTTTCAGATTGTGCAATGTCATGTCATACAACTCAGAATAACGCTGACTTGAGGGTTGCACCCAACCGACGCGTGGGTCATCTGCACTGACATTGTAAATCCATCCTGAATTCCAGAATGATTGGAATTGCATCGTATGTAACTCAAGTGCTGTGGCATTTGGATACCCCTCGGTGTTCCAAGAACGGCGTGCGATATCGGTGTGGACATCGAGCACACCGTTTTCTGAATAATCGAGCAACTGCTCGATAAATGATGGAACCAGATTGTATGTGACCTTGGTGTCCGTCGTCGATAGAATACCAGGGCTATCGACGTATTCCGTCATGGCATGAACTCGAACCCAAGGCATTTCGACCATGCCGGTCAACTTATTCTTGTAATATGGTTGATGCTGGTGGAAAACAATGGCGATGTTCAATGCATCATCGACCTTCTCAATCGGTGTATCCGAGGTTTGGATGGCCACGTCGGAACTGGATTGCGATGTTGACCTGTTCTCAATTTGATACCAATGTGTAAATGCTTCAGCTCCATTGCTTGAGGCGGGGTTTTCCTGTGGGAATGCCGTCCAAACATTGCCAGCATCTTGCCATTGAGCCCATGCGATGACGCCCACATTCTCTGGTGAACCAATGCCGTCCCAGGGGATTGCAATCTCGGTGTTTGGATTACCGGACCAACCGATCCACGATGATGCGGTGGATGTGCTGTCAACCCAGCCTGAACCGTCATAGGTTTGCAGCGAGGAATACGAATTGTCCTCCAGCACGAATGCGTGGTCTGCTGCAAACGGAAGAGTTTGGGCCAAATTCCAGTCTTTTGACAGTGGACTTCCACCCTCACTTGTATTCAGATAAACAAACAAGTCCGCCCCCTCACTTTCGCTTGCCCAATCAGTGCCTGACCAGGCCACGAACAGGTGAGTCTCATTCCAAGTCATTCGAAATGTAACCGCATCGGCATCTGTGGATTGCAATGTATCGCCATCCCAATCACTCATGTCACCATCCAGTGTGATTTCGTCAGGGGTTGCGGCGGTGACCATGCCCAACCAAACAGGGGCTAGGAAAAGGGTGACGAGCAGGATTGCAGTCCGACGCATGGCTTCGGCGAGGTCACTTTACATCAAAGGTTTTCCACCTTCCCGGCCGAAGGCCGGGTATGCGCGAGGCGGGGGTATTGTGCCACATCACATCCTTGCCCTCAGGAAAGTTGGGTCCTGACGCCTTCACATTCATCGATTTGATTGCCGAAGCCGGGATTTCAGTATGGCAAATTTTGCCACTTACCCCACCGGATGAACATCAAAGCCCGTATGCATCGACAAGTGCTTTCGCCGGTTGGGTGAAATTGTGTGACCCCTCTTTTGAGGAGGACCCCGATCATGAGTTAATCAGAGATTGGCTCAGTGTCAATGCGCATTGGGCATGGGATTGGGGATTGTATGATGTCCTCAAAGAAATACATGAGGAAAAACCGTGGTTTGAATGGCCTGAACCATTGCGTGACCGGCATCCAGATGCGATTGATGAAGCCATGCAGAAGCATATGCCAAGAATACGTGGCCGTATTCTAAATCAGGTTCGATTCCAAAGAGATTGGATGATTCTTAGACACTATGCAGCGCAAAAAGGGGTCAAGTTGTTTGGAGATTTACCGATCTTTGTCGCCAAAGATTCTGTCGATGTTTGGGTTAGACCACATCTGTTCCAACACGATGTTGTGGCAGGCGTCCCCCCGGATTACTTCTCCGAGGACGGACAACGTTGGGGCACAATGCTGTACAATTGGGATGCCCACCATGAGGATGATTGGACATGGTGGCGGATGAGGATGGCACGAATGTGTGGCCTTTTCGATATTGTGAGAATCGATCATTTTCGAGGGTTCGAATCGGCTTGGGCCATTCCTGTTGATGACGAAACCGCAAGGAACGGACAATGGATTGAAGGGCCGGGTGATGAGATTCTTCAAGCCATCATCGATGTTTCCGGAGACACGCTCATCGTGGCTGAGGATTTGGGAATCATTCCTGAGACAGTGACTGAATTACGGAAAAGGCACAACCTACCGGGGATGTCGGTCCTTCACTTTGGATTTGATGATGAAAATGAGGACAATCCACATCGACCTGCGAACCTGTCCAAAGATCGGGTTGTCTACACTGGGACGCACGACAATGACACCACAATGGGCTGGTGGGAGGCCTCATCAAGCAATCGAAAAGTGCGCATTGCTGAAGTGGGCCTCGCTGGAGAAAATGCATGTGATACACTGATTCGATTGGCGATGGAATCTCAAGCACCCCTCGCAATTATTCCCATTCAAGATGTTCTCCAGTTGGGTTCGGAAGCTCGGATGAATACACCAGGGAAAGTCACTGGAAATTGGTCATGGAGATTTGATTGGCCGGAACTTTCGGATGGGAATTGGAACGCCTTCAAGCGCTGAGTGGTTTCTAATCCCTTAGGGGTCAAATTCATAGGACTGTGGAAGCGGACCGAGATGGTTCGAATGAGTGTTGCATACCTCTCTGCCGAAGTCGGTTTTGAAAGTGGGCTCCACACCTATTCTGGTGGGCTTGGCGTACTCGCAGGTGACCACATCAAATCGGCAGCCGATGCAGGGCTCGACCTTGTCGGTTGTACGCTGTTATACCGCGAAGGATATGGTCGCCAGCATTTGGATGAAAAGGGCAACCAAACGGAAACATTCGGTGAAATTGACCCTCATGACTACCTGATCGACACCGGCATTGAAATTTCCTTGCCACTTGATGGAACCACTCTTTATTCCAAGGTATGGATCTACGAAATCAAGGGGTTGCCAACCTACTTCCTCGACACACGACACCCAAACAATTCTCCGAATCATCGAAGTCTAGGAAATCGACTCTACGGTGGTGATGATTCAACGAGAATTCGTCAAGAATATCTGCTTGGGGTTGGGGGAATACGGGTACTCCAAGCGTTGGGACACGACATCACTGGATTGCACCTTAACGAGGGACATTGTACGTTTGCAATGCTCGAAATGTTGCATCAAGGATGGACTAGGGAGGAACTTCGACAACGCTGTCTATTCACGACCCATACGCCCGTTCCAGCAGGTCATGACCGATTTGGCTGGGACGAGGTTGAAGAGGTCTTAGGAGAATTGTTTCCAGAGGACGCAAGAGAACTTGTTGGAGATGAAAACCTCTGCTCAATGAGTCACCTCGCTGTGGCCTTAGCGGGTCAGGTCAATGCTGTATCAAATCTGAATGCCTATGTTGCAAGTGGAATGTTTGAGGGCACGCACATCCATCCAATCACCAACGGTGTCCACCACGAAACATGGACGAGTCCTGCCATGTCAAATCTATTCGATGAGCACCTCAAAGGTTGGAGGAATGACCCCACCATTTTGGCTCACGCAGGAAAAATTCCTGATGTTGGGTTGATGGAAGCGAGACAAGAGGCGCGTGCAATCCTTCGGGATCTTGTCAGAACCTCAACAGGTGTCGAATTCCACAAAGAACGATTGACGATTGGTTTCGCAAGACGATTTGCAACATACAAACGTGCGAATCTTGTCTTCAGTGACCTCGAACGATTGCGAGAGATTGGAGGAGGGAAAATTCAGTTTGTTTTCGCTGGGAAGGCGCACCCCCGCGACGAGGGTGGAAAACAACTGATTCGGGATATTTTCGAAGGCGCATCTCAGGTTGCCGACGAAATTCCTGTTGCTTTCCTTGAAGATTATTCAATGGATACAGGACTGGCGATGACCAGTGGGGTAGACATCTGGCTCAACAATCCGATTCGACCCATGGAGGCCAGTGGAACCAGCGGAATGAAAGCCGCGATGAATGGAGTTCCAAATTGCAGTATTCTCGATGGATGGTGGCCCGAAGCATGTGAGCATGGAGTCAATGGTTGGGGTGTAGGTGCAGGTGAGGAAGATCGAGATGATGTTCGTGATGCAACCGCGGTGTATGACACCCTTGAACACGAGGTGCTACCAGCTTGGAATGGCCGTTCAGAACACTGGAATGATCTCATGCGCGCATCGATTACCACAAGTGCAAGATTTACTGGGGCTCGAATGATCAGTGATTATCTTCGATTCTACTCAAATTTCCCTTCATCATCCTGATTGCGAGAACGAACTACCAGCGTGATGAGGAATATTCCGGCTATGAGTGTCAAGACACCTAACATGACCCTCACCATTTGGGCGGTCGTCATTCCTCCAGAACTCGAGGTAGTTGATTCACCATCTTCTCCTTCAGATTCACTCTCATTTTCAATCCATGGAGTCCCAAATGTTCCATTATCCATGTGGCCCTCAAGCGTTCCGTCATCATTGCAGGTACAGGTGCACATCCCCTCCCAACCTACAGAGGACCCACAGGGGCACGGAACCAACTCAGGTGTGGGTAAACATTCTGCACACCCCTGGTGCTCCGAATAGCCGAAATGATCTGGACACTCATCCTGGGTGTTTGGAATCCCGTCCCCATCAGTATCCACCGGTTCAGGTTCGGGCTCAGGTTCGGGCTCTGGCTCAGGTTCGGGCTCAGGTTCGGGTTCGGGTTCGGGCTCAGGCTCGGGTTCGGGCTCTGTGTTGTTTGTTCCATTATCTGGCCACACTACGGTGAAAGTATGTTGCAGAGTTGAATTCGGACAATCGTGCCAACCATCTGGACCACACGAAAGCAAACCCGCTTCGAAGGTGAGGGTGACCACTGTACCATTGGGCACAGAGGGGTCGACAGAGAGTTGCCATTGGTAGGGATAGGTTGCGTTACCAGGGATACCATAGTACCACTCTAGACCATCGAAGAAACCTGTCACATCGGGGTGATCGGATGTGGCATTGACGCCTGGATAATGGAGACCGTCATCACAGGTGTTGACCAAGTCGAGCGTGATGTATAGTGTCTGATTGACGCTGAGGTTGTCGAGAATGAGACAATGGCCGTCGGAGTCGGGTTGGATGTCGATTATTTCGCCGGGCTTCAGGAAAATTGCGACACTGTGTGGTCCTAGCGTAAATCGGTGTTCAGAATCCATGGGGATTCCATTCAAAGAATCGTTCGCGAACCAATCGAGGTCGAGGTCGAATTCAGTTTCCGCAACCCCTCGGTTCATCGCGATCACCGCTTCGTCAGAATCGGTAGACATCGACCAAGCAATCGTGTCAAGGTCACTGGATAGAGACGAGTAAGTGCCCCGTCGAAGTGCTTCGGATTGCAATCTCAACTGACCGAGTGCGCTGATATTCTCCCTCAGAGCAATCTCGTTATCACTCAAATCTGCAGTTCCTCGTAGCATATGCCGGTTGTCAGGGTCAGCGCCACCATATTCGCCATATTCATCGCCCTGGTAAATCGCTGCAGCTCCCGGTGTTGTCAACAGCCAGGTATACGCTTGTAATGCAGTCACATAAGGCGCGTCTGTGCCAGGTTGGCCGGGCAATCCATCCTCGACCCATTGATTCCATTCGTCTGCGGTCCCTGTGTCTGCCCGACTGGCGAAGCGTGGCACATCATGGCTGCCAACAAAAGGCACCATCGTAGCGCCATCGACATACTGATCTTGGCTACGATTGGTCCAATAATCGAGATGCTGATAATCCATATCCCCTGATGTGAATACATTATCCACCACGGCATGATAGAGGACGAAATCTGCTTGGCCATCGAGTCCGTCCGACCCAATGTATCGATTGATCGTGCCGTATTCATCGGCATTGTCTTCCAATGAATGGCCGGCCCAACCCATGGCGGTCTCTCCTTTGAGGAAATAATCGGTTCCTGCAGTTTCAAAGCGTTCATTGATTTGAACAGCGAGATTTGCAATCGCCAGGTCATCAACGTGTTTGACGGCATCTAATCGACCTCCGTCGAGATCAAAAGTTTCCAACCACCACATCACATCGGCAATGAATTGCTCACTGGCATTCCGCACACGCCAATTGACATCGGGCATGTACGGGCGGAACATACAATCGAGGCGGTGCTCGGTCCAACCACAGTTTTCCTCGCCGCACAAACAACCTTCGTTGAACCATTCGGGGTTGTCGGAGTAATATGGATGATCTTCGTGAACATGGTTGATGACAAAATCACCCATGATTCGGATTCCAGCATCATGGGCCGAATCGATTAGAGCATGCAATTCGGCCTCTGTGCCCAATCGGGGGTCGACTTCTCTGGCGGCTACCGGCCAATACCCATGGTATGCAGAAACTCGATGCTCATCGTCACCAGCAAGCCCAGTTCCACTGGCACCCGTGTTGAATGGTGTCAACCAAAGTGCATTGACCCCAAGGTCTGTAAAATAACCAGATTGAATCATTTGGGTCACACCAGCGAAGTCCCCGCCTTGCCAATCCGCTCCTTGAGAAGCATTGGTTGGTTCAGGGTCATTTGCCCCCTCACCATTGACGAAGCGGTCGGTCATGATCATGTAAATCAGGGCATCTTCCCATTCAAAATCGGCCATTGGACCATTCCAAAAGGGCAAGAGTAGATCTTCAGCGATATTGCCATCCACATCCTCGCCAGTAATGTGCAACGTGTTCTTGCCTTCGGGCAAGGTACTCAAATCAAGGGTCCAAGTCCATGTGGGTTCATCCCAAAGTCCTGTGGCCAGGGCGAATGGGGTCGATTGTGGTGCTCCACCACTTGATCCAGCATGCCAAAGTACGGTTAGCAAATCGTTCTCAATACTGTGTGTAAACATGGGTTTGGACGTATCGGGGACTCTAACAACGCTGTTCTCAAAATCGCCGCAATAACCACGATAGGGTTCGGCCGGATCAAATGTCCAATTGTCATCGACAATCAACTTGTAGCAGTACATTCCGGGCTCCAAATCAAGTGAAGCGGTCCACTCGCCTTCGACTTCAAGGAAATCGGTGCGGACCAACCAATCATCCCATTCACCCGAAATTTGCACAGAGGATGCATTTCCTGACCACGAAAAGTCCGTCAAGGTTTGACGTTGGCGAACAGGGTCACCATCAGCGGAAACATATGCGGGAAGTGTCGATGCAATAAGCAATGCAACCAACAGAACCGCCTTTCGCATGTGTCTCACTCCTTCGGGAAGAGGTTGTTTGCAGTCTCAACTATTTCGTCTATGTGTTTACACAAGAATCCCTTGACAAAATCATTTGCTGGGTGGTTGTAAACGTCCAACGGCGCGCCATGTTGTTGCAATTCCCCCCGATCAAGAATCGCGATACGGTCGGCCAATGTCATCGCTTCAATCTGATCGTGGGTGACATAGACGGTTGTGGTTCCAAGTGTCTCATGCAGGCGGCGGATTTCTGCGCGCATCTGGTGTCGCAACTCAGCGTCTAAATTGGACAATGGTTCATCCATGAGCAGTACTTTCGGTTGCCGAATAAGGGCTCGACCCAAAGCAACACGTTGGCGCTGTCCACCGGAGAGTTGCTTTGGTTTCTTGTCGAGTTGATCCTCCAGCTCCATCAATTTGGCCGTCTCCTGAACCCGTTTGACAATCTCTTCGTCTGACAACCTTTCTTCGCCTTTGGCCATCCGCAGACCGAATGAGAGATTCTCTGCAATCGACATGTGTGGATAAAGTGCATACGATTGGAAAACCATACCCAAACCACGTGCCCCTGGTGGCAAATCGTTCACTTTGGCACCATCGATCATGATGTTGCCTTCACTGATGTCTTCAAGGCCTGCGAGCATGCGCAAAGTCGTGGATTTACCACAACCACTCGGCCCGAGAAGAACGAGGAATTCGCCATCTTTCACCTCGAGATTGAGGTCCTTGACAGCCTCGAACTCGTTCTCGTATCGTTTTGTTACACTTTCATATCGTACTTCGACCATTGTATCACCCTTTGACGCTCCCTGCGCTGAGGCCCTGAATCAGGAATTTCTGGAAAACGATGAATAAAATCACCACTGGGATGCTGACGAGGAGAGAGGCTGCGGCGAAATCACCCCATGCTTGACCTGTCGATGAAATCAGACTGGCCAATCCAACAGGAAGTGTGTACATGTCATTTGAGGTATTGAATGTCAAAGCCAGAAGATATTCGTTCCATGCCGCTAAGAAACTGAACAAGGCCGTTACGGCCACAGCCGGGAGTGAAAGAGGTAAGATGACTTTCCAGAATACTTGGAATTGATTGCATCCGTCCAGAAGTGCGGCTTCTTCGAGTTCCCTAGGTACGGTGTCGAAGAAGCCCTTCAGCATCCACACACAAAGTGGCAACGCTGTTACAGAATAAGCAAGGATGAGGCCGAGGCTGGTATTCAGCAACCCAAGCGATTTCATCACCATGAAGTAGGGAACGAGGATGATGATCCCAGGGAACATTTGTACCAGCAAAAATGCGAACATCGATCCTTCACGTCCTGAGAACCGGAATCGGCTGAAAGCATAGGCCGCGGGAACTGCAAGAGCAAGTCCCATCAGCGTTGTACCGAGGCTGACAATCAATGAGTTGCGCATCCAAATCCAGAAACTTGAATCCCCTGCGAGCATCTTTGTGAAATGCTCTCCCGTCCAATCGGAAATCCCAATGTCTCCACCAAGGATATTTCCAGGTGACATCGCGACATCGAGAATCCACATTACAGGGATGAGGACAAGCATGACCGCATGAATCAGCAATATGTGGGATCCCGCTTCGCCTAAACGTGGTGCTATGCGCTTATTTCTAGCCAAACCGTCCTCTGCACCTCGCATCGATAACGACCCCTTGGCCCAAGCCGATATCACGGGAGAAGAAAGCCACCAGAGGGCAAGAAGTGCAGGTCCAACCAACCATAGTGTAGACCACAGATCAATGGCCATTCTCATTCCAGCCGCATAGTGAATGACACCGATGATCAGGACGAGACCCGCTTTCCCCATGGCCACATCTCGCTTCCATGCCTGCTCACCATCTGGAAGAACCAACCAAAGCACGAACAATGCGGCTGCACCTAGCAATGAGAGTTGCAAGGCAAATGAATCGCCCCGAATCCATTCAATGCTTGAGAGTAAGAAATTCATGCCAATTGCGACCGGTAACCATAGCCGCATTGCAACGATTTCTTGTGGAACATACCACTGTTGAGAAAGTGACTTCATGCACTCGCCTCCGTCGCATTGGTTCGTTTCATGTAGACCCATGAAAATACCACGAGCATGAGGAAGATGACAACCGACCAAGCTGCAGCCACACCGTAGGCTCCATCGCGGAAGGCGACATCGTAAACGTATGTGATCAGAATATCGGTTTCACCCGGTTCACCAAATCGTAGATTGGGACCTCCATCCGTCATCAAATAAATCACATTGAACATGTTGAACGTCCAAATGAAGCCAAGAAGACTCAATGGAACAATCGCACTCTTCAGATTGGGGAGTGTGAGGTGTTTGAATTGGTCCCAATGACTGATTCCATCAACCTCTGCAGCCTCATACATTTCACCGGGTAAGGCCTGAATCGCCCCACTCAGTGACATCATCATGAATGGGACACCCAACCAGATATTGACAAGGATGACCAGTGTTTTCGCCCCAGACGGGTCTGCGAGCATCTCAAAATCGGTCCCCAATACTGAATCAATAAGGCCCTCTGGTTGTAACATTCCTTTCCAAACGAGGACCGAAATATACGATGGGATCGCCCATGGAAGTAAGAGCGCGGTGCGGTATGCGGTCCTTCCGCGCACGTGAGGGTTGTCAAGAGCAAGGGCCAATCCTAGGCCGATTGCAACGTGGGCAACCACGTTGGTCACGGTCCAAATCAGTGTGAACAGTGTCACTCGGAGGAATCCTGAGGATGTTAGGACCGTGACGAAGTTCTCTATACCAACCCAAGCATTGTCACCTAGATGACTTTGATCGGCATCGGTAAAGGACAACCAAATTCCGTAGATTACAGGATAGAAGGTCAACACTGCGAGAGCAATTAATGCCGGAGCGATGTAAGCGTGCGCGAGTTTGCCTCGATGTCGACCTGCATTTGCATCTCTCCATCGAAGTACGGCCAAAACCGCCACCAAAGAAACGACGATAGAACCGATTGCGAATAGAATTGGACTCGTATCGGGTGAAGGTGGAAGGATGTCACCCACAGATGTGGAGGCATTCATGGTAAAGTGAAGTGTAGGCTCAGCAGCACCACCGTAATCCACGAATACCTGAATTTGGTGGATTCGATCAGGAATCATTCCGGTCAGGCCACACGTCCAATTTTCGGCGGATTGAGGGACGATCGCAACACTGTCGAACCGCTGAAGTTCAATACCATCAGATGTGCAAGAATCGTATCCTGCACCCTCAATTCCGACTCCACCAACCGAGAGGAATGAATGGGATGTGTTGTCCACAAAGACATGGTATGAAATTGCCAAAGGATCGACCGGGACAGAAATGTCGATCGTCCTGTAACCTGGCGACAATGGGAATGGCTCAGAGGTCGATTGCGAGGACAACAGATTACCCATTTCCGTATTGGCGCCTTCAAGCGCTTCCTGAGCACTTGCACTTCCACCGTGAACCTGCTCAAATGCAGTCCCTAGAGGGCCGTAAACAATCGACATGGCCCGTGTTGTTGGAGCTGGCGTGGCCACTCCGGCTTGCGCTAGGAACCCAGAGAGAACTGAATCTGCTTGCACGTCTGGATCTGCAGCGGTTTCAACCGCGGTTGGCATTGTCATCGTATCGAGAGCGAACGCCTTCTGAACCGAAGGTGATGAGAGAAATAATGCCAGATTTGTTGAGGCGATTTTCTGTTCACTTTGTTTTGAAACGGACCATCCCTTGTAGGTGACAAGGGGGGATGAACGCAATCCAGTTTCCTCGATGATTGGAAGGAGGGTTTGACCAACGTCGAGGCGCCCAGCCTCGTATGTGGCCCAATTCCAAGGCCCATCGACGATCATGGCTGCTTCGGATTGGATGAATTGAGATTCCATGGTCTCGCCGACAGTCCCAGTGCGAACGACACCATGCACTTGCTCAAGTGAGAGATACCAATCCAATGCTTGAGCGCTTCCGTTTGACGAAAGAGTTGGATCGCCAGATTCATCGAACAACTCCCCTCCAAAACCGGCCTGAAATGGGAACCACCAATACGCAACCTTGGTGGGCACCGCAAGACCATACACATCCCCTTGAGTGAGATTTTCAGCCGCCGATAGCATGTCATTCTGAGTCCAACTTTCATCGGGATAAGCAATGCCTTCAGCATCGAAAAGCGCACGATTGTAAAGCAATGAAAGACAATCTTGGCTGGCAGGAATACCATACAAAGCATCGCCATATCGCATCGACTGTAACGCCTTGCTGTCAAAGATCGCTCGTTCAGATGGTGTGAGGTGAGGGCGGAGGTCTTCTAACAAGGGATATCCATCGACTCGGACTTCACCAATTTCGCCCAATTGGTCACTGGAAAGTCGGACAAGGTCGGGTGCTTCTCCACCCTGAGCTGCGGTGAGATACAATTGGTCGATGTCACCAAATGGCACCCCTGTAACCTCGACTTTGATGTCTGGATTGAGAGATTCAAACTGACCAATTGCATCAAGGAAAGCGGCCTCTTCTTGGCTTTCGGCTGCAAATGAATGCCACACATCTAGAGTGATGTTGGATTCTTCCTCGGCCGCAGCAATCGCCGAGGGCAATAGGAGAAGCAACGCGAGGAATAGAGGGAAACAGCGCCTCTCCATTGGTATCTGACGTGACTATCTCGCCTTTGACTCATTCCCCGCCTACGGCGGGGAATGGCTCACCTTCGAAGAGATGGGGCCAAAGCAGGCGGCAATCCTTTTCCTGAACGTGCGGGACACCAGCGGCGGCGAATCCATCGATAGCAATCTGTTTCTGCCCATTGAATCCGATAAATCCAGAACCAGGGATTTGCATGCTCAAATCGGTATGATTGTCTCCGATACTCACGATTTCAGAAGGTTCCAAATTATGGATTCTCACCAATTTGGCAACCATCGCATCCTTGTGATGAGCAGGTACTCTAACCTCGCCATCATCCAACAAATATCCATCCTCATCGTAGCGGAAACCATTGGAAATCCAATCATCGACATTGAGCAATTTTGCAATCGATCCTATGAGCAGATCGACCCCAGCACTAACGATGGCAACAATGATGCCACGAGATTGTAGTGCTTCGACCAGTTCTCGGGCACCATCCATCAACTTGACACCCTGATAACAACGCATCAATTCATCTCGGTGAATTTGAGGTTTCACACTCTTCCACAAACCGATATCATCGGCCATGAACTCTGCATCGGTCACTTCACCCCGGAGGAAACGATCCAGCATTTCCCCGCTATTTGTTCCAAAATGTTCGTGGATTATTCTCCAAGAGGATATGGTGTCAATCAAAACACCATCACAATCGAAACAAACGGCCTTAATCGACATAGGAACACCGGGATATACCGACGAAAGGGTATCCGGTCAAGAAGGAATGGGAGCAAGGACCCCACTCCGCCGAAGCGGAGTGGGGGCTCAGAGGGGGCGCCCGAAGGCGCCCCACACTGCCACCGTTCGGGTGGCCCCTGTGGTTATCTCTCAATCGAGCTCAGTAGGTCGCCTTCATGCTTGGCGGGTTGTACTGTGCGTCGAACGTCATCAGGATCGTTGCAACGCCGCCCGAAGGTGCGTATTGCAGTGTAACCTGTGCGTTCTCGATGACATCACCTGATGCTGGGTCGACCATTCGAATTCGGATCTCATCGTTTGCACCGAATCCTGCAGAACAGTCTACGTTACAGTTGATGTTATCCTTGTAGGTCACCAACTCTTCGCTTGTGCTTGGAGCGAATCCATACACACCATCAGGGTTGGCCAGACTGGTCTTCTCATTGTGCACCACGCCAGCGTCATCTGTCCACTGAACGACGACATAGACTGCCTGAGCAGCTAGTTCGTTGTCGTGACTGATGACGTTGATGTTCCAGTACAGGTTGTCTCCGTCAATCTTAGCTTCCGAATCGAAGGTCAGACGAGGTGTTGCCTTTCCGCCTGCATCTGATGCTAGGCTCTGTGCCCAGACATAGATCACACCGGACAGGACCACAGTGATTGCAACGAGCAAAATCGTTGCAATCACTGGGCTAACTGCCTCATCATCGCTTGATAGGGACTCCATGACTTCCTCTTCATCTTCCTCTCGGCGAGAGTTCATGAGGAGGGCACCAACGAAGGCACCAACCAAACTCACTGCCACAAGACCAGGTGCGAAGCTTGCAACCGAAGTTGCTGGGCGTAGGCGCACCATTTGTGGTAGTTCTTCAGTGGAGTGGGTGTTGTAACCCATGTTGGTGTTATCGTCACAGTCCACGTCGGACCAGCACTTATCTTCAAGCGCTGTTTGGCGCATTGAGCTGTCGATGTAATCATCCGTGAACGGGTTGATTGTTCGGATTTCAATGAACGACGTAACCTTCTCAGTCGGGTTGTTCAGCGTAACGTGTCCCATGACGGTCACAGTTTCACCAACGCCTGGAACCTCACCATTGTCCCAGGACAGAGTGATCTGGTCCTGAATCAGTGATGGGTTGTCATCCGCGAAGAAGCGCACCTGCACATCGTGTCCGTAGTTGTACTCAGCTGGGTCATCTCCAGAGTTCGTTATCACTACCTTGACTGGGACGCGAGTTCCTGGTAGAACCGCGTCAATGTTTTGCCAGTCGAAGCCATCGGTGTTGAAGTCCGTGTCAAAGTGGTAGTCTGCACGTGCTTCTTCTACGTTGTTGACCTTGATGTATACGGCCACACGCATGCTCTCTTGGTTGTATACACCGGATGCGCTCTGTGCGTAGTCGATGTGACTTGGCGCATCAGGCGTATCGGACAATCGGAGGTGCAACAGACATGTGTCTGTTTCCTGACCAGTTACGGCGTCACGTGGTTGCTGCTGGTGAATACCACCATCAGGCACACCGTCTCCATCTGCATCCTGCAAGTAGTCAATCTCCGTGGTTGGAGCATTGGTTGTTGCATCTGGGATGAGGTCGATGGAGAACGTATCTGCATCGTTGTCAATTGTCAGCGAGAAGTAGTTCTCGTACGCGCACGCGCTTGACTCTTCAACAGTCCAAGTCAACTCATTCACTGGGTGATCGTTGTCAGCCATAACGCGGCTAATATCCCAAGTCAAGGTGTTTGTATCCTCTTCATCTTCTGTGACTTCAAGCGACCATCCAAATTGCGTTATCTGTCCATGGCCATCTTCAATGAAGACGTTGGTGTTGTCAATGTCCAGAATCTGCGGCACGTCGTTGACAGGGTTCACAATGAAGTTCACAGTCACGTCAGTTGCTTCTGCGTTCGTGTTCGCGTTGTCAGTCAGGCTGAGAACGATGTCACAGTTACCACCAGCTTCGTTTGCAGTGTTCTCTGCAATCGTGAGCACGTTGGTCATGATGTCTGTGGAGAACGGCACACAGTTCGCGCCTTCATCCTCAGTCCATGTGTAGACCTGTGGAATTGCTTCATTGTTCCAATCCGATTGTGTCTGCTCGTTTGCCATGTCGACAATGTATGAGCGAGTTGCGTTGGATGTGTCACCGAGTTCCTTTGTCAGGAGACCGTTGAAGTTCTCATCGTGGACGTTCAGGTTACCGTCACCGTCATCGTAGAAGACCGGCATGCAGTCGAAGCGGTTCGTGTTACAGATCACTGGTGCGTCGTTGACGTTCCAGATACCGACTTCCATTGTCTGCGTTGCACTGAGACCGTGACTGTCGGTGACCGTCAGTTGTAGACGGTGACCACCGAACTGGTTCTCGAGCGTGTCGATGCCCAGTGTCTGGCCGTTCAGCGCGTAGTCATACGGTGTCGGATAAGCGTGCGAGTTCGACGAAGCGTCTGTCACAGACCACGTCAAGTCGCCGGATGCATCCTGATAGTCGCTTCCCTTGTCGGTCAGCGTAATCGTGTGCGATCCCGTATCCTCATCATATGATACGTCTACCAAGTTCTCGATAATCGGCTTGGCACGCATGATATCGATTGTGATATCCTGGTTCGTCGTCATCACCAGTGGTGCGACGGAGTCGTCCCAGTCCCAGTAGTCGCCTTCCGCGTTGCGGACCTTGACCAGAATCTGGTATGCGTGTGGTTCACCTGGAGATGATCCAGTTCCAACGTAGCTTCGTAGCAGCAACAAGTGCGAGTCCAGTTCTCCATCAGCGAGGTCGCCTCCAGTTAGGTGGAAGTTACCGAACTGACCGAAGGTCTGGCCCGACGTGGTTGAACCGTTGAATGGCTGTTCTGGGAACACACCAGCAACTTGTCCATCCTGACCGAATGGGGAATCCCACTGAACCATTGCGATCCAGCGAACGTCCTCAGTTGGGTTGCCTAGGCAGGACCATGGAACACGGAACTCACTCACTGGAGTGGTCGTGTACGGGTTGCCCATGAAGATGTAGGACGTGATCTGCGGACAGCTCGACGTCACATCGACCCAGTTACCTGTTGGCATGACCTTCTTCAGACCCCAGTTGTTGAGGTCCTCCATCCATAGCATGTAGTCTGCCTTGATTGGCAGAGTGTGCTGTGAATGCCAGTTCTCACCAGTTTCCGAGCCACCAGGGCCGGTGTCTAGGTAGAACAGACCGTCAGTGCTCACGAAGGTTGGACCCACGAGTGCAACGAACATGTAGTTCGAATCCCATGTCACGCGCATGTGCGCCTGAGTGGTTGCGTTAACAGCCACTGCACCAGGCATCATGTCGTCAGCTTCGTTCAGCATGTTTGTGCCGAGCCAATCCCAAAGGATACCGTCAACGGTGATGGTTCGACCAGGGCTGCTTCGCCACGATGGGCTGACATACTCTGCACGACCACCAGGCACAGCAACTTGCTCACCTGTAGCGAGGTTCGTTGCCATAGCGAGGCTGCGGATGTATAGTCCAACATCTGTTGCTGGACTGCCCATGTGTAGGACGGTCAAGTCTAGGAGGTTACCCTCGTGGACAATTGCGTCTGAATCGACAGTCAACTTGCTTGGCATGAATGGACTGATCATCGAACCGTTGTTGAGTACACCGTTACCGATGCTGGTGACCGTTGAGAACGGACCTGCATTGATTTGGGTTGCAACTCCACCACAGCTACCCATGTTGCTTGCGATGTATGTTGGGTCGGTGGAGTAGCACGAATATGCTGTCTCCCATGCGACCGGTACATCTCCATACACTGGGTGGTTGTAGGGACCAGACATGTTCTCGATGGTTCCAGATGCGCCACTGATGGTCTTCAAGACCGTGTGACCCATTGCAACACCGCCATTCCAGCGGAAGCTCTCATGGCCGTCAGCAAGAACACCAACCGCCGCATTGACCGATAGTCCGGTCATGTCGAGGTCGTGGTTACCACTGCTGGTTACAACATCGAGACCTACACCGTAGGTTCCGTTGGCTGCAACTGTTGCACCGTTCACTGTTACGTCGACGTCTGTCACTTCAACAGCCGTTGCGTCACCGAGGATGGTGGTTCCGCCTGCCATCTGCAGGTCGCCACCTTCCATGGCAAGACCAAGACCGTATCCAGAGACTACAACACCGTTCAGAGTGATGTCATCGCCGCCACCGAGGACGTCGATTCCAGTTGTCTGTAGGTTGTTACCTGAACAGTCTGCTACATTCACCGATCCAGTCATGGTCGATGCCGTCGTGCTGTAGTAGGTGAAGTTGCCAACGTTGGTGAACTGGTGAACGAAGGACGAACCGAGGTTCATCGTTCCACTGTCCCAGCTCTCAGCCTGGTTTGCATCGGATGTCGTCGTGTGTGGTGTGTTTGTGCTACCATACGCGCGCGAAGTCCAGCGCACCGAGTCGCCTGTGCAGACACCGGTTAGGTGTGCTGGGCTGAAGGTGCTCTGTTGCATGTCGACGTTGTGGACACGGCCTGCGCCGCCTCCAAGACCCATGTATGCTGAGTTGTTGTCAGTCACTGTGCAGCCATCGGTGTTGACAGCGTTCATTACTGTCGAGACCATGTTGTCTGCCATGAAGACCTCATCCAATCCACAGCTGTCTAGGTAGATACCAACAGCGCTTGTGGGTAGGCGTCCTGGAGTGAATCCGATTGTGTTGGATTCAATGTGGACGTCGTTACCACTGCGGATACCGCTGAGTGCGATACCACCGTCAGCATCTAGACAGTCGTTGCCACTGATTTCACCATGTCCGTTTAGCACGTATACACATGCGTTTGCGGCATTGCTGATACCTGTGATGTCGTTGTTCGTGATTGTCCACTCTCGTGCACCACGCATGTAGATCGGGTTGTCAGCATAGATGTCGTTGCCATCGATTTCGACGTTCATCAATGTGCTGTCCTGGCTGTAAACACCATATCGAGGCGGAGTGCCTTCAATCGTGTTGCCATTGAACTCTGCATCGTATGAGTTCGCTCCGATGTAGAACCACATACAGAGGTTGACACAGTCAACCAATGTGTTGTCACTGACATCCAGTCTCTGCTGACCGTTACCACCGTAGTATGTGGAAGTCGCATAGAAGTTGTTGGGTACGAATACACCAACACCACAGTCAACCATCGTGTTGCCCGAGATTTCTACGTCATCGAATCCAGAGGTCTGGATACACATGTCATCGTAGAAGATCGAAGACGAGCGAACGTTGGTGGACGACTCGTAGTGAACCAACAGGCTGTTGGTCACTTCGAGGTCACCGTTGTTCTGGTAGTAACCACTACCAGTTGCGATGGTCTTCAATCCAAGCATCTTGGTGTCGTTGATGTGGAAGTTACCGTAACTGTAGGTTCCAGAGTATCCAATACGGAAGCTGCTCGCACCCTTGTTTCCAGACTCATCACACATTGCAATGATTGTTGTATCCTCCATGTAGATGTGTCCTTGGTATGGATAGATCGGGTAAATCCGAGCCTCGCTGTTGTAACATCCAGTAATCAAAAGGGTTGAACCGTTGAACGATTGTGAACCAGTTCCGATATCTGCATAGTTCCATGGTGTATCCATCTGGATGACCATGTTGGTCATGTCACTGCGAGAGTTGTAGTAACCAATCTCAAGAACACCATCGACCGTGCGTGAGCTTCGATAGTTCAGTCCAGTACAAGGTTCATGGAAGTCATAACTTGTCGTGGAGTAACTGTAGCACGTACGCGCGTCAATCGAGGTTGTCAAAGCAGTGCTTGCCGAATTGCCCGGTGCGTCGGTCAGCGAAATTGTGTTAATCGCATACCGAGCGTCAATCGTCGAACCAGAGGTATAGTCAATGGTTGCAATTGTCACCAACTGGTAGCCAGCGAGATTCTCGGTTGTTAGACCGGATGAATCCTTGGACCAGGTGACGAATGACATACCATTGACGTCACCGTTCGCGTCAGTTGTTCCTGAATCCACAACCAAACTGTCAGCATTCAATATCTTGACCGGCGCTCCATCAACACCACTTGAATCAGCGGTGATTGTCACGTCCAATGCTCGCAGGCGTGTAAACTTCGATCCACCAGTGGTCGTTACCTTCGATTCGGTGATATCACCTTCGAGATAATCCATTTGTGCGGAGCCACTCATTGTGACATCGTCGGTGTTTCCAACCATGTTCGTGTCAGACATGAACAGGGTTCCTGCACCATCGTGTGTGATACCGACTGCGTTGTTGTTCAGCGTCAAGCCTTCGAACGCCCAGTCTGCATCGTTCGATGCGAGGACCTTGAGACCACAGTAACCAGCGTTCTGGATGGTTCCACTCAACTCAAGGTTCATTGCCTTGGATAGAACGATACCATCGTTTGTCTGGTTGTCCAGATCTACATTGGTTAGAACCAACTTGCCGCCCGCTGCGCTGCCCATTCGGACACCATAGCGACCATCTTGAACCGTAATCTGGTCCATGGTTGCTCCAACACTACCCGAAATGAGGACTCCCTCATTCGTTGGGTCGGTGATGGTGATGCCGCTAAAGTCGCCGGATGCGCGGTCGCCACCGATTTCGATACCAGTGTCTGCACCGGTAATCTGACCGTTGCTGATGTCTGCTGTTCCGAAGTCACGGCTGTAATCCTTGTTCAATAGATCAGTAACCGAGTTGGCCGCACGGACTGTGAAGTCTAGGCGGTCCTGGAAGTAGTCAGCACCGTAGTGAACCATGTCGACGTAAACAACGACTTGGTCGATGTTTGCGCTGCTGGTGTCAACAATCGGGTAAGCGATTCGGTAACCGGCTGGCTTCGGTGTTGCTGGGCCATATGCGTAGTCTTGACAGACGTTGTAGCTGCCCCACATTCCGTTGAAGCCCTCAGGAGGTGCGTATGTTCCGGAATAGTAGAAGCTCGGCCAGTAACTTGCCCAGAAGTGGTATGGGTAGTAGTTGGTGTTCGCTGTAACTCCATCTGCACTCTCCATTCGGAATCCGAATTCGTTAGGCTCCATGTTGTAACTGCCTGCGCTTGAGTACGCTCCACCGCCGTAGGCGATGAAGTAGTAGTAATACGCATACTGATAGGAACCACCAGGGTTGTATCGGTAACCGTATAGGTTGCAATCCCAAACTGGTGAACCACCGTTACCACCATCGTAGGTGTGAGTTCCGGCAGTTACCGCTGGGTCGTTGTTGCCCCATGGGTAGTAACCGGTCACACTCGAGTCAGTGACGTTGGTCAAACCGCTGCCGTCATCGACTGCGATTCGCCAGCGATCTGTGGTCATGAAGTACTTGGCGTAGTACGAACCGTAGATTGGGTCCGAGTTACCACCATCATACACAGTGTTGACACCGATTTGCACGTAGTTGTTCTGCTTCGCGAACGAAGTAATGTCAATCGCGTGCGTGGTCCAACCAGCTGACTGGCCACTGAGGATGGTCGAGCGGAACAGTGTTGGTAGACTCATACCACCATCGACGGACATACCAACCGTGTTGTCGGTTAGTGTGAATCCATCAATGGTCGGTGCTGCATCAGTTACCTCAATGCCCACTGCCGAGTTCTTGACAAGGACGTTTGAGAGGCTGCTTGCCGCCGTGTTGTGTAGGCGGATACCGACACCAGAGTTGGCATTCTGAACCTGCGCGTTGTTGACGACCAGTGTTCCGCCGTCAACATCCACGGTTGCTGTGCTTGCTGCCGCGTTTGGACTACCCAAGGCAATCGAACCGTTGCGCATCTCCAATGTGCCACCGTCGCCGACCGTTAGGCCGCCGCTCATGTCACGGATTGAACCTGCATCGATGGTCAACTGACCGCCGTCTGCAAGATCCATCGACCATGGGTAAGCACTGGACTGGGCCTTGATGTGGCCGAAGTCGCCATCCCACTCACTGATGAGTAACTCAGCGCCATTGCGCAGAGTGATGGTTGGGTTGCTACCCGATGTGACATTCACTCGTAGGGATGTACCTTGCAGGTGAACACTGCAACCGTCCAAGACCATGTCCGTGGACAAGGTGATGATTTGACGGGTGTAGGTGTAGTATCCATCCATAGACGAAGCCGAATCGTTGGTGCTGAAGAACGTGCAGTCCTTCGTTGCGCCACCGAAGTCCATCGGGAATGCCTCAAGTGCGAGGTAAACGTGTGCACCGACCTCAAGAGGTAGGTCACTGGATGGGAAATCCGGGTTGTGGCTTGCTGTGTACCATGGGTCCGTAGGCGCCGTAACGTTCTGACCTGCACCACCCGCTGCGCGGAGTGTGTGGTCAGTGTACGAAGCCGAGGAACTGGTTGCACCAGTGTTGTCACGCTCGTAAAGATCGGTGATTAGCCAGACGTTTGCTGCTCCAGAGGCATCAGTTACACTGGTGCCAATTTCGAACAATTCTGTGCCTGAGCTGTCGTGAACCGATGCTGCAACATTGTGGTTCGGCTGCATGGCGTTACCACTGTTACCTGAACGATAGACTGAGACAGTACCTGTGCCGCCGAAGTAAACCTTCGCGGAACTGGATGCTGCTTCAACCCAGCAGACCGACGTGTCGGCGCTGTTGCTGGAATCAAGACAGTCGTTACCATCGAAGTTCACATCGATTAGGCGGATGTCACCGTTGGTGCCAGCGCTTGCAACGTTACTACCGAAGGCCGTCATACCAGTCATGGTCATCTCGGCCACGGTCAGCACGCTGTTGCGCGCGTACGCGTAGTTATTGTTGGACGAACTGCCAGCCATTGTTCCGTCTGCGACGGTTACAACGTTGCTGCTTGCAGACGATGCACAGTTTGCACTCACCCAGGCGCCGTTGGAGCCACCTGAACCGATTGTAACGTCGCGCATGTCGACCTTCCAACCACATCCATTGATGGTGATTCCTTCAGCTGTAACTGTGTTGCCAGAGACCATGTCTGAACTTGGTGCGGTGCCAGATAGTTGAATGGCACCACCAAGATCGACGTTGTCCATGGTGGCAGGCTGTGTGCGTGCCATCGTTAGACCGCCCTCTGCACTGAGACCGTCCATGGTCCAGCCAGTAGCACCAATCGCTGGGCTGCTTGAGCCAGCTGGTGTCACTGTGTAACCATTTGAGTCACCAGTACTGTCAACACCCTCCATGTGGAGGCTGTCGGTTGCGTGGGTTGTCAGAGCTGCGTTGTAGTTGTTGATGTCTACGTTGAAGAAGTAAGCATCAGTACCACTGCTTGCAGTTCCGGTCTGGGCGACACCCGTTCCGGTCTGCTGCCATGAGAAGCCATTGCTTGCGTCAATTGTCACGTTGGACAACCACAGGCTGTCCGCCTCACCGATGATACCGTTGACGGCTGCATCGGTGATGTCGACGTTCTCCATCATGATTGATGATCCATCACCTGTGACGACTGCACCTTGACCCGCATATGCGTGCGTGTTACAATCAGTGGCCGAACCGCCAACCCAAGTTAGCGTTGCGTCATCTGGCAGGTCAACACAGGAATCTGCGCTGTTGCTGATGTCAACACCGGACAGGTCGAAGGCTGTTCCTTGACCACTGCCGTGCTTGATAGCTGTTCCAACGTTTGTGAAAGTCACGTCACTCATTGTGAAGTTGCCCACGTTGCCGTTGTAGTGTGGTGCAGCGCCGTTGCGGCTGCCCGCACTGATGGCGGTGGTCATGTTCACGAAGTTCACATTTTCAAACGTGTGACGGTCATCTGTGCCTGCAGCACATCCACCGTTGGTGAATGCAAGACCCTGAGCATAGTTGGTGCCCATGTTGCTAATTGTGATTGGTCCATCTGGTTCGGACGTCGAGTTACCTTCCATGGTCAACTTGTTACAGGAACCTGTGAAGGCCATACCCTTACCCTCAGCAATCTGAACTTCAACACCAGGCATAATCGTTAGATCTGCACTGACGGATAGCCAGTCACCGTTGGATGGGTTCACACGGATTGGGCTCTGCTCGATATCCCAAATCGTTGGTGTGGTGATGTCCGCTGTAACGTCCATACCTGCTCCATCGAATGGAATCATCTTCGTTCGGATACTGCACTCTGATCCAGAGTTGTAGTAGCAGTAGTACGCTGCGTAGTAGCCCCACCATGGTGCCAAGTCGATGTTACGAACATACGAACCTGAGTTTGGCAGGCTTGGCATGGTCGTTCCCCAGTTAGAGGACATCATCTGTGCACTGTTGGTCGAACTTGAGGTACTGAACTGCATTGCACCGTGGCGGATTGCGTGGATCTTGTGACCCTGTGTTCCGTTGAAGGTGCTGCCGAAGTACTCGAACTCGAAGTCGTTTGGAATATCGATTACCGCACTGCAGTCTCCACGGTAGCTTGTGAAGTAACGTGTGCAGTAGTAGGTGTATGGGTAACCGTTGTTGCTGCCGGTGAAGACTTCGTCGTAGTTGAACAACTCAGTCATACCTGCAGAGTAGGTCTCGTATCCATACGCATTTCCATCAGTTGCGATTCGGTAGTTATTGGCAAACGGATTTTGTCCGCCGATGTAACCTGCTCCACGCGAGCGTAGCATCTCACCAATGCTGGCACCAGGGTTCTGGAAGCCAATGTATTGGTAGTCGTAGTATGCATTGCTGTTCGTGTCGTACGCGAACTCAACTTCGTTGGTGACATCATACAGGCGGACCTGATAGTTGACATTGTAACCGGAGTTGAATCCAGCTGTCATGTCGTGCCACTCGATCACGAAGACCTTGGTCGGTGTACCGACACTGTAGGAGTGGGCAGTGGTGTTGTTCCAGTTGCCATTGTTGTCCACAGCGTGTAGTGTGTATTCGACACTGTTTCCGCGGTCTGTGCCAGGGATACTTGTCGACCATGTGCACGCGGCCATCTCACAAGAACTGCGAGCGGCATCTGGTGACATGGTGCGAGTCGTCCAGCCAGACCATGTGCCTGCTTCCGCGTCGTAGACACGGTACTGCATGTATGGGCCGATGAGACCGTCACCATTGTCTGTTGTATTGGTGTTCAGACCCATTGGTGGGTCACCAGCGTCACCGATCTTCATCGACAACGTTCGGTCATCGTCAACATAGGAATCCATCAAACCAGGGTGGTCAAATTCCGGTGGGAATGTGTCCGGTGCTGGCTTGATTGAACTGACCTTGGAGTTGATTTGCCAACTGTTGTCGACCTTACCATCGTATCCTGGGTTAGACCATCCGTTCCATGCGTAGTTGTAGCGGTAGTAGTAGTACGTACCATAGCATGGGTTGGTGTATGTCGAACCTGTGTAGGTTGAACGCACGAACATAATTGGGTTGTTGTTCGTGTTCACACAGAACAAGTTGCGGTTTGCACTGTTTAGGCTGTAGGTTGCGTTCCATGAGAACGAACCGAAGTAACCGGTGATGTCACCGGGAATTGCAACCTTGACATATCCGTCATCAGTGCTACCGTAGTCCAATGCTGTGTAGATTGTACCAGTTCCCTGTGGCTGCTCAATGCCGTTGCCACTCGAGACCTCGTAGCCCATGATTCCCCATGAACTACCATCGTGGTACCAAATCACGTCGGAACCAGGACCGTTGCGAGCGTTCATGCTCAGGCCTGGCATCGTGACCTTCTCCATGCTCGATTGGCAGGAGGTTGAGGTGCACACGCGGGTTGTCGATGGGCGATATCGTAGGTCAAGGACAGCAGCGCTGTTGAAGCAGGATAGAGATCCTGTTCCACAGTCTGATGTGTCGTATTCCATGTGATATTCACGGCTTGGCTCGTAGTAGGTCATCTGCCAGTCGTAGTAGCGCTGTGCGCTGTAATACGAGTAGGAGTTCCATCCACTTGCCTTGACTTGCCACTTGTTGTCACCATCTGCTGCGTTGTCGACTGATTCGATTTCGTAGCTGTAAGGTGAACTTGGGTGTGTCTGCATGTTGCTTGGGATACCTGTTCCACCGGCAGGGGTCGTGCCAGTAGTACCCGATACACCACCGTTAGGTGGAGCAGGGGCGTCGCGGTATGCCCAGTAATATTCGACTTCCGTAGTGCCAGTCGCCGGAGCGGTCTGGCCAGGGATTGTCGCCTTGAAGTGACATGCTGCACCACCAGCAACACATGTGCCGATTGTACTTGCTGAAACAGCGGTCCATGAACCGCCATCAACACGGTAGTACAGGTGGGGTGCGCCTGCTGCCGTGGTGTTGACGCCACTGGCGTCAACTGCGCTCATGTACATTGTTCGTGCACCATCGAGGTAAGTGGTCTTACCATCGAATGCAGCGTGTTCTGCAACTGGAGCCGTTGTATCGGATCCACCAGTGTATGAAATTTCAAGGTGAGGCTTGTATGCTGCACTGTTCTGG
This sequence comes from Candidatus Poseidoniales archaeon, assembly GCA_045568015.1. Taxonomy (GTDB): domain Archaea; phylum Thermoplasmatota; class Poseidoniia; order Poseidoniales; family Thalassarchaeaceae; genus MGIIb-P. The sequence continues at coordinate 3,454 of JBJLBW010000017.1, read as the reverse complement.
CATCCGTAGTATGTGTATGCATTTTGAGTGCACCAATACCACATTGGAGCGTTTGCAGAGTTGCGGACAGCCAATCCTAGGATGTGTCCACTGCTTCCTGCACCATTGCCGTCAACTGCGTCTTGAACATCGGATTCACCATTCGAATTCATTGTAATCGACTTGATGCTTCCAGCGTTGAAACCATAGTAGTAACCTGGGTCACTGATTGTGGTTGCGGCTGACGATGCTGCAGAGTTTGCAGAGTAACGGTGGATGTATAGACCGGAACTGTATGTGTAACTCGCCGGATCAATCATTGTGCTGCTCTGAGAAGCGCCACTCTTCATGACTGCCACTTCAAAGGAACGTGAACCAGTTCGGTAACGACCGACGTGATTCTCGTAGTCAACACCAGTAACGGTTGCACCGCTTGGCATGGTGTTAGCCAAGTTGAAGCGGTGAACTGTGTTCCTTACGTATCCTTGATACGAGGAGGAACTGGTGCACGTGGTCGCTGCATTACCTTGTCCCTTGCAAGTGTAAGAAATGAACGAAGTTGAATATGCTCGCTCATAGCTAAACGATGTCCAACCGTAGTTGATCGAATACTTGTAGGTGTAGTAGGTCGTTGAAGCTGTCACATCGATTGTTGGGTCGATCATGACCGGGTAAGAGCGGTTCTCGTCCATTAGCCACTCAGCGTCAATCGTGGTGGTTAGTTGAACGTGAGGACCGACCTGCATGATGAAATACTCACCAAGCGCAGGTAGCGCCGTTGCATCGGAATCGTAAACCAGAGGTGCTGGGACTGTTACAAGCAGTTCACCAGTCTCTACGTTTCGGATTTCGAAGTGCTCACTTGTCTTCATGACCTGACCCTCTTGTAGAGGACTGGTTCCTTCAAAGACGGAGTATCCGTGTGGAAGAAGCATTTCTTCCTGCAGACCAAGCCAGCCAGAGAATTCCTGACCGAAGAACGGCTGGTCACGGATGACCAGGTTCTGCTTGACCTGTGTGCTGGTCACCGTGTAGTCAAGAGCAATGCCCTGACCCATCGGATATCGCAGCACATTGCCGGCGGTCTGTACAGGCTCTTCCGTCAGGTCGAGCTGGTACTCCATCGGCATTGACACATCGCGCTCCATTTGCACAACGACAGGGTTCATACCCATACGGATGGCGTCGATGTTGTCATCGACTTGTATTACCACACCGTTGTTAACATCGCTGTCGAAGTAGGTATCGAAGGTGTTTTCAGTCACCGACCAACCTGTTGTTTCCGACTCGATGTTCAGGTCGACCTCTTGCCACACACCTTCATCATCAAGGTAGTGGATCGGATCTGTGGCTACAATTGCAACCTTACCCTCTTCCGTCACATACGTCTTGGAGGTCGCGGTTCTGCTTCCGACGAGTTCATCCTCGGCAGCGTAACCAAATGCAGTGTAATCCACTGCATGTTCCTCCACATTGAGAGCAAACGAATCCACCGCATTATTTCCTTCAGCTTCATCAACCGTTGTGGTCGATACAGCATCATCTGCAGGTGGTACCGCTTGGGCCCAACTCATTCCAATCATCAATAGCGTGAGCAACAGCCAACTGCCGCCCAACACCTTCTTGTTTTCTTTTGTCATCAATTCACATACCCCAGAGTGTCCTATGAACAGGCCCTGCCACGCTTTGACGTAGATATAACCGTATGGGTGCAAACCCTTTGATTACTCAATTCTGTTCGGTAAACTGCGTCGGAATTTTTGTACCCTCAGAATGACGGAAAATTACTGGTACAAACAATTTGTAACAATCCTGAATTGAGTCAAAATATTCTCCAAATAATCTCGAAGATCAGAGATTTATTACCGTTTTCGCAGTGATTGGTAGTGTGATGTAAACGTAGTGCTGCGTGCCTGTTTGTAAAACCCGGAGTAGTTTCCCAATCACCGGGACGATTCAGAGCCTGAAACGAAAAAAGGGGCCGGGCCCCCGTAGGGGGCCCGGCCCGGGTCACCGTCTCAAGGACGGGTCATGTTTTCTTTCGAGGGCCTTGGGATCTCAGTAATCCCACTCTTTGTCCTCACCATCGGCTTCTGCGCCGCGGGTTAGGATGAAAGCGCCGCCGATCACCGCAAGAACAACCAATCCAATGATTGCGTAAATTGCGGATGATGGCATACCATCGTCTTCAGCACCAGGATCTGTGGTGTCGATGACGCCTGGCTCTTCGAGGCCGTCCTTCATGTTCGCATACATATCGACGCCTGGGTCGGCTACGTTGCCGACTGCGTCTTGGCCTGCGATACCGAAGTACAACTCAGCGTTGCAAGCACCGCCACACATTTGCTGCTCGGTCACAGTGAGCGAGGTGGTTGTGTCTTCGGTTTCTGCACAGCTGTTGCCCAACAGGCTTGAGAAATCGCTGTTCACGATGTCTTGAGTTCCTGCCCAGCAGATCTGCCATTTGGACACGTCATCGGTGCCTGTTGCATCCCATGTGAAGGTTAGACCATCATTTGTGGATGTCATGGTTGCTGCTGCATTGCTGAGTGTTGGTGCAGGTGATACACTGCCATCTGCGGTCACGGTGATGTCCATTGCGCCACCAGTGAGTTTTACCCCTGGGTTGTTTGCATCTTCGTTACCGTTCTCTGTTTGCACACGGATGGTGTACTTTGTTTCATCAGTTCCGATGAGTGGCCATGACATTGTGTCAGGGCTTGCACCAGCGATTGCAGTTCCAGCGAGTGGGTCACATGCAGTATCTACATCTGCCCAAGCACACCAGTAAACGTGCACTGCGTCAACACTTGCGAATTGTGGGTTTTCGCCGTATCCCCAAGTGAGTTCAACGCGAGCATCAGGCATCAAGTCTGCGCTTAGACCCGAGACGGCTGCTGCCGGTGGCTGTGCACCTGCAGTTGCAACGTCGAAGATCGCGTAGGTTCCGCCACCGAGGTTGCCTGACAGACCACCATCATGTGAGTAAGTCAGGGTTGTGCCACCGTTAGCACCTGCGGACTGTGTCATTGCAACAGATGTCCATGGTGTTGATTCGGTGCGCTTGAACCATAGGCCCCAAGCTTCCGCAGCATCGCCATCAAAATTGACGGTGAGTGTTTCAGTGCCAATATCGGCAGGCATCATCACATTGGATACGTCCAAGCCGAATACCAACGCACTGTCAAATGAACCGGCATTGTTACCGAGTTCCTGTCCCGTAAATTGCATGCCTGATTCACTTGCTGTCACAGTATATTGGACCATAGGTCCATACACGAGTGAGTAACTCATCGAGGCTCCAGAATCAAAGATCTCGTCCATTGAATACGAGTTCCATACAGACAACAACATGCTGTCGGAGGCGGTGGCACCGTTGCCATCGGTTACAGTTGCTGTAACCATGCGCTCTCCAGCCCAATCTGCGGTAGTCTCGACTGTGCAAATGGACTGATCGCACTCGAACATGTCCATG
>JBJLBW010000016.1:0-11755 GCA_045568015.1 Candidatus Poseidoniales archaeon | reverse complement strand
TCTTCCTCATCATCAGAGTCGTCATCATCTTCCTCATCATCATCAGAGTCGTCGTCACCGTCTTCATCATCATCAGAGTCAGATTCTTCTTCTGTATCCTCGATGTCGTCTGAACCTTCATCTTCCACTTCGGGTTCCAAGACAGTCATTTGTTCAGGTGGAGTCCATGGCATCGATAGTGCTGCAGCAAGTTCCGCAAAGGAGATTACTCCATCATCGTTCAAATCAATTTGTGATAAGAATCGATCCAGCTCGTCAGTTCCAAGGAATGCCAAATCTCTCTCCAAAAGCGCACTCTTGACTTCATCAGATGTTAGTGAATGATCACCATCGGCATCGATTTCACCAAATAATTCGGAGATTGTCAAGGATTCATCTTTCATCCATACAGACAGGGCAGTGGTCAGATCATCTAGGACAAAGTGAACACCGCATTGTGAGCACGATTTACTATCGAGCGGAACGAGGGTACCACAAGCGCCACATTCCCCCATGTCCTCTTCTGCAACACCAGCAAAAGAGACACCGCAACTCGAACAAGAGGTGGAATCGATGGGTATGACGGCTCGACAAGCACCACATTCGGCCATATCCATTTCAGAATCGTTTGAATCGCCATCGTCCGTCGTCAAGCCCACACCGATTGAACCACTCTTGGACGACGATATAACAGTTCAGTCGGTGCATTGAAGTGAGAATGCGAATCACCATTAGTGTCTTTTAGACTCCGAATGGGCTAAGAGCGGCCTTAGTTTAACGCGGTCTGGTCAGATGTCATTGAATCCAAATTCAGCGCTTACCCTGCCACACAAGGGTCGCGTGTTGAGCATTCTTTCCGAGGAACCGCGAGCCCCTCTCCATTGGTTGGCAATGCTTGAGCATGAACTTGGAGCCACGATTTCTGTATACACTAGACTCTCTCCACAAAGACTGAGTCAGCATCTCAATCTCACTAAAATTGAATTCAAATGGTTGTCGGAGTCCATGGACCCTCACGCACTTTCTCCCTCTTTAGAGCGAATTCACCATGCCATCAGTACACGAATTGTATCCGATTCGGGAATCATCTGGTTAGACGCCGTCGAATATCTGATTCACCGGCAAGGATTTGATGCCTTCTTAGCATTCACTCGAAGTCTTGCCGATGAGTTAAATGGTAGTGAATGGACCGTATTACTGCCTTTTACACCCCTCTCAATGGATGGAACAGAAATCGCTCACCTGCGACGTGAAGCGATGCCATTTGAGATCCATACTATTTCCCCCCTGCCCGTTGATTCAATCGAGATAGAACCCGAATCCAAGGTTCAGGAAGAAGTTATTGATACCAAAAATATCGAGGAAGAATCTGAAACACCAAATGAATCACTGCAATCTTCTCTTGTAATGCTCTCATCTATTGGTGAAGCTGCACTGTCTCCTGCAGTATTGTCGCGAAGGATGGCCCAATGGATGGACATGGGATTCGATGTTTCTTCATTGGAACAAGCCATGAATGCAAGTCCTGTAGATCGCTACAGCATCTACCGTGAAGTAGAGGAAAGTGTGCGTAGGGCCGTCGAATGCGAACGCAGAATTCAGATGATTGAAATCCGTGGCCATACTGTGGATGCAGCGAAAATGCGATTCCGGATTATGCAGTTGACAGGTCTTGGCGATGTAGAGAATCAACTCGATGAGATTCTACAAGGTGAGCGGGCTTAGTTTAGTGTTCCGACTACATTTTCAACCGCTTCAAGCAGTTCACCTGACATCAACAACTCGACCATGCGGTCGTTGTCGGGGAATAGAGCTCGATCATCATCCAAATGGTCGATATATTTGCGAATCACCTGATGTGCAGCATGAACACCTACGCCAGGTTCACCTTCACGGATGTCGAGTGCCTGAGCCGCAGCAATCATTTCGATGGCCAAGACACCATAGCAGTTCTCAATAATTTGGCGCGTTTTCTGTGTGGTCGTCATCCCCATGCTAACGAAGTCCTCCTGATCAGCAGCAGCCGGGATGCTTTGGTTGGCCGCCGGGTGCGATAGGATTCTGGTTTCAGCGACCAATGCACATGCTGTGTATTGCGCAACCATCAGTCCTGAATGCATACCAGGCTTTTCAGTCAAAAATGGGGGCAATCCACCACTCAGTGCAGGGTTTGTCAATCGATTCAAACGCCTCTCTGAAAGCACAGCAGCCATCGACATACCGATGCCAACCATTTCCATGGGTAGTGCGATCGGTGTGCCTTGGAAATTTGCACCTGTAATCACCCGATCTTCATCCGGTAGGAATACTGGATTATCACCGACTCCATTCAACTCGATTTCGACCTGTTCTCGAGCAAATGCAGCCGCATCTCTTACCGCACCCACAACCTGTGGTGTAGAGCGTAGGGAATAGGCGTCTTGCACTTTCTTACCGGTTGCAGCCATGATTTCAGAATCTTTAGTCAATTGTCGCAGGTTAGCGGCAACCACTTCCGAGCCTTTGAATCCTCGAAGTTCGTGTAATTTAGAATCATACGGAGTCATATTTGCGTTGAGTGCTTCCAGGGTCATCGCCGCTGCAATGTCTTGGTATTTCAGCCACCTTTCTACATCACACAGGCTCAATGCTGCCATAGCTGTAAGCATGTTGCTACCGTTGATAATAGCCAAACCATCACGTGCTTGGAGTTCGAGAGGTTGGAGTCCAGCACTTTCAAGCGCCACATCGGAGGGCATTCTCTTTCCATCGTAGATGGATTCACCCTCTCCCATCATTGCCATCGCAATCTGCGACATCGGTGAAAGATCTCCACAAGCTCCAACTGAGCCCTTTGCCGCGGCGATTGGAGTAATGCCGCGATTGAGCATGTTCACGATTTGTTCAGTAACTTCTCGGCGCCCACCAGAATTACCATGGCAGTGTACATTGATTCTCCCAACCATGGCACCTCTAACGACCTCTTCGACCATCGCATCACCGATCCCAGCAGCATGTGAATAGATCAGAAAACGCTGGAATTCGGACACCTGTTCAGGCGAGAGTACGACTTCACTAAATTCACCGATTCCAGTGGTGACACCATACATGACTTCGTGTGCATCAATCTTGTTTTGGATCATGGTTCTACAGGTCTCAATACGTTGCCAAGCCCCCTTTGAAACACTGACATTCTCGCGATTTCTAGAAACAGCCTCAACATCATGGATGCTCAGTTCGGAACCGTTCAACTCAACGGGCATGAAACGCCTACCAAGATACGGAATATAACCGTATCAGCGGTCCAGAACCCTGTCAACAATGCCATCATCAGCATGATGTGGTAATGTAATGTGTAAGTGACCATCATTTTGCATCGCATTCATTGCAGCAAATTCGGCTCCTTCATTTCGGGCCCATGCTCTACGAGCGACACCATTGTTCACATCCCAACTCAGCATTGATTGCAACCTAATCGATGCATCATCAGACCCATCGAGGAGCAATCCAAATCCTCCATTGATGACTTCACCCCAACCTACTCCACCACCATTGTGGATGCTGACCCAAGTCGCACCGCGGAAACTATCGCCCACGAAGTTCTGAATCGCCATGTCTGCAGTAAACATTGACCCATCCCGAATATTGGCGGTTTCCCTGTACGGTGAATCTGTACCGCCAACGTCATGGTGATCTCTACCCAACACAACTGGAGAACTGATTACCCCATTTGCAATCGCTTCATTGAAAGCCTGTGCAATCTCTCTGCGACCCAATTCATCTGCGTAAAGAATGCGCGCCTGACTTCCCACGACCAATGAATTTTCACCAGCCTCAGAAATCCATTGTATATTGTCGAGCATTTGTTGCTTAATCCTTGAATCGCAATCCACTGCGAGGCGCTGCAAAACATCGATTGCAATTTGATCTGTCTTCTCTAAATCTGATGGATTACCGGAGCAACAAACCCATCTAAAGGGCCCAAATCCATAATCAAAACACATTGGGCCCATGATATCCTCCACATATGAAGGGTATCTGAATCCCCCATCTGCGTTGAGTATATCTGCACCCGCGCGTGAGCATTCCAACAAAAATGCATTACCGTAATCCCAGAAATACATCCCACCTAAAGCCATTGAATTAATCGCATCTGCATGACGAATCAAACTATTATGAACTGCATTTTTGAATTGTTCTGCGTCATTTGACATCATATTCTTGGCATCATCAAAATCGATTCCGGCAGGAAAATATCCGCCCTGCCATGGGTTGTGTAAGCTGGTTTGGTCACTGCCCAAGTCTACACGAATTTCGCGTTCGACAAGTCGCTCCCAAACATCGACAATATTTCCGATGTATCCAATGGATACAGCCTGTTTTCGTTCACTGGCATCAACCATCCTATCGATGGCATCATCCACATCGTCAGCGATTTGATCTACCCAACCCTGTTCATGGCGTTTGATTGCAGCAGCAGGATTGATTTCAGCCACGAGACATGTCGCCCCTGCTATGACCGCAGCTTTGGCCTGGGCTCCGGACATGCCCCCCAATCCTGAAGTCACAAATGTAACTCCACCCAAATCGTTGCGTTGGAGATATTTTCGAGCAGCATTTAGGATTGTAATTGTAGTACCATGAACGATTCCTTGTGGTCCGATATACATGTAAGAACCAGCGGTCATCTGCCCGTACTGACTTACCCCCAATGCATTCATTCGCTCATATTCTTCAGCTTGCGAATAGTTCGGAATGACCATACCATTCGATACGACGACTCGTGGAGCATTCGCGTTGCTAGGGAACAACCCCAATGGATGTCCACTATACATGACCAGAGTTTGTTCATTCGTCATCTGAGACAAATATTGCATGGTAATGCGATATTGCGCCCAATTTTGGAAAACCGAACCGTTTCCGCCGTATGTGATTAATTCGTGCGGGAATTGTGCTACATTAGGATCGAGATTATTTTGAATCATCATCATGATGGATGCTGCCTGCTCGGATTTCGCTGGATATGTATCGATTGGATAGGCCCGCATGTCTTCTTGCGTTGGCCGAAAACGATGCATGTATATGCGTCCATAATCCTTCAATTCCTGAGCAAATTCAGGCGCAAGCACTGCGTGAAATTCAGATGGGAAGTAGCGCAGAGCATTGTGCAATGCCAGTCGTTTTTCATTTGAATTAAGCACATCACGTCGTGAGGGGGCATGATCGACACTCGGGTCGATTCCCGGGTGCGTAGGGAGTTGAGTAGGTATCCCTTCACCCAGATACGCCCGTGACATGATTATGGGCATGTGCTGAACACCTTCAGCCTTCTGTCTGTGCCCTGTAGAGGGCTGAGGCTAAGAACGGCCTAACCTCGACATATTGCATGGGCGAGGGCGATTGGCGTCTTTCCGAGATGGCCAATGGTATGGAGAGGAGCCGAATCCTCAGTATCGCAGCCAGCGTTAGAGCCATGATTGCCGAAGGCAAGGAGGTGGCCCCCTTTACAGTGGGTGATTTTTCACCTGAACAATTCGAGGTTCCAAATGAATTGATGACAGGAATTATCGAAGCCATTTCACAAAATGAAACCAATTACCCACCTGCAGCAGGGCTTCCTGAATTACGTGAAAGCCTTGCAGCGTGGATGCATCACGCATATGATTTGGATGTGGGTTCTGATGGAATCATTGTAGGTTCGGGTGCCAGACCGGTTCTGTATGCATCATTCCGTCTATTCCTTGAACCAGGAGACGGTCTTGCACACGGCGTTCCGGCATGGAACAACCACTATTACGTCCATCTCAATGATTCAGTAGATATCCCGATCGCAGGTACCCCTGAGAGTCGATTCTTGCCCACAGCGATAGGCATCAAAGAAAGGATCAAGGAAATACGTGTGTTGATCTTGAACAGCCCACTTAATCCCACTGGGACGTGCTATACGAAGGACGAATTGAAAGCCATATGTGATGTTATTATTGAAGAAAATCAATTTCGAAAGAAACAGGGTGAAAAACCAGTCATATTGGTGTATGATCAGGTATATTCTACCATGACGGCAGAACATATCGAACATGTACATCCCGTTCAAGTCTGCCCCGAGATTTTTGATTATACAATCACACTGGATGCAATTTCCAAATCTTTGACGGGCACAGGACTGAGGTTGGGTTGGATGGCATTACCACCTTCATTGGCCCCACCAGTGATTGCATTGATTGGGCACATGGGTGCCTGGCCAGCACGGCCGATTCAGAAAGCCGCTGCCAAACTATATTCTAACCCTAAAATTCTGGAGGATTACTTCATGGAATTGGATGAACGCATATCGAAACGGATGTCGATACTGCAAGACCGACTTGGTAAACTTTCGAAGTATGGGGTGAGTTATGTTCAACCGGAAGGTGGCATTTACCTAACCACCCGATTCGATCTATTCACTCAATTGGAAGTGAGTACAAATGAGGAAATTCGTCAATGGCTACTGGAGGAAGCAGGGGTCGCAATCGTCCCCTTCCAAGCCTTCGGTCTCGAAGAGGAAACTGGATGGTTCCGTATCAGTATAGGCGCTGTTAGCCTTTCAGATATATCTGCGGCAATGGATCGCTTAGAATCCGCCCTCATGACTGCATTCGGTCATGAACAGCATGCATGACATTTCTAGAGATATCTCTGCACTTCATGCGAATGTCATCCAATTCATTCCTTAGGTCCTCTGCCATTTCATCGGGGAGAGAATTGAGATTGATTTCGACATTGAATAGTGCACCCTTGCAAGCAGCACTAAGCAACAATCCGGCCACACCTACATCAGTGACTGCATTGGCATTTCCAGTGCTTGCGAGCGCTGGCAGAGTTGCAAGTAGATTTAGGGCCATCTTTGCCGTTTTCATAGGTACAACAGCCGCGTTCAATGTTTGTGTACGGATTGCTTGCTTCCGTTCCAAAATCTCATCTTCTGTATCCTTCGACATCTTGAATGCCGCCATAACCTGATCAAAGGCAAGTGCATCTTCTGCAGCTAGTTCGTAGCCGATTTCAATGCATTCCTCGGCGGTATTTTTGGAGAATAGTGCATCGTTCTGACCCGCCTCCCAACGTTCCTTTCCAATTGTAAGATTACAAACCATGAGGGTAAGAGCTGCACCCTGTGAAAGGGCAACGGCAGAGGCAGTTCCTCCACCAGGAGTTGGGTTGCCTGAAGCCAGTGCGTCACTGTATTCTTTTAGCGTCATTTCCGAGTATTCAGTCATACAATCAACTCTGCGGCCCATTCAATAATTCTTTCATCCGGATTGAAGCCATCCAATACGTCCAATTGAAGTTTTGAAATTGCAGTATCAACAAGAATTCTTGGATCGGTAATGTCTGTATCCTCGGCATAATGTCTACCTGCATCTAAGATGGCCTCTAGTGGAACCAATCCAACCAGTTCCCCAGCTGTCACCTTCAGACCCAGAGCAGCTGCTTCATCTCGAATGGCATCTGTGACACTGTGCAGGCCAGTGGCGGAATAATCAAGTAAATTCATGGATACTTGTGCAATGTCGTCATTATACATCCACCCAGCAGCTTGCAAGGAATTAAATCGGCCTGGAATACGTTCAGCCTTCCCATCCTCACCGATAATTTTCTGCCCATTCTCATCCTTCTTCAGGACACCACTGCTACGCAATTTACCTGCAATTCTGTTGGCTGATGATTTGTCATCTGTATCCAAATTGACGTTATATGCAATCAGGATATTTCTTGCACCAGTCGCAGTCGCCCCCATCGTAGGCTTGAATTCGGCCGGGCCAAAATCGGGTTGCCATTCTGGGTCGATGATTTTTTCAGCCAAACCCTCATATTGCCCCCTTCTGATATCTGGTAAGCGTATTCGATTATCAAGACGTGCCGATTTTGCATACAAATATACAGGTAAGCCAAATTTCGCACTCACTTCTTCCGCATATCTGATTGAGAGTTCAACACAATCGGCCATGGAGGCACCTGAGATTGGAATAAAGGGTACAACATCCACGGCACCCATGCGATCATGCTCACCGGTATGCTTGGACATATCTATTCGTTCAAGGGCCACACCAGTGCCAATGATTGCAGCCTCTAACACGGCATCTGGTTGACCGACAATTGTGACAACGGTACGGTTGAAATCAGCACCCATATCAACATCAAGCAAGGTGACGCCATCAATAGAGGTCATTGCGTCAGTAATCGCTTTGATGACGGCCGTATCCCGCCCTTCTGAGAAATTCGGTACACACTCAATAAGCGCTGACATGAACCGGTCTCATCGGAGGCTATCCATGAGTGTTCGCATCAGTGGAACAGATTTTCCGGAGCATCCCCGCGAACGGAATTTGCCTTCTTTTCAGAGATTCTTTCAATTGCTGTCCTGAAGTCCTTTGGATTCACAGATTTTCGTTTTGCACGGATTGCCACCATTGCCGCTTCCACGCAAGTCGCTTTCAAATCAGCACCACTGAATCCTTTTGTCTGTGAAACAATTTTCGCGATTGAAAGGTCCTTTGTCTTGGGCATTTTACCCATATGGATTTTCAATATGGCCGAACGTCCCTCTTCATCCGGTAATGGAATTTCGATGATCCTGTCGAAACGGCCCGGTCGAAGCAATGCCTCATCAAGAATATCTGGTCGGTTGGTCGCAGAAATCAACTTCACATCATCAAGTGCATCAAATCCATCCAGTTCTGCCAACAATTGCATCAGAGTTCGCTGTACTTCACGGTCGCCGCTGGTCGCTGTGTCGAGTCGTTTCGCACCTATTGCATCGATTTCATCAATGAAAACGATTGAAGGTGCCTTTTCGCGAGCCAAATCGAATAACTCCCGAACCATCCTACCACCTTCGCCGATGTATTTCTGCGCGAGTTCACTACCGACCAAGCGGATGAATGAACAATCAGTCGACGAAGCCACCGCCTTTGCGAGCATCGTTTTTCCACATCCCGGTGGGCCAACAAGCAGAACACCCTTTGGAGGTTTGATTCCAAATCTTGTGAAGGATTCAGGCGAAGTCAATGGCAATTCGATACTTTCCTTAATTAGCCGAATCTGTTCATCAATACCGCCCATGTCTTCATAAGAAATTTCAGGCTTTTGGAGCATTTCAGCACCGGTGACAAGTGGATCCCAGGCATCATGTAAGACCTCGATCACAGACAATGTGTCTTGATTGAGTGCAACTCTAGCACCGGGTTTGAGTGAATCTGGATCGATTCTTTGATTGGATGCCACCAAAAACACCGTCCCATTTGATGAGCGCACAACGACTTTTTCGTCACTGATCTTATCTTGGACATGACCAACGATATGCGGTGGTGAACGCAGCATTCGAATCTCTTCTTCTAACCGGCTCACTTTCTTTTTTTGTTGACTGACTTCATTTTCCAAATATACGCGCTCAGTAAGCAAGTTTTGAGCCCTTTCAGTGAGTTCCCTGAAATCCTTCTCAAGTCGTGTGAGTTGGCCATCTATTCCCTCCTCATCTCTGGATGGTCGGGAATCATCTCCACCTGGGCTAATGGCGTCAGAGTCAGAAGACATGGTTGGTCGGCAGCGCCAACGTAGATGAAGATTTACACACGGATTGTAGGTAAAGTGAAAATTGAAGACTGATACCGGTGAGCAGTGGCAGGGATACCATGGGTGAATGTGAAGTCTGCGGCGCAATGAAAGTGAGCACCCGAAGGGTCGACAAGGGCCGTTCTACAATTGAGGCTTGTCAACAGTGTATGCATAAAATGGGCATCACTCCACCGGAACCCAAACCGAAACCTGTTTCCACACCGAAATCACCTCGGCCGCGAACCGGTGGAGGCTATGGTGGCACAGGTCGTAAAGGAAAAGACATCATGGTGCGCAGAAGTAACGAATTACGATCAGACTTCGCAACTGCAATTCGCAGTGCACGAGAACAAAAGGGGTGGGACCAAAAAGAACTGGCCAAGCGCATGGCTGAGAGAGTGAATATCATTCAACACACCGAGGGCGGTAAAAGGCCAACTGATGCAGTCATCAGCAAATTTGAGCGTATCCTCGGCATCAAGTTAATGGTCGAGCGCACAGCCGAAGAAGAGTCTGTTGTTCGAAAGACATCTAACCGTCCGATGACAATGGAAGATTTGTATAATCAAGCCAAGAAGGAAATGCGAGGTGATTGAATGAATCGAGATGTGCCGTTGCACATCATCCATTTGGATCAGGATGATCCTAAGAAATGCACAGCGCGTAAACTCGCATCCAGGGATTTAGCGACCCTGCATTTTGATACTAGAAGGCCCCCTAGAAGGGGGTATTTGCTCGATCCTTCGGCAGGGACCATATTGGGTCCGGATGATTTACCCTTAATCGAGAAAGGTGCTGCATTGGTCGCTTTGGATTGTTCATGGAAACAGTTGGATGAATCATTGGGGATGGTTAGAAAATCCTCTCCCAGATTAGAGGGTAGGACGTTGCCATTGGTCCTCGCAGCAAATCCAGTTTCATGGGGCAAACCGGGAAGGTTGAGTACCGTAGAAGCACTGGCCGTCTGCTTGGTCCTTTTGAACAAAGACGAGCAGGCTCGACGCATTCTCAATCCGTTTTCCTGGGGAGAACAGTTTTTCATACTAAACGCAGAGCCACTTTCAGCCTACAAACAAGCTGAAACAAGAGAAAAAATGGTCGATGTTCAGTGGGAATTTTTCGACAAGCCCGAGAACTAGCGAACTCTTGAGCCATTACCGATTTCACCATCAATGGTAATCAGTTTCACGGCCCCTTCACCATCATCAGCTGCACAAATCATCCCCTCTGACATGACACCCCGCAATTTTCTGGGTTCCAAATTGGCAACGAAAACGACCTGTTTACCAGTCATTTCTTCAATGGTATAGTATGGCTTTAGTCCAGCACAAACGGTCCGACCTACATCCGTACCATCATCTATACTGACAACGTACAATTTATCCGCGTTTGGATGATCTTCAACTGTCGTAATCGTTCCAGTGCGCAATTCTACACTCATGAATGTGTCAAAATCCAAAAATGTGGTTCCCTCAGGTGCCTTATCCATTTGCTTGTCCTCCTTTGTTTTCGGTTTTTTACCGCTACCCTTGACACCGTGGCCAGGGTCGTCGTGTGATTCATCTTGGCTTGATGATACCAGTGATTCTTCGTGTTCAAGAATAGCATCTAGGTCTAATCTTGAGAACAATGGTTCTCGAATGTCCGACCAAGTGAGAGGTGCCGACCAATCTGTCGCACTTTCATACGGGGCATCAGAAACATTGCCTTGCTGTCCCAACATTGTCCACAAACGTTGTGCACTGAAAGGTAGGAATGGTTGACTTACAATCGCCAAAAAGCGCGCTAATCTCCAGCCAAACGCCAATTTAGCGAGGCTTTCAGTAGTCTCTTCTGATTCATCATCGATATTCTTGATGGCTTCCCAAGGTGCAGCCTTCTGAATCATTTGGTTCCCGTATTGAGCAGCTGACATTACATGGCGTAATGCTTCCTTGTACCTATGGCGGTTGAGACTTTGTGTAATCTGGACATAAATTTCCTGAAGCCGATCCATCTCATCTACACACAATGACAAATTGTCGTGTGGTACCAATGGGTTTTCCCCACCCAACTTATTGCCAAGACTCATGATTCGGTTCACATAATTTCCATATGTACCATTGAGTTCGTTGTTGATTTTTTCGACAAAATCAGGCCAATTGAAATCAGTATCGTGGTTTTCTGGCATATTAATACCGAGATAATAGCGCAGTGTATCTGG
>JBJLBW010000015.1:0-12123 GCA_045568015.1 Candidatus Poseidoniales archaeon | reverse complement strand
TGCCTTCCTTGCGATTCAGCGACAACATGTACAGCGGCAAGTGATGCAATACCTAACAGAGTATACCAACCGATATCATCTCGTCCATCGACGAACATCAACCATACAGCAAGCCCAGAAATCATGCCAAGATTCCACAATCGCATTAATCCTGAATCGCGCAATCGAGAACTCAATTCCGTTGCACCGATCAATTTGCCCGCGAGGTTGACTCCAGTATCTCCCAGTTTGAGATTGATTGGATATTGAATCAATGCAGCCACGGTTAGATACAGGGCAACGAATTTTGGATTGAGAATGATTAACAGATCGACATCGATATCTCTGGCTTCCGAGAACGATTCCAGTGAGGAAGTCCAAAGTGCGTGAACGAACATCCATAGCCACGGTGCGAGGACAGTAACCCCTGCAATACTGGGTGACACACGTTTCAACGCAAGCGCACCGGTGGCCAGATGAATGATTGTAAGTCCACAGAGAAGATACAATCCCTCATCGCCACCCTCTGATACAGCCTCTGCAGGAATGAGGATGGTCAGTAGTAGGATGAGAACTAGACTCCCTAACCAGAGCACCCGATCTGTCACGTTGGATTGGTGTTTGAGGAGCATCGCAACAGTCACAATCGTAGACAGTACTGCGAAGGCCTCGTATCCAGAGATGAGTGATGTATTAATCAGGTCAGATTCCAACCCGACGAGAACGATTAACAGAACAGGCAACGATGAGAGCAACGGTTTCAGAACCTCGAATGCATCCACACCTCGGACAACCAGATAGGAACCGCCGTAGACAGCGAGAAGAGACAACAAGATGGCCAGAGAATATCCGGTCGCATCCCGCCCACTCGCGAGCAGAAGGAGCGCTCCAATCATACCGAGGCCTACAGAGACGCCCCATAACCCGGGTTTGCCCAATCCACTAACTGCAATTCCCTTGCTAAACCAGTTCTCCGAACGTGAGAAACGTGCCGCCATCGAGCCGTTGATGCAAGTGACGACTAGTGCGAGTAAGAATAGCGGCATCGGGTCTGTGAGTGGTAAGATTTCTAGTGCCCCAATTTTCAGCGAATCTGATAAAATCGCATGTAAGCCAATCCACAGGTGGCTTGCTGCGATTCCAAGCGAGGCAAGATTTCCACTCTTGCGATGATAGGCTAAGCCGTGCAGTAGCATGGTTGCGAGCATAATCATGGCAGCAACGCCCAATTCACCACCGACGGAACCCGCCGCAGAAGCCAATGCGAGAGAAACAAGCGTAGCTTGAGCCATGATCGCGTCGTGCTTGTGTCGATATCCAACCAAAATGTTGACACCGATTAGAGCGATTAATGAGCCACCCAGTTGGGGTGTGTCAATCCAACCCCAATGGTGTGCATCGATGGCCAAACCGTAGAGCAATTTCATTGAGATGATGACCCATGTCACCCCGAGTATGTGCATTCCTTTGTCCGGAACCCAACGCTCGCCGAGGACGAACCCCAATGTGGCAAGTCCGATGAGTCCAGCGGTTGCCATCATTGGTTCTAGGGCCGTTGCGACAAGCCAACCGATCAGGCTGTACACAAATATCATGGTGACCATCAAGGCCCAGTGGAGTCGTCTCTCACCCTCTACTGCCATCTCGGTAATCGTATCCAATTCAGGTGTTTCATAGACGGTCCCATCAGCGAGAATATCACCGGGCTTTGGACCCGATTCTGAATCAAACACTTCGAATATTTCACCGATGGCGTCATCGGTATCCCTGTCATCATTCACACCATCCTTGGGAGAAGTCCCAGCGACAGCATCGGTCGGTGAGCCACCAGGGAGTGCAGGCCGTTTCGCAGTGGCTAAATCTTCAGGTGTCATGAAGGCATCAAGATCGATTCCACCACCCATCTGAAAGGCTCGAGAATCGATGATTCTGTCCTCGGAAGGGGTTTCGACATCATCATCGTCATCCCCCGCCATACAACGAAGCAATCCATTCGTCGCATAAGCGTCGCCCCGTCATGGAATCGAATTCAGTGGTTTGTATACGGCCCCAAGGGGGCCGAACCACAGGTATGGGTGGCCGAAATGCACTATAAGTGTCCAGCGAGGCGCGCTCGACATGGCCCTCTCGGTCATTGGATGCGCTGGCCTTGAAGGGCAGCACGATTTATCCCATCATGGGCTTAGCCCAAGTGGCCAAGTACACTGGAATTTGGAATGGCAAGCACTGTATGAGGCAGCCCTCCGAAGAGGGGAGGGGAATCTTACCGCACACGGCGTTTTGATGACCGAAACCGGAGAGCGAACTGGGCGGTCCCCGAATGATAAGTTCGTCGTGAAAGATGGTGATGGAAGCAACCCCCTAACAGGTGATATTTGGTGGGGGGATGTGAATGTTCCAACAACGCCCGACGTCTATGAAAGGTTGAGCCAAAAGGTACGAAATTATCTGTCGAATAGGGAAGAGATTTTCATTCAAGATTTACACTGTGGTGCGGATGCTGACGAGCGACTTGCCATCCGTGTAGTCACCGAAGACGCGTGGCACTCCGCCTTTGCTCGCAACATGTTCCTCCGGCCTTCAATCGAAGAGATTCAGATGCACCAACCCGAATTTACAATTCTCCACGCACCACATTTCCACGCAGACCCACAAACCGATGGGACCAATTCTGACGCTTTCGTGATCATTTCCTTTGAGGAAAAAACAGTGATTATTGGGGGGACTCGTTATGCCGGCGAAATCAAGAAATCGATCTTCTCAATCATGAATCATATCCTCCCTGGCAGGGGTCACTTGCCAATGCATTGTTCATCAAACACGACCGGCGACAACACAGCGGTATTCTTCGGCTTATCAGGAACAGGAAAAACAACATTGTCTGCAGATCCCAATCGCGCACTCGTCGGTGATGATGAGCATGGATGGTCAGCAAAAGGCGTCTTTAATTTCGAAGGTGGCTGTTATGCCAAACTAATCGATCTTGATGAAGAGGAAGAACCTGCAATTTTTGCAACGACACGTATGCCAGGTTCAATCTTAGAAAACATCGTCACAGATGACGAAGGGGTTCCAGACTTTTCAGATGATTCATTGACACAAAATACACGAGGATCCTATCCAATTGAATTCATCGAGAATAGAACCGAGGATTCAATGGCAGGACACCCGCAAAACGTAGTCTTCCTCACATGTGATGCATTCGGTGTATTGCCCCCAATCAGTCGCTTGAGCCCCGCTCAGGCTGCCTATCACTTCATTTCTGGATACACCGCAAAGGTGGCCGGAACCGAAGTAGGAATCAAAGAACCACAAGCAACATTCTCGGCGTGCTTCGGAGCCCCTTTCATGCCTCGACACCCCAGTGTTTACGCCGATTTGCTCGCCTCAAAGATGGCAGAGCATGGCGCCCGTTGTTGGCTTCTCAACACTGGATGGGTTAGTGGTGGATATGGCAAGAGTAAGCGAATCCGAATTAAATGGACCAGAGCTTTACTCAATGCAGCGTTGGATGGCAGTTTGAACGATGCAATATTTGTGACTGACCCTCGGTTTGGCTTTGATGTCCCCCAATCCTGTGAAGGAGTTCCTGAAGAAATCCTTAATCCACGCGAAACATGGGGCGAAGGTGCAAATTACGATGCAACAGCTGATCAGCTTGCGAACATGTTTGCAGAGAATTTCAAACAATTTGAGGAGGGGACCAGTCAGGAAGTTCTCGATGCAGCCCCGAAGCCGCTCTCATGAGTCCCAATAGGCTGCAAAACCTTAGGCGAGGTCCCTTGTGGGACCTCTGATGGACGTCACTGCGGCCGCGCTATTCCCTTCTCTCTCCGAAACGGGTGGGAAGGTCACAGGTCTGAGGATGCCTGATGATGAACCAGCCTGGATTTTGTTAGACAAATCAAACCCGAATGGGTTGGCCAATCAACTTGAGTTTCTACTCCAAGGATTGGGTTCGAACCGACGAGGTCTGCATGATTCTGTGACCATTGATGAATCCAAAGGTCCCGTACACATTGTAGACGGCTCTTTAATCGGTCCAAGTTCACATATCGAAGGGCCGTCATACATCGCTGGAGAAGTTCGACACGGGGCCTATGTCCGCAGTCACTCATGGATTTGTCGAGGAGCAGTTGTAGGTCATGCAACTGAAGTCAAACACAGTTTGTTACTTCCTGGTGCCAAAGCCCCGCACTTCAATTACGTCGGCGATTCCATTCTCGGTCGAGATGTCAATCTTGGAGCTGGCTGCAAATTGTCCAATCTACGAAACGATGGTCGCCAAATCCGAATCCACAATCTAGGGGTCGACACACAGTTGAGGAAATTTGGTGCAATTCTTGGAGAGGGTGTACAGATTGGATGCAACGCTGTTTGCAACCCCGGTACAGTCCTAGGTTCAAATTGCAACGTCTGGCCAAATGTGACAGTGAGCGGAGGCCACCCAGCCGGTAGTGTACTGCGAGAGTGATTGGAATGACGCGGCCAAGACTGCACGGCACAGATGGTATACGCGGACGTATCGAACCATTCGATGGCGATGATGAGGCAGCGCTCAATGCGTTGGTTAAGGAACGAGTTCTCAGCAATAGATCGATGAGAATCATCGGAGAAGCCACGGGCCTTTTCCTGAACGAGAATGTCGGTGAATCTCCATTGGTCATCCTCGGCTGGGATCGACGTGATGGAAATGCGACACTCGTGGACTCATTGGAATCCGGATTGGGGGCGGCTGGCTGTCGCACGCTACGGGTTGGTGAGTTACCCACACCCGGTTTGCACAATGCGGTTCTCGCTAGCGCCGCAGATGCAGGGATGATGGTCACTGCTAGCCACAACCCTGCAAGCGATTCAGGTGTGAAATTCTTTGATTCTGAAGGCTACAAATCAATGCCAGATGTTGAGGATCGAATCTCAGAACTCGCTTGGCAGTTGGCCGATGGCCGTTTGGCAGCACCTCAAGAAAATTCAGCCCCAATGGAAGAAATAGAAGGCTTGAGTCTATACCGAAGTGCACTGAAAAATCGCTTGCAGGTTTTGGAATCTCTATTGGGTGTTGATTTTGATAACGCAGATTGGAAAAGTGTGATTTCACCTCAAGGCCTGCTCCTTGATTCATCGGGTGGTGCAGCTACTGAATGGCTTGCAGAAAGCCTAAGTCGACGCGGATTGGATACGATTGAGGTCAGCAGTCGCTTGGATCCAATCAACCAAGATTGTGGAGCAGGTGACTTTTCTCCAACTGCCAAATGGTCGATTGAGAACCTCCTCATGGACGAATCCCACCACCGGTTGTTATGGACGATTACACAGAGATTGGAAGGTAATGAGGGAATCCCGCCGTGGAAACCGGGACAGATTGTTGGAGCTGCATTAGATGGCGATGGCGATCGATGTTTACTCATTGAAGCCACATCCGAGGGATTGCAAATAGTCGATGGCGACCGAATGTGTGATGAGATTATCCGCGCTGGTATTGGAAACCATTCTGGTGCATGGAAAATGGCTGCCAGTATCGAAAGCGATCTTGGTTTGACAGCAGATCTCCCCAGACTTGGTGAACATGAATCGGTCACAACTGCGGTAGGTGATCGATGGTTATCTGCTGCATTGTGGCCAGAAACAGGCTCGAGGTGGTTTGAATCAGATCAAGTACCAAAAGTCATTGGCACCGAAGATTCTGGTCATTTGGTGATGCCAACACCCTGTCCAAACACCGACAACAAGTGGGCGTTGGTTGGCGATGGAACCGCCACTCTTCTAGCAACTCTACTCGCAAGAGCTGCACTTTGTCAAGAGGGGTCAGAACCAGCTTTTCAAGGTGGTTGGAAAAAGCGCAGTTCAATCCGCCCTAGCGTTAGAGAGCGTTGGACAGGCGATAACGAACTCTCATCATTGGTCCAATCGGTGGCGGAGAAGTGGTGCGGGTCTCCATTGATGCGCACACATGTAGATGGTGAACCAGCTCTGATGTTATTGGAAGGAATTGTTGAGAACTTACCGGTATCAATCGCAGTCCGAAATTCAGGCACAGAAGCCAAGACATCAATCTCAATTCGTTTTGCGCGGGGTATAGATGCAGATGGAAATCAATTGATGGAACAATTACTCGATCTTCTAACCCCTGAACTATCACCATAGGTTGTTTTGAGAGCAATTAGTGAAAATCGCTAATACGAATTAACAATCGAAGCCACCTGAGAGACATGCTACCGGCCGACGTATTGGCGAAACTTGACGCCATGGACGAATATGATCGCATGCTTGCATACGATCGAATCGGAAGAGACCACAGAATGAGTGCATCAGAGGTCGAGGCGCAATTCAACGCTTGGAAGAGTGGAGGTGCGGTGCCATCGGCAAGTCCAACACCTCAACAGGCCCCCAGTACCCCATCTGGACAGTCTGCAAATTATATCCAAGACGCCTCCCGATACCGACCAGCATATGACCCAAGCAGAGAAGGCAAGGCCCGCCAATCACAAATCGAACAGGCGGTCATGTGTCCATTGTGCAATTCTGCACTTGGCATTCCTGCAACCCGCCCAATCAAGGTTACATGCCCAAGTTGTTTGGCAGAATCGACATTTACGGCGTAATTGCGGTATTTTATACAACAATTGAAAACACCCTCGCACCCCCCTAAGGGGTGCGGGAGGCACTCAAGATGGTCCGAACCTTGGTCATCACGGTTGATCGTGACAACGATTTGGGCGTTAAGGCAGGCATTCGCGGAAGCGTAGTTGGCCGCCGTCAAGTCCTGACCGCAGCGCTACGATTGGGTATCGCAGATCCAGAAGAAAGTGATACAAACGCTATTCTCGGTGCATTGCACCAACACGACCTCTTGGCAGATGGTGCAGAACCCAACGATGAGGTGGAAATTGCGATTCTCACAGGTGATGAGCGAGTCGGCATCAAATCGGATCGCAACATCGCGCAACAACTTGAAGATGTCATATCAGAGTTCCAGCCCGATCGAGGAATCCTTGTAACAGATGGAATGGAGGATGAATCGGTTCTACCCATTCTTTCCAGTCGACTTTCGATCGATCATGTTGAGAAGATTATCGTTCGTCAATCCAAAGGTATCGAAGGGACATACTACTACATCGCTAAGGCGATTGAAGACCCGCGTTGGAGAGCTAGGCTTCTGGTTCCCATCGCTGTTTTCATGATGATTTTGGGTCTCGGTATGATTCTTCCAAACGGCGCAATTCTCATTGGTTCCATGCCATTATTGGTGGGCGTGTACCTCTTGTTCAAGGGATTGGGTGCCGAAGATCGGCTCGAGCGATTGATGCGAGATATGCGTGAATCAGCCGATGCAGCAATCCTGTCCTCACTCTTATGGGCCGTAACAGGTGTAGCGATATTGCTGGCCGTTGTTGAAGGATATGATACGTATGCTGAGTTCCGAGTAGACGGCGGTGGTAGCAACATTTTGATGGGTCTAACCGTGTTACAGAAATCCTTGACCTGGATTGTTCTTGGTGCACTAGCCTTCGCATTATCTATGATGGTTCTGCGATGGAAGAAGGGTAACTTCAGTGGCCGTTCGGTATTGATTATTGCATTCGGGGCCGTGCTTTGGACGATGGCAACAGCAGCCCTTGAGGTCGCGATTCGAATTACAGATGGAGGTGGGTACGAATATGACGTAACCACCATCATGAATGATTGGGGCCAAACCCTCCTTGCATTGTTCATTTTCTGGGCACTTCGCACAGGTGTCCGATCCTGGGAATCAAAGCAAGATACAGGGCGCTATTGGGGCGTCTGAACTATTGTTCAGCCACAGGCGGGGCGTTTGCCTGCTCTTCTCGATGCTTGGCGCGCTGGCGTGCTCGAAGATACTTCAGAGGGTGATTCATCCATTCCCTGTTACAGAGATCCGATTTCGCATCTCCTCTAGTGATTGGACAACAGGCGTTAATCTGTAACTTAGGACATCCAGCAGGTGTGTATTCATGCTCATAGACGTGATTCAATTGATAGCGTGTCGTATCAGCTGAATAGTCAGGTGCATTGACGAAAAACGCTTGAGCTTCGTCTACGGTGAGACCAATCACCCGTGACATACTTGCAAGGAAAACCCTGCCAACATGATTGATGTTAACGGATTGTGCAAGTTGTGTCGTGATCTCCTGCATACAGGGGGGCCAATCACCTTCATCCGCAGAAGTGAACGAAACTTCAGTGCTCGCCTGATGTTGTAACAAACCGACGATTCGACCAACCTCTTCCGCCATACGTCCAGTAAACGCTTCATCCATTTTCTCCATTCTATCTCGACATTCTTCAATGAGTTGCGTTCTGATTCTTTCTTTCAACAAACGAGAAAGTTGCTTCTGGCTATTGCCCTTCGCTCCGGGCGATAGAATCACCCACCCATTTCGTACGGGCCGGTTTGGTAAACGCCAGTAAGAACCACTGATTTTAGGACAGATTTCAATAAAATCAAGCATGGAGACTTCCCAGTTCCCATCATCACCAATTCGAACCCCTCTCAGGTAAGTCTCGGCCAGTTGTTGAAATGAATCTGGAGTTTCGATATTGCCCCACAACTGATCTGCTCGACTCGCTTCCCCTTCAGCCCAACGGCCTAACAGCCGTTCGTCAAATGAAGCGCACACAGTCACCATCGCGTATAGGAAAGACAAGCATTCAACCATTTGACCGTATGGCGTGTGAATATCGATGGTTGTGGTCGCATCGATGTCTTTGCTTACAACCGACTCGACAAGGCGCACACGCGCGCGCACGCGAACAGCCTCAAGCCATTCAGTGTCCACCAATGTCTCCAAATTGATCTTATTCGCTTCCATGTGTGCTTTGATTGCTGCATTCGCCTGTGGGATGAACGGATATCGCGCTGTGACGACGGGGTCCTCGATGGCTGGAGGCTGCAATGGCATAGGCATGGAGTGTCTACCGGGTGAACGAGGGTTATTCAAGGCTCTCTATTCCTCCGGTGAATGTGGCCCCCTCCGTTCCACCTGCCCTGATTCATATTCAGGATGAAATCAGAACAGATTTCGGTTGGAGATTGGAACAGGACTCGATTTCTGCAAGAGAACTTCGAGATGCCTGTGATGACAAGTCTTGGTCTGTACCATCTTGGACTGAAAAGGGTCGTGCAACTACCCGATTGAATCTTCAAGAGCGATTTATTTCCACACCTCTGACCATCCTTGGTGCTGCTGCTGATGCCGATGATGTGCGAGCAGCCATTCAAGACGGACACGGGATCATAGCCGCGGATGGTGCTGTCGGTGTTCTTGAAGAAGTTGAGTTTTCAGAAATTGCATGGGGTGCATTACAATGCGTGGTCAGTGATGCGGATGGAGATGCAACTCATCTAGCCATGGCGGCTAAACGAGGTATTCCATTCAGTTTGCATGCGCATGGAGATAACATCGATGAATGGGCATCATTCCTGGATGTTCTACACATCTATTCCACGCCGCTCATGTTGACGCATCAAACACCGGAATCCATCTTGGGCATGCACAACCCTGGTGGCTTTACCGATGGAGACCGGGCAGTTTGCCTCGCCCTATCGCTGAACGTCTCACCGAATCAACTCACCCTCAGAGGATTTCGAACCGATATCATAGGTCGATGGACAGGTTCAACAATTCCAGAGAGAAAGATGCGTAAATTAGAGTGGATGAAGCGCGTCCTTGAGATTGCGGGGGTGGAAATGTGAACCTGGTTCATGAGGCGATGGCGCGCGAATCCACCCCAGATGGCAAGAAACCCAAGAAGGACGCAAAGAAAAACGCACGAACGAGATTTTTTGCAACCCTCATCACTTGGATTTTGTTGAACCTCATCTGGTTACAGGCATCGCAAGCCGTCGCCGTCAATGAAGTCAACGAGCACGGGCGCGATGTCAATGGAAAGTATACCCTTGATGTACCCAACATGATGAACATGAATCGGGAAACTCCGGTCGAATTAACATGCGATTTCAAACCTAAAAACTCGACTTCACCAGTTGTTTTTGTTCGTATACAGCACGAACATCCTTCAGGAGAAATTTCGACGATATGGGAGGGAAATTCAACAGACGAATGTTTGACAACATCCCTGTCATTAACATCAGGTAAGCACATCTTTTACACCACGGTGATCCAAGGAGAAAATGCAGATTTGTATCCTTCCCGGAACCTAAGCGCAGAAATGAATCTCGGCATGCAGATATGGCAACCATTTCGCTTTGAGGGATTCGTTGTAGCCAACGCACTTGGATTGTTTTTGGGAATCGCAGATCGTGCCATTCGTGGGATTATTCGAAGACGAAAGGAATCATCGGTTCGCAATATGCCTCTGCACAAGCGCCGGCAAAAGGAGGAGTGGGAGCAAATCGCTCATTCAATGTCTGGCGGAGATGCGGTTGAAGTTGGCGATTTGATTGGCCTCCAACCCCAAAGTGCCGATGACAGCATGGAAATGCAACGACGTAGGATGCGAGAACAATTTGCAGCTCAATCAGCAGAAGCCGATGGCGACACCGACGCCTTCGTAGATGATGACGCAATTGATCAAGATGATGAATTGGGTCCAGGGACTACCGAGGGTTTGACCGGCAAGGTCGAGACCGATCGCAATATTCGTACAGTTGGTGATCTATGGCGTAGGCTCAGTGGAAGCGAAGATTCCAAGAAGAAAAAGCGATGATTCTCAACTCATGAAATCATTGAGTGTAAACACGGTCACACGATCGTTTTTGAACAGCGAATCCGCACTGTTAATCAGCCCTTCAACACGCTGTTGGGTGTAGCGATTGACCTCGTAGTGCTCGATTACGTGCTGCATCACTCGGATGTATTTCCGAACAGCACCTTCACTGACAGTGAGGGCTAGATTGCCACTACAGAGGTGCGCTTCTCCGCGAACGAAATCAATCCCTGAACGTATCCCTTGTCTTCCTCTACCTTGGTCAATTCCTTTGATGCATTTTCCAGACAACGGGAATCGTCGATAGGATTCACCACAACGAACACATCTGAATTTTTGCCGCGTGAATGCGAGTAGATTACCACGTAAGTCCGGCAAGAAATGAGACTCCACTACCTGACTGGCGACCTTTCGGACATCCACCCCCCTCAATTGTTGACACAAGAGCAGTTGTGCATTCATCTTGTCAATCATGGTATCCAGTGTTTTGTAGGACGAATTTTCGGGCCCCGAATCAATGGATTGTGCATCATGGGTGAAACCATACCCTCGCACCGCCCCAACAGATCCTTTTCGCCTGTCGACAATATCCATCTGATTCGCAATTTCCGAGGGATTGGGTTGATTTTGAGTGGCCTCATAGAACCCTCGGTGATACCACCATGCGGTATCGACGTTGAGAGCCTCCTTGTCCAATTCTTCAGGATTTAGGCGCGTCGAGAGTGTCAATGGTGCATCCATCCGCCCCCCTCGATTGCTTGGTAGTAATTCACGACTGAAGTTCAGAAGACAATCCAACAATAGAATCATCGCATCTTCATCACCATCACAATTCCGGCGTTTGGCTGCATGATACAATGTGTGGCCATAACCGGCACTGGCATCAGACCAACCGATAATTCGGGTCAATACACCACCGGATGTGTGTGGTGCGAGTCCCACGCAAAGGTGACCCACAAGGTCTTCACCAGTCTTTGCATTGTAGAACGAGTTCATCCCATAGAACCGCTCTAGCAATTCATCGACAAAAGCAGTGGCACGCAGAAGATAATCCTCCGCTTTCCGACTGAGAATGAAATCCTGAGGATACAATTCCAATATTTGATCCGGCTTCGAAAGTGGCGTTCCATCGACATCGTGTGTGTAACCCAATTCGATTAATCGCTCAACACCGGTCCCGATATCCTTCGGTTTGAAGTGAGTCACGGGAACATCGATCATATCGAATCGGATGGTTCCCGCCTTGAAGGATGGAAGTTGGTGTTTGGCCCGCAGAATCCCTTTTTCCAAGGGCTCCGGAAATCGTTCAAGAGATGTCAATCCTTTGACGCCCTTGAATTTCTTCGGGATTCGATCCAAGCCCATCTTGATTCGCTTTGTTTCAAGAAGTGCGGGGAGGTTCACGGTTTGATTGATTCCTTTCCGTCGACCATTTGTTGGTCTTCCATCCTCGAT
>JBJLBW010000014.1:0-12547 GCA_045568015.1 Candidatus Poseidoniales archaeon | reverse complement strand
ATGAAGGCTTCAGATGGGGTTGCACAATGTCTTGAACCCAATCCAAACATGGCATACAATACGCCAATAATCAACAGATAAGCGATTGTGAATCTGCGTGAACTCAGGGCGTCGCGCCAGTGCATGGTCTTGCCTTGACCGTCTTGCCATGGCCAAATCATGGGCCAGACGGGACGATTCGCACTCATTCCTCTTCATCCCCCTGGGGTAATGGGACAGCATTTCGAAGCCCAAAAATTGAGACACATAACAACAAAACGAAGATTAATTCGACAATGAAATAGGATTCGTCGCCATAATGACGCTCGACCCCTGCAAACACAGTGTCCAATATGACCCATTCAAGTTGGTGCAGATGTAGGTTTTCGTAAGCGTAAACGCTCATACATCCATCTGGAAAACCATCGGTGGCACAAGAGATGCTTCGCAGAATCCAGTGGTCCCAAAGATCGTAAGACAATGCGGATAGAATTCCATACCCATAACGTCGATCATTGTAGAGAGCCCAATAGATGATTGCAACCCCCCCAGCCAACCAAAACCAGAAGACGAATTGTGAGAACATCGATCCGGACGGATTGCCGTCATGATAGGTGAAAATGGCCAATGAATCGATTACAGCATGGGATAGAAATGCCAAAACAACACCGATGCCCAACCCACTTTTCTGATCGCGTGAAAGCATCAGGCCGAGATGGATGCAAGCGATTCCTGCCAGAGCATGTGCAGGAATCATCATGATTCTGCGCAAGAGGCATCATGTCATAGCGTTGAGCATCAACGATCTACCCAACGTGTCCACTGGCCGGACTGCTTGTTGAATGCAAGGCCTGCCTTCTTCATCCACTTGTTGAATTTGGTCGCTCCGGCACCGGTTGCGATGATGAAATCTTCACGATCTTCTTGAGCTTGGATGTAACCCTTGACCGCGAGTGTCTGGTCAATCCAATCGTTAATCGACATGAGGCCGCTGGTAAGATTGCTCTCTTCGACTGCCGCTGCAATCGTATCTGCGGATGCACCTGTTGCAGCCAAGTCAGCTGCAATTGTGTCCTTGAACTCTGTCTTGGCCCTGGGTGGGCGGAGGACCTTCTCGCGGGGTTTGCGCTTTGGGTCAATCTTAATCCAGTCCTTCTTTGAAGATAGACGAGATTCTACGACGGCTGCCATATCCGATGAAAATTCTGTTTCGCAGTCCCAGCAAATGAAACCAAAATCATCTCTCAAGTCCATGTTGACACTGGAACGAGGGTCCATTTCTTCTCCACACTTTGGGCAAGCGTGAAAGCAAAGTTTGGGTACAATTTTTCGTCGGAAATCAACGATGTCTTGAGGTGTGCCTTCGAGTTCAAGCAGTTCATGATCGCGAGCTGCTTCAAGACCGCGAGTTTCAAGTTGATCGCGAATCTTAGATTTCTGCTCATCTTTAGATTCATCATCGAAATTGTTCTCGAGTTTAACAATCAATTCAATTGTTTTACCAAGGCGATTCATGACCACTTTCTGGCTGCGAAATTGCTCAACTTTTGCCAACTTGAGCCTTTCACGCTCCTCTTGCAATTCCAGTAGGATATCCTTCTGCTGGCGCTTGAATCTCTGCTCCTCAATTTTGCCCATCGGCTTCTTTTCAGGACCGGATAGAACATTGGATAGATAGCGCTCTTTTCCAGCACTGGTCGAACCGGATTGCAATACCTCAAGAACAGATCTCGCAATCTCTGACTTTAGACCGTAATTCTGAACCAGTTGATCTTTGTCAAGCTTCTTGATCTCGCCAATCTTGAGGCCTGAATCAGCGAGCGTCATCGCCGTGGTCTCGTCAACGCCTCGACGCAATAGCGCCAGATAGGTGTCTTTCTTTGCCATGCAATGTCCCCCGGTGAGTAGTTACAGTGCATCGCGACCTACTTGAAGTCACGGAATTCGGGCCGCAGGCCCTGCATCAGTGCACTGCGCACTCTGTCCAGCGGAAAGGGGGCTCCCCTATCAACTCGTTGTCGTATACGTTCCTTTTCAGGCTTCAAACATGGAAATGAGGGTGCAAAGTTCGAGCCAGTCTTCTGGTTCAAGCATATCCGGCCTCTCATCCATCAGTGAATGTGTTTGCAAAGATTGGATTGCATCTCGCCAACGATCGCGGTGCCAACCTGGAATTCTAGAAAGACGTCTTGGAGATTTCTTCAACAAATTGCGCAATTTCCGGCGACGATCATTGAAGCATTGAGAGGTGATTTGTCGAAACATACGTCGATCGACCTCACTTTCCAATGAAGTCAATCGATCGATGGGGTTGAGACGGACCAAACAAGATGTCACCCGAGGTTGGGGTGAAAAACAAGAGGGAGGGACTCGGCGACCGATTTCAATATCATAGTCAAGCCACAGAGAGAGACCTAGGGGGCCACGGTCTAGAGGCCCTATGGACATGGCCATTCTCTCGGCAAATTCCTCTTGAACCAACAGAACCGCACGAATTGTACGGAGTTCACGCTGCATTCTCTCCAACAATGGACTTGAAATTTGATATGGGATGTTGGCGATAATTGCATCGATATCAGAGGGCCATTCAACCGTCAATGCGTCGCCCTGAATCAAATTCAATTGATTGGCTTCGATTTCTTCTTCAAAATGAGACTGCATATGTTCCAAAGAACCCTCATCGATTTCAATCGCGCTCACGCGCGCGCCCGCGTGAAGGAGATGATTGGTCAAAGAACCGGGGCCGCAACCGATTTCGAGAACATGTTGTTGGGAAAGGTCTCCCGACATCTCAATTGTTGCGTTTAACACTGAATTATCGATCAAATAATGCTGCCCCAATTCTCGATCTATCAAGTGTCGATCACGATGTAAATCGACAAGAAAGCGCGCATCGCGCTCCACATGAATCCCTCACGCACGGATGAGCAAATCGAGAAGGTTGGGTGTTGTGTGGGGATCAACGATTTCCTGACACAATCGATCTGCGAGTAAATCAGCGGCGTCGATCTGGCATGCTTCATCCAATGAAGCGATGGTTTCCCAACCAGTACGACCACGAATTTCAACCATGGAGATGGCTTTTGAATTTCCAATTCCAGGTAATAGTTGGAACGCGTGCATCTTGAGCGTCAAATTGCCGGCTCGGTTGTAGAATGACAAACAAACTTCAGGGTTTGCAGTTAGATTTTCTTTGACTACTTCGTGAAGTTCTGATTGAGCCATGATCGACAAGTCTCGATGGCGTGTGGTCCCTAGAACGTTGACGCCTTCAAGCTCAATCAAAGTGCCTGGTGAATGGTTTGAACTGCCTGCTGGGGACCGGATGCGAATCAAATACAATCCTTTCTCGGAAATCGCTTGTATCATACCGCTGGGTTGGTGATCCAGTACTCGTGCATGCGTCTCCCCGTCGAGAGGTCCTGGCTCGCCTGCCGGTCCCGATGAGTCTCTGGGTTGCATCTGAATCAGTCCTCCGAAGTCGGTATTGCCTCAATAATAGAACGGTCGCATTGGACCGGAATGTGTCATATCACAGAATTTGCTTGCGCACCGTGGTGACAATGGTCTCGATTTCGCCATCATCCATCGGTACGCGCTTGCTCGCAAGAATCGAGCGGACCTCTTCAACAGACATTGGCATCATCTCAGCAATCTTTGCACAGATATCAGGATGGTCTTCCAACTTCTCAATACCCACCAAATCGTTGTACAATGATTTGTACACCTTGGAATCTGTTTTGTGACCGTTTCGCTGATCACTGGCTGCCCACTCAGCATGCTGGAGGGCCAATTTCTGCTCGTATGAGAGGAAGCCTCGGCGCTCTTGGGCGGCTAGTAGTGCGTCACGGACGCTTGCATAATCTGTGTATTCTCGCTCTGACATGGTTCTCACTCCAATGGTCGTAGGTGCTCTGGTCGAGCAATGACTGTTTTTTTCATGTTGCCATCCTTAACTGCGACGACATACGCCCTACCTTGTTGCTCCTGGATAAATCCGGTGCGGCCTTGGAATCGACGGTGTGGCATTCCACGCTGCTGTCCGCCGTCTAGAACAATGGATACACGGTCGCCTGGCGCATATGTGTGCATGATTCTACGAATGTTCAAACGACCCTTATCAGACTTAGAACGCTTGAGAATACTTCGAGTGCCCTGACGGGTTCCCTTACTTCGACGCATATGAGTGCCTCCATTTCCCCCTTTAGGGGGAATCGGGCGACCTGCCGCCCCTAATTAAGCGCACCGCCTAACAATAAATCGAAAATCAATCGGCGTGGATGTCTTTTACATCAAGCCAAATGACCTCACAGTCCGCCTCTAGAAGACCAGCAACGGATGGATTTGTTCGCCCTTCATCACTGTGGACCAATTCTTTCACGTAAGTCCCAGACTCGCAACGAACATCGAATTGAATTTCATTATCCTCTACGAGGATGTTTTCAACCGAGACTACCTTTCTCTTGCGGACCTTATCCGCTCGGCGATGGGCCACGCGCTGTGGTGTCTGTTGCTCGAGAGTCTGCCCGGATAGTGACTCGATTCGTGTGTTAATTTCCTCATCGGATAGTGTATGGTTGCTCTTGAAACGAATTGTGTAGGATTTCTCAGCCTTTGTTTCTTTGATTCGCGATACTTCCGCACGATTGGACAGGCGGAGGCCGTGAATCTCGATCTGATCTTTTGCAGCTTTGTTGATGCTCTTGGTCAGTTTATCAAAATCGATTGTTCGGCGGTGAGGTGATTTCATTTCAGCGACGAAGGGGCGACCATCTCCAAGACAGCGGACATCAATGTCCTCGCGCCCCATCCCATGGAATGCATCGGAGGATGCGGTCGTGAATTCCACCATTGGTTCACAAACCAAACTCTGGATACTGTGTGGATACTGTTGACCGGTCCCATTGCAAGATTCACAACCTCCGTCCCGGCCCCTACAGGCCCTGCAGGGCCAGCGAGTTTGTGGAAGCCCTCGTGCGAGTTTGCGATATCTCCCATACAAGTACAGTGCACGAACATCTGCATTGACCCCAAGGGTGAGTGTGTCGAAGAGAAGCATCACTTCAGGGCGCTCCTTGACCCACACGATCCCGGGTATTTTCTCGGTGACTGCGGACTGAATCGATTCTGAAAGGGTTGCTTTGAGTGGGCGGCTTCCTGTGGCTGCAATTGTCGAGCGAAGGACTTCCTCGGCGGCGACATGGTCTTTGGCAAAATGGATCCCCAACTGTGCTTTGGAAAATTCAACGTCAGAGACCCCCTCGGCGATTCGCTTGACAATCAAATCGATCTCAATAAACAGATCTTCACAAAAAGGACAGCAATCTATGTCATCGTTCACCTTCAAATCGGGATCTCTCTCAAGCGCTTGGTTGCGAACTCGCTCACCAACTGTAGCAAGAGGATCTCCAGCAATTCGTACCCCAGCTACGCGACCAAGACAGTGGTTGCATGTACCCATGCGGATGGTGTGTTCGATCCCCGCGGGTGCAGGGCATCGAGGAATGTCGGTTCTACGGAATTCCTCATCCCCAAATTCGTTGAACTCATCATCGAATTCCTCCTCCTCAATTTCGGTGGCGGGAACCATGTCCGCCCATGGATCATATGTCGATGTGTAACCTGTATCTGCATACTTGGTCCAGTCATCGTCCTCATCGGAATCCGGGTTCATATCATCCACCATCGCGGAGCGAGGAAGCGGGACAACCCACGTCTTCGCTGAAGGGAACGACCGGGGTGTCCGTTAAGACACTTCGCCCATCACAATGAATCCGGATCTGGAGAACCTGTCGCGATTGCGTGAAGGCGATCCGTACTCCAAATTCCGGAGTTGCAACCGGATGCAAATGTGAACCGAATTCCATATCCACCTACATTTTCGGCCTTTGGTTTCTCGTTTCTCAGTCGGCCCACCTCATCGCGAAGGGCTTCACTTCTCGATGCTACCTCGCGGCGAGGTTTACAATTCGCACAAGGACACCAGAACCGCAATTCAGTATATGTGACGGCATGTTCAGTTTCATCCTTCCATCTCAAAACCAAATCGGTTTCCCGGCGCTCGAGTTGACGCAAACGTGGAACTTCACTCATCCGTAGTGCCCCCGCGAATGCCCAGTCTTTCTTCGGCATTGATTTGTAATTGTCGAATACCGCCTGCTCGTTTCGATTCGGCTTGAATCTCGCGCCAAGAGATCATGCCGAGAACACTGCTTGCGATAATCATCGAAGCGATGAAACTCAGAGCGATCATCAACGCGCAGAACAATCCAAAGGCGGCAAAGAAGCCCATCGGAGAGAATGAAATAATGGCAAAACCGGTGACATCCGATACTGCTGAGCCAACCAGTGCCAGCCCCGATGCACCACCCATTGCGACAAGGGATGAATGGACCGAACGGCCCTTTTCACGTTCTTCTCTGAAACGCTCAACAACGTGAATAACATAATCGATTCCAACACCCAAACTCATCGCTGCAATGGCTACTGTTACCATGTTGAGACCATACCCTGCCACTGCAATCATTCCATACAGCCAAACGACAACGACCAGGATTGGGAAGGTTGTGATTACCGCGAAGGCGAGGGCCCTTTCCCCCCATAAGAAATTGAGAAGGAAGATGACGAGTCCACAAATTCCACCAACGGTCCCACCATAGATCTGGCCCATAACCGCACCGATGGCAAACCCTGCGAGCAGACCCCATGTTGCGAGTAAAGCAATCTCTTCTTTGCCTCTGCGAAAAGCTGCAATGGATTGATTCACACTCGGCCTGAAGCCCCACCACAGTGTGATTAAACAGAGATATACCCCAAGAATAAGTGTACCTTGGAGCTCGTTTTGCATACTTGAGGCGGCGACATACCTTGTCACTGGTGAACCTGTAGAAATCGCCCATGTGACCGGTT
The DNA here is from genome assembly GCA_045568015.1 of Candidatus Poseidoniales archaeon. GTDB lineage: Archaea > Thermoplasmatota > Poseidoniia > Poseidoniales > Thalassarchaeaceae > MGIIb-P. Next base: position 5,659 of record JBJLBW010000014.1, on the reverse strand, counting down.
GTTCATCGGTAGAGGAGTCCAAACTACTACGGGTCTCCAATGCTCCGTTCGAAAGATTGGCGAATGGTATCAAATCGCGTTCAATTTCATCGAGAGCTTGCTTTGTGATTGTGAATTCTTCGGGCTTGATAATTCCCCATCGCATGGTCATGCGATTGTAGGAAGGGGTTGATCCGTCCGCACAGAGGTGGGTCGCATTTGGATCGATTTCACATTCTGGGGAGATGTACAATTGTGGTATACTCGGTGGAATTTCAGGAATGATTCCGGCTGCTGGTATCCCATGAACCGTCAAAAATCCATACAAAAATTGTAGACAGCCTCTCGTTGAGACGTCGGGCAATCCTGTCATCGGAAGGCGTTCACAATCAACGCCGTTTCCTGGCAGTGACTCATTCCAACCCGCTTGAACAAATGGCTCCGAATTTGATGCAAGGCTTCCCATCGACCAGAAAACCAACTCGTCAATCGCATGCAACTCAACTTGGCCCGTTGGCAACCTTGTGAAACGATTCGGATCTTCTGGGCCCACAGTATTCATGTTGACGCGTAATTCATCGATTGCAGCATATACATCTGGATTGAGCATGTCTCCTTCGATGAGAATCAATGCGGGTTCTCCTTCTGAACTAAATCGATCATTGATGAGGAATACCGATTGGGCAATTTCAGATTCTTCATCGATGAAATCTTCAATTTTGAAATCACCCTCTAAAGACAACATCACTGGTGTAGCGATGGCGGTCAACAAGATGGCGAAGGCGAGGATGATAGGGGCAGCCCAAGCCGAACCGCCTGAAAGTCTGGCCAACCAATGCTTGGGGACGAGATACAAACTGTCTCCAGATTCCTGGACCAACCGGTCTTTATTTTGCATCCACTTGTCGATATCGTAACGGATTAATGGAGCCCAAAGGCCTGTCAATACAAACGCTGATGCTACGCCCAATGCGGCTTCGAGACCGAATGACCTCAGTGCGGGGATACTTGAGGTGAAATTTGCCGAAAACGCAGCAATCGTGGTCATGGATGTAAGCATAATCGCACGACCTACGCGCGAAAGACTGGTGTGGACTGCTTGATCAATCGTTTTTCCATGAGTGCGTTCTTCTTTGTACCGATGGAGTGCGTGTAAACTATCATCGATTCCTAAAGCCAAAATTAGAATCGGTAGAAGGTTGCTAAACTGACTTCGACTGATTATTTTGACATCGATTGTCGTTCCAATAATCATCCCCCAACCAATCATTCCCTGCATCCACAGTAAACTGAATCCGAGTGTTGTGGCTACAATCGCAACATCCGAGACACGACGTAAACTACCCCACAACAGAATGAGGATACATACAAACATCGTTGCGAGCAGGGTGAATGATTGTTGCAATTCCCGATTGACCTCAATGTTGATTCCTACCGGTGGGGCAAGCAATGACACCGATTGTTGATCTGTCGCTCGAATCTCATGCTCTAAACTGAGCAAAGCCCAATCTGCAGAACATGGGCCTTCTCCAGAATCACGGCTCTCTTTGCATTCTTCAGCTGTCAATTCGGGGGGTGTAGTATACAGTTCAAGTCCATGCCAAGTCAACGAACCTGGTTCTGAACGAGCCTCACCCCATACGAATGTATAGCCTGAAGCAATCATGTCCTCTTTGTCCAACTGAATCAAGATCCAAGTCGCTGAAGCAGACCATCTGCCCGGCATCCAAGTCGCATTCTCGAAGGTACCGTCTTCTCCAACCTCGCCTCCGACTGGACCGATGACCGGGCTGCTCGAATCTGGGAGGAAAGCACGATCTGTGGTCGTCCAACGCAAAAATACACTGGGGTTGGCAATAATCATCCGATTGGCAGCCAAATCGATGTGTGCCTGTGTCAAATTTGGATCGTCATAACGCAAGCATTCCAACACACCACAATCTGACCAATTGGTGAGTGGTTGCACGATGTTCCCAAATGGATCTGTAGCCTCTCTTGTCAACAGAGAACGGTTGTCCATGAATGCCTCAAATTGTTCAAACAACGAAAGGGTCCCATTGGCGCTCTCCCCTGTCAATTCACTGACGATTGGACGATAAAATTCGGCGAGGGGATTGCTGCGAGCAATGATGATTTTTTGCTCAAGTTCACGCAAGAATGTCAAGTTGAAAACGCCACCTTCGGGGATTCCCTCACCCGAAAATCCCTCACCTTCTCCTTGGAATGGTGCGATTTCTTGTGGTGTTGGTAAAATCAAACGATCTGGGTTATCATCGGCATCTGTATGGGGTGCTTGATGACCATTTTGTATGTATGATGGGTCTCGGATCGAAACGACAAAACCAACCGTCAATTCCTTGGATGAAAATTCGTCATCGATGACTTTCTCGGCTTCCATTTCTGGGCTGTCCATGTCATAGGATTCGACGTCGATTGGCGTGAGTGTTTGCATCAATCCCGGAACCATGACAATCGAAAAGAGGATGATTGCTACGTGGAACTTCGTGCGGTGTTCTACCGCAAAATTTGCCACATCAGAGAAGTCCCCCATGGTGTCCGCCGGCCGTAGGCCGGAGAATCTGGTTTAAGGGCGTGTCCATCACATGCCTGTGTCTCGAAGAGCCTCCAAAGCGGCCTTTTGAGAGGGGGTTAGGGACTCCGGTTCATCCAATGTAAATTCAATGTCCAAATCAGCACCGGCATAACCCATCTTTGGCAGGCGTTTTCGATCTCCTATTCGGGTTGCTGCGGCGACTTTTACCGAGACTGTTTTTCCAGCAGGAGTCGATACTCTCACCTCACCTCCAAGCATGAGTTTCGAGTATGGAATCGCGACTTCTTGGATGAGATGTTCACCCTCCCAACGACGACCCTCTTCCGCATCGATACGGAGGGTGACGGTCAAATCTCCAGGTTCTCCGGACGGATGTTCATTGCCCATCTTTGGCAACTTGAGTTGTTGCCCATGTTTCGCCCCCTTTGGGACATTCAATGTGAGGCGGGTTTTCTTGCGATGGACTCCAAGGTTTGTACAATGGACACAACCCCTTGCATTACACTCAGAACAACGGACCAATCGATTGTGTGTAAACTGAACTTTGCCCCCTTCCAATGCTCGCTCAATATCGATGTCGAGCGGCGCTGCAATATCAGCGCCCTTGGCGGTTTGGGGCTGATTTTGGCGGGGTTTTCCTGCAAACGGTGAGGCTTGCGGACGACCTCCACCTCCCATGAACTGACGAAGGAGGTCGTCAATTCCCATTCCACCTGCGCCACCGGGCATTCCACCCATGCCGCCGAAAGCCTGTTTCATCTGCTGCTCTTCATCGAATTGTCTACGTTTTTCCGGCGTTTCCAACTTTTCCCAAGCGTTCTGAACAGCCTTGAATCGCTCTTCTGCAGCTGAATCATCTGGATTGCGATCGGGATGGTATTGGCGGGCCAACTTTCGGAAGGCGCGTTTAATCTCTGCATGAGGTGCATCTTTGGAGACCCCGAGTGTTCGATAGGGGTCCGACATAGACCGTCCATCGAAGGGACTGATTTCAAGTTGAGGCAAGAACACTGATGGATGGTCGATTTTCTCCACCCTTCATGGCGGACGAGACGAGTGGACTTGTTCGGTATACCGATTCTTGGTTAATCGATGTTGATGGGCGTCCACATCAGGGTGATTTTATCCTTCAACCCGATGGAGATTGGATACGAAGTTTAGGGGATGAAGACGTCGAATTCCAAATCGACGGGAGTGGACGTTTACTCACAAGATCCTTCCAAAATTGGCATACCCATTTGGCGATGGTTCTGAATCGTTCAATGGGGGAAGGTTTACCCTTAATGCGATGGTTGGAAGAGAGTATTTTCCCTACTGAAAAAGGATTGACGCCTGAATTTGTAGAAATTGGTACAAGAGCCGCTGCCGCTGAACTCATCGCCACCGGTACTTCGTTTGCCTGTGATATGTATTACCACCCTGAAGTGGTCGGTGAAGTTCTCGTGCAGAGCGGCCTTCGCGGCATTGTATGTGGTCCGATTACAGATGGATTGACGCCGAATTTCAAAGCGGGTTCAGGTGATGCTCTGCGACATGTCGAAAGTTTGGTCCGCAGCGGTTCATCCGCGCCAGAACGAGTCTCCTTTGGAATCGCAACGCATTCCGTGTATTCATGTACTGAAGACATGCTCAAAAAAGCCGCGGATGTGTCCAACCAAACGGGGTGTACACTGAGTATTCACACCTCTGAAACACGCCAGGAAGTTGCCGATTGTCACGCAAAGCATGGAATGTACCCTGTCGAATATCTCGACAGTATTGGCTACTTCCAGGAAGGGACTGTTTGTGCGCACTGCGGTTGGGTTACCAAGCGCGAGATGCGAATCTTGGCCGAGCATGAGGTTCACGCAGTCCACTGTCCGGTCAGCAACCAAAAATTGGCAACGGGTGGGACGATGTCTTATCCGGCGATGATTGAGGCTGGTGTCGATGTTCGATTGGGGACGGACGGAGCCGCAAGCAACAATGCGCTCGACATGCGATCTGAAATGAAGGCGGCCAGTTTGATTCAACGACACGATCACTGGGATGCAACTTTGCTAAAACCTGTTCAAACCTATGAATTGGGGGTTAGAGGTTCAACGGATTGGGTCGCATGGAATCTCGACGATATTCGCATGAGACCAATTGGAAAAGATGGTCGGAGGTTGCTCGCCAATTTGATTTACAGTAATGCAGATTGCCTCGATATGTGGGTCGATGGAAAACCCCTGCGCAGGGATGGGGAAACCCTCACCATTGACGAGGGTGCGGTCATGGAACAATTGGAAGATGCAATCCGGACGTATTATGCGACTGTGTAGGTGTTCAAATGAAGGGTACGGCGGTAGCTTTGACCATTCTCTTTCTGATGAGCACGCTAGCAGGTTGCTTCGGTGAGGATGAAATTGTCGAAGAAGAACCGCTTGAAGAAATTCGACTCAATCACCTTCGAATGAAGGGGACTCACAACTCATATCACCTCAAAACGCCAGGGATGTGGGCATTAAATCCTGCATACAATTACACGCATACTGATTTGGATATTCAAGCGGATCGATTGGGTGTGCGACAATTTGAGTTGGATGTTCATTACAGCCCGCAAAGTGGGCTTCAAGTCTATCACACAACCCTGGATTTCTATTCAAATTGTGAGTTGTTCACGAGTTGTATGCAAATTCTCTTGGATTGGTCTAACAACCATTCGAATCATGCCCCCATCTGGATATTTATCGAGCCGAAAGACGATCCCAATGAAGTCGAGGCACAGAATATCTTGGAGCTGATTCAGGCAGACATTGATGCAACGTGGCCGGTTGAACAAACCATTACCCCCGCTGATGTACAATCGGATGCACCAACCTTGCGAAGTGCGATTGTAGAACAGGGTTGGCCGACCTTGGAAGAGAGTCGTGGAAAAGTGTTGTTTGTATTGTTGGATAAAACCGAAATTCGGGACTTATATGTCGAGAGAAATCCTGCTTTAGAGAATCAAACCATGTTTGCAATTGTCGATGAGAATCACTCTCTTGCAAGCGTCATTTCTTTTGTCAACCCCGCTACACACGGAGATCGACTGCTTGACGCATCCGAATTGGGATTCATGGTTCGCACCCGACCCGATGAAGCGACGGTTGAGGCAAGAGA
>JBJLBW010000013.1:0-12563 GCA_045568015.1 Candidatus Poseidoniales archaeon | reverse complement strand
ACCATCATCTCACCATACGTTGCTTTCGGATGCTGTTGCATGATTTCAGACAGAAATTGATTGACCAATTGGCGCTCAGCATCCAATTCGATTTCATGCATCAAACCGCCCGCTCTCTGCACCAATTCGCGCAATCCGGATTCATTGGAATAGCCTACATCAAAGGTTGGTTTACGAACAAGTTTAGCAATTTCATGATGGAAGAAATCGCCTTTCAAAACTTGATCCTTGGTATGCCCCGGGCCGCCGATAATGATGCCTTCCATATTGTCTATCAAACCAAGCCAGTAATTACTTGCATGCTCTGCTGTTCGCTTGAAGAATTTGTGAGCATGCTCTTCAATCAACCTCTCGAAACGCTGTGCGGATTGCCCACCCTGACGGTGCTTGCCCATGATGTTGGACTGAATTTCTTCCTGACAGTGGACTGATTTTCCGCTGGCCAAACCATAAGCGGCTTCTCCACGATCTATGACTAAAATTCCATAACAGGTTTTGTCGATCAGCATGTCTTCCAACTGTGTGACCTCAAACGTGCTGTCACATCGATAGCGGAATGATCGGAAGGGTTCAGGAGGGTCATCGATGACAATCGTTGTCATTCTTGTCTTGTTATTGCCTACAATGACGTGACCGGTGAAGAGAGCGATGCCATTTTCAGGCGTTGCCTTCATGTTGTTTATCGAGGATATTGCGGATTCGATCGCATCAGAAACGTGCTTCTTGGTTTGCTTGGATTTGATGTTGGATGCCTGTCCCAATTCTTGAGACAATTGTTGCCTTACATCGTGGATGGCTCGGTCAGGTGGAATGATTACGGTCACAAGCTCGGTACCCATACCTCGCATGTTGCTCAAATCATCCAATGCATTCCTCGCTTTGAGACGTCGCTGCTGCATCTCAAGATCCTCGGACATAGCGCTTCCTCAACCTTGCCGTTGCCTCGGCCCTCATCAATCCTTCCGGCGGCGTAGCCGCCCGGAAGGGAAGGTGTCATGAATCGTCACCGGTGCGACTACCATGATGGCAGCCCCTCTGGTCCTCGCACTTGGTGGCAGTTTACTGCGTCCAGAAGAGAATGAGAGGCACGCTTGGCTTTCCTCACTAGCCGACCTTCTTTCTGCCTGCGATACACCGATTGGAATCGTTGTTGGAGGGGGAGCCCCGGCCCGTGAGGCGATTGAACTGGCGAAACCGGTCCTTGACGACGTCGCTGCATTAGATGAAATCGGGATTGCAGCGACTCGATTGAATGCTGCGATTGTCGCCCAAATATTGCAAGGGGCCAATCTGGATGTTTGTGCAGGAATCCCCTCGGATGTTGCATCTGCTGCCAGGGGTCTTGAGGCGCACAATGTTGTCGTCATGGGAGGTACCCGGCCAGGGCACACCACAGACAATGTTGCAATCCGATTGGCGATCGAGGCAAATGCGGCCAGATGTTTGATCGCGACAAATGTTTCACACGTCTATTCATCCGACCCAAGAGTCGATTCAGGTGCCCGACCTATAGAATCCATGACACTATCTGAGTTGCAACAAATTGTCGGGCCACCAGTACATGGTAAAGCAGGGGGTTCGGCGGTCATCGATCCCATTGGAGTTCAGGCTGCCATTGACAACAAATTGCCATTGGCAGTTCTGGATGGAAGGGAATTGGAACGGATTGCTGATGCTTTGGCAGGCAAGTCCTTCATTGGGACACGTATTGAGGTAGGATGAGAATATGGCCAACAAGCAGAAACTCGCCGACCAGATTCGCGCAAATGTAGAGAGTTCCAAGGCAGGTGAGAAGAAGCGGAAAGGCAGCAAAACAGGTTTGCCAAAATCAGCCAGTTCAAACGCCTACGTGGCCCCACATCGCCATTGTGCCATTTGTCAATGTCCCATCGCACTCAACCGCGACCCGTCAATCTGTGGTGAGACGAAATGTTCTGAAGAATACGAAAGTCGAGAAAGACAGCGAAAACGCTGGAATATTCTGCTCTATGTCGCACCCGCAATCATGATCGGTGCGTTGGTGTTACAATTGATGGCGAGTGCATAGGGGAAGTGAAACGATGTCAATCATGGTCAGAGTCATGTCTTTGCTCCCTTTTGCAACAGGGTCGCTGTGCTTGCTTTTGGTATTGGTTTCCTTCTTTGGATTCGCCTCTGGAACCATCGACGATGAAATTCCAGCACTTCCATGCGTGGGAACACAAGACGAATGTGCGACCGGGATGTCTGAATCTGATCTCGATGTACCAGCCGCATTCTTTTTGCTCGATGTTCACCTTGACATCTCAATGGAATTGGATGATGCGGCTTGGATTGGTATCGTCGACTCCAAATACGCAGAATCTTGTCCGCCAGGGGATACCGGTTTGACAAATTGCACCGCCTCAGATTACGAATTCCTCGCAGGGGGTCCCGACCATGAAGGGACCATCGGACACGATTTGGAGCCCGGAAGTGTTCGATTTGTCACCGGCGGTGATCAAGGAGCCATTGAACTCCAGGACAATGAAATTTCGACCGAATGGTCTGTGCATCTCGCAACTTGGGTTGAAGTAATCCTAACCCTCGCAGGTCTCGGCTTGTGTGCATCTGGAATGCACATGGCATTTCCTATGGTTGCAAAGGCTCGCAAGGACTGAGCCTTTGCGTGGCTTTCAAGAACCGAATGTGGGTGGGGTAGAACATGAGTGGGTTCAACTGCAGTGGATGTGGAGCGGCCATCGATATCGGTGGACTCGAGCCTGCGGTGGCTGAACGCAAGGTATTCTGCGTTCGTTGTGGCCATGTGACGACGATTTGATTCAAACTGAATCGTCGCGCACGTGCCAATTTTCTGGCAATGAAAGTGGATCTGTTTCTCGCATTTCACCAATTCTCTCAATGATTTCGTATCGCAAGCGCTCGATACCAGCTGATTCTGTTGCACTGATGACAAGGTGGCCTGTATCCGGGTTTCGAATTTCGGGGATGGGACCTTCTGGGTCTTCGCTCAATGCTGCTTCCATCTCGCAAACTGCTGCCCATTCTTCAGCATCGATATTCTCTAGAAGGTCACCTTTTCCGTCGATGACAATCAAGGGGGTTTGGGGCAACAAACCTGCCACTTCGTTGAGCAGGTTGGTCTGTACTTCCAAACTGGTGCCACCGGATTCTGATGGGTCCATCAAGAACAAACAGAGATCGCCAACGTGTTCCAGTGCTGCAATCGCTTGCATCTCAATTTGGTTGCGTTCCTCCATTGGACGGTCCAGAAGACCAGGGGTGTCGACGAGTTGGTATTTCATGCGCCGGTTGACAAAATGGCCCACATGCAGTTGCCGTGTTGTAAATGGATAGGCCGCGATTTCCGGTTTGCCGCTTGACATGGATGCGATGAGTGCGGATTTGCCTACATTGGGTGCTCCGGCGACCACCAGACATGGTTCGGTCGGGTCAATCATTGGTAAAGTCCGAAGTGTGTCTCGAGCCTCACGAAGGAAATCGAGATTCTTGTCGATTCGACCCATGATGCTGGAAATGCGGCCATAGGCTTCTCTTCGAGACTCATGCATCGGAGGAAGGTTGACCATTCTACGCAACTTTTTGGCATTTTGTTGCGAAATCTCGACGCATTTCTCGGCAGCCCATTGGCAGGCGCCCAAACTCTGTCTATAGCCGTCGCAACCCACTGCTGCCTCGACCATCGCCACATCAAATGAAGACATTTTGTCGAGGCTGGGCCAACGTCGAACCCAATCCAGAAGGGTTGATGAGAGTGAATCGCCGGCAGAGCCCACCATTCGTGTCATCTGCTTCCGAGTTCGATACACACGATCTTTGTCGACAACAGCATCGCCGGCCTTCTTCGCCTTACTGAACGCCTTATCGAGTAGTTCTTCAACGGTCAAAACGGTTGGGATTGCTCTCCAAGCGACTGAAACCATGCGTTCCCCTCACCATTGCGGCGTAGACCATCCCTCTTCAAACAAGAGGCTGTTCCAACCCATCGGTTCAAGAGCAACCGATGAGTGGGCTGTTCGATTCCGATGCCAGATGATTCACCTAACCTACCTGATTGGGCACTCTCAATTTGGGAAACACTTGGCAAGCCCGAAGTATGCGAAGATGTGCTCACAGGCCCATTGCTCGATCGGCGTGCTGGTATGAGGCGCGATGATTTGGTTGAGGTCCTTCTCGATGCTCGGTCATTGCCCGAGGGGGCTGGAGAATGGGTCCGAGGTCGCCTGATTGGGACCAACAAAATGAGTGTAGAAATTTTGGACACCGACGGTGTTTACCGCTATATCGCGCGCGACGTAATCGTCGAGGTTCGCTTGATTGCACACATGAGACCTGCTTACATCGATGATGAAGAACTACTCAAGTTTGAGCGTGAAGACCAGAAACGCCGAACCAAAATCCACGAAGATGTGGAGAAGAAGACCAAAGGTGGAGACGACGATCATCTCTGGGGTTGAATGAATGGACGCCCACCCCGATTGGCAAGTCATCGACGACCATCATTTGGAGCGCGTCTGGTCCTTCCCTGACTTCGCATCCGCCTTGGAATTCGTCAACAAGGTTGGTGCAATTTGCGAAGAGCAGGACCACCATGCAGAATTCGAACTCGGTTGGGGTCGAGTGCTCGTTCGGACCTGGAGTCACGATATCGATGGATTATCATCTCGTGATTGGACACTTGTCAAAGAAATTGATCTGTTGGGGTGATGTTATGCCTGGCTTTGAACGACATATGTTCTTCTGCGCGCATGAACGAGATGCTGATTCACCAAGAGGCTGTTGTGCGGCCAAGGAGAGTTTGGCGTTGATGAAAGCCGTAAAGACGGCTGCAAAGGCCGAAGGGATTGCAAATATTCGGGTTCAAAAGGCCGGTTGCTTGGGTCAATGCGAGCGTGGGATTTCATGCGTTGTTTATCCAGAAGGCGTTTGGTATACACTGACCGGGGAAGAGAACATCCCTGAACTCCTTGAACATCTTCGCTCGGGAACCGTTGCAGAAGAGTTGCGAATGACAATTGAGGGTTGAACATGAAGCGCGTAGTCTATGCACGTAGGGGTGGCCTGGAGGCCATCGAAATTATCGAAGAGGAGAATCCGAAGCCTGCGGACGAACAAGTGAGAATAGAAGTCCACAGGGCTGGCATCAATTTTGCAGATTTGATGATGAGGCAGGGATTGTATGGAGCAGCACCAGATTTCCCATTCACACCGGGATATGAAATCTCAGGCATCGTCAGCGAACTCGGTGGAAACGTTAGTGATTTTTCTGTTGGTGATCGTGTGGTCGCACTCTCTGGATTTGGTGGCTATGCAGAACAGGTAGTGGTGGATGAAAATCGTGTATGGCCATTGCCAGACAATGTCTCTTTTGATGCTGCAGCCGCAATGCCAGTCACCTATCTCACCGCCCACCACATGTTGGTTTACTTGGGTAATTTCAAGCCGGGTGATTCCATTCTTGTTCATCATGCTGCAGGAGGTGTGGGCACTGCAACCGCGCAACTCGCAAAGGCCCTAGAGGCGGGAAAGGTCTACGGAACAGCCTCTGCAAACAAGGCGGATTTTGTCGAGGCACAAGGCATGATTCACATTCCCCGTGGAGAAGATTTTGTCAGGCGAATCAAGGACGACAATGGTGGTGTACACCATGCATTGGATCCGGTCGGTGGCAAGAATGTCATGGACTCATACCGCGCATTGCGCAATGGCGGACGGCTCTATGTATTCGGCGCCTCTTCTGCTGTCAAAGGTCCGAAGCGTTCGATGTTGAAAGCACTCAACATGTGGAGGACAACTCCGCGTTTTGACCCGATTCGAATGATGAACTCCAACAAAGCGGTCTTCGGTGTCCACATGGGCATGTGGAAAGATGAAGATGTTGTTCGTGAACAGATGATTTCTTTGGCCAAGATGCTTGAGTTAGGACACATCGACCCGGTAATCGATTCTGTCTATCGATTCGAGGATGTGGCTGCAGCACAGCAGCACATCCACAATCGGGGCAATAGAGGCAAGGTCTTGCTCGACTTCAGTCCGAAGTAATCACAGTTTGACCGGGCGTGTCGCACCACAAGCTTGGCACTTCAGAAGAGTCGTTCGATCCTCTTTGAGAAAAGATGTGTCCGGTGCATTGCACTGGTGACACAAAATGAATGCCTTGACGTAAGCAACGATTCTCTCCTTGATTCGACGAGGAGGAATTCTGCCCTTGAGAAGAATACGACCTTTGTCACGCGTACCACTTGTTCCGAGTTCATTTTGCAGGAAATGGTAGACATGGTCAGCGTCACGGTCCATCATTGAGACCATTTCGTTGAAGTTGCGCAAAATGGTTTGCGAACCTTCGATGAGAACGTCTGGTTCAGGCAATGTCCAACGGCTGCGAGACGAGATGTCCTCTGGAATCTTGTCCCGTGCCCGGTCGAGCAATGACTCGTAATCGAAGTCCGTCATCGACTCGCCCACTCGCATCCCCTTCTTGAGACCACCGACAGAACCAATGTTCCCCTGCTCAGCGCGTGGTGTGATGGACAGACCCCTGGAGGTGCGAATTGCCCGCATCCACCCCGATGCCATGCTGCCGGTTCAAGGCAGTGATTTGGCGGCTGGATTTGATTTGCATTCTGTCGAGCGTGTCGAGGTCAAGAAGGGGACGACGGAAATGCTGCCGACCGGACTCGTTTTGGCGATTCCACCAGGTTGGGAAGGGCAGGTTCGTTGTCGATCAGGATTGGGGAAGCGCGGACTCATACTACCCAATGGCGTCGGTACGATTGACGCAGATTATCGAGGCGAGTTGATGGTCCTCGCACACTGGATTGGAGAAGGTGATTCATTCGTGGTTGAGAAGGGTGAAAGGATCGGCCAATTACTCCTAAAACGAGTGCCTGAAATTCATTTTGTCGAAGTGGCCAGAGATGAACTCGATGATACCGGTAGAGGTTCTGGCGGATTTGGCAGTACGGGTCGGTTTTAGGTAGAGTCCTATGGACTCTGTCCGGTGATTTGATAGGACTGGGACTCGCAGACATTCACGATTCACATGGCACTGAGCATAGACGAACTGCGTCAAAAGGTCGCAGATATGACTGAACAAGGACTCAATACGCAGCAAATTGCGGACGAGTTATCCATCTCACAACGAACCGTGATGTGGTTGAATTCTGGAGCCTCAGAGACGGAACAGCCAGCCGATGTTCGAATCGGATGGCGAACCATTGGTGCACGCCCAAATCGAATCAATGCGATTGGAGCCATCATGGCCGACGTTGTGGAGGAGGAAGTCGATGAAGTCGACACGATTGTGGGGATCAGTCTGAATGGGATTTTGTTTGCGAATTCGATTGCCGATTATCTCGATGTGGATGTAGCGATTTTCCGTTCTGTCTCCGAAGAAGGTGATGGACACCTGTCGAACAAATATGGCAACGTCGCAGGTCGAAAGGTCGTTGTCGTCGACGATGTATTGTCCTCAGGAGAAACCATGCGAAAGACCATCAAAACACTGCAAGAAGGAGGAGCTGAAGTCGTCCTCAGCATCGTGCTGGTCAACAAAACCGAGGACAATGCTGTCTCCAGCGTGCCACTGCGTGGCCTGATTCGAACCGTGAGAGTCTGAGGTGAACCCACATGCACTGGGCCGATTCAATTGCGAAGGCCCTATCGCATCGTGGTGACAAGCATGTCATCGCCTCCGGGATTACACCCTCGGGGGAATTCCACATCGGCCACCTACGGGAAATTCTGACCTCAGATATCATCAAGCGTGCTTGCTGGAACACAATGCTTGAGAAGGGAGTGAAGGCTGAATTTGTCTTCTTTGTCGATGACGCCGACCCCTTGCGAAAGGTTTACTCGTTTTTGGATGATTCTTATGAGCAGTACATTGGACATCAGTTGGCCAACATCCCACCGCCCGATGAGAATGGTGTCCCTGATCTACAGCGATTCCAACAAGGAATATCTTACGCACAACATTTTCTTGAACCTTTCAAGAATTCATTGAATATTCTCGGTGTAGAAATTGATGAATATATCTACAATTATGATGCTTACAAATCGGGTAAATTTGCTGAGGTGTCCAGAACCGCTTGCAATCGTGCAGACGAAATCCGAGAAATCATCGAAAGAGTCTCGGGCAGAGAACTCGATGAGAATTGGTTCCCTTGGAACCCGATAGATGCCAACGGATGCATGGATGGAATCACCGTTACAGGATGGGAAGACCCCATTGTCCACTGGGTAGATTCCGAAGGTAACCCGGGGCAATCCGATGTCACGAAAGGGGAAGGGAAACTCCCTTGGAGAGTAGATTGGCCAGCCAAGTGGGCCTGGAGAGGCGTGACCATGGAGCCTTTCGGCAAGGATCACGGTGCCGCAGGTGGCTCTTACGACACCGGAAAAGAAATTGTGAAGTTATTCGATGTAGAGCCCCCTTACCCCACTACATACGAATGGATTTCGTTGAAGGGAGCTGGAGCGATGTCCAGCAGTACAGGTGTGACGATTGGACCTCTCGAGGCCCTTCGCTTGGTCCCTCCACAAATCATGCGCTATCTAATCGCAAGGAATCAGCCCAAGAGACATATCGATTTCGATACTGGAACCGCACTCATTGAATTAGCAGACGAATACCAGCGATGTCTATCTGAAACTGTATCGGGTGAAAGAGAACCAGGGTGGTGGGACGAACTTAGTCGAAGGCAACAGAAAGCATGGAAAGACATGGTTTCTAGAATTGGTTATGCTCAAGTGGACAGATTCAAATCTAGTGCAATTACATCATTTTCACAAACTATTGGTGTTAGAGAAAAAAAAGATGGCGGTATTGATGAAGACACACATTATCTTGACGGTTGGTATCTGGGCATATCCAAAATCACTTTCAGACATCTGGCACTTCTTGCACAGTTACGTGAAAATGACAAGAATGTTTGGGACTCAATTGAACGCAGCGGTCTGATTCATGATAATCATGAAGGACCAACTGAAAACGAAATTCTGCGTTTACAATTGATGCGCAATTGGATTGCATCTCCACATTTTCCAGATGGATTCAGGCTTCGCATCCAGACGGAGATTTCCGAAGGTGCAAAACAGAATATGGACCCAAGAGATGTGGGCTATATTCAGACCCTCAGGGAAGCATTCGCAGATTGCGACTGGGATTGGGGCACGATCAACAACCATGTATGCGAATTGGCCAAGGAAAGAGAGATGAAACTACGGGATGCATTCCAGCTGATGTATTGGATTGTTCTCGACCAAGATTACGGACCCAAATTGGCATCTATATTGGAAGAGATGGACCGGCAAGCGATTCTAGACCTTCTACAATTGGCGATTGATGAGTTATCATCCTGAACGTAGTTCAGAAACCCGAACCACCCACACGCTTGAAAGAGGAAGTCGGTGTGGCGCGGGTAATGCCGGTCTACTGCCCCAGTTGCGAAGCCGGCGTTGATGCAACATCGAAATTCTGTTTGCAGTGTGGTCATGACCTCGAAACGGATGGCCCAATTACGTCGACGGGGCACGATGTCCGCCAACTGAAAGAATTGATTCGAGGCCGTGAAGATTTGTCCATGGCTGAAAAATTCGACCTCATAGCGAAGGTGGAAGAGGGAGATAACCCAATCGAACTCGGATTGGCCGCTCCCGCGGAAGGTTCGGGAGTCACACCAGAACAAATGGAAGTGCAAGCAGCAGCACCACCCAAGGTGACCAAAGGCACCCTTTCGGAAGCCGCCCTGGGATACACAACAAATCCGGCTGCAGCGGCCGCTGTGGCTCTAATGAGTTCACAAACAGATGCTTGGGGGCACATTCAGTCTGGTTCAATCAACACACGAGACCCACTATTCCTTGAGGCGATGGCCCTCGGTATGGAAGCCAGTCACCACATTCACGACATTGCGGCTGGTGGAATTGATGAGACCGCGCTCACCAACGAAGATCTGCGAGGCATCCCCGTTCTCAAGCCACCGAAGCGCTCCTTCTGTCCAAAGTGTGGTTCCGACATTCATTCACACACGATGTTGCAGTGGAGAAAGTGGAGAGATCACTCCGGCGAAGTTGTACAATTACAGGCTCAGGCCGCTATGGAAACCAGCTTGGTCCAAGTGGCGGCGCATTACTTGACGGAAACACAATCCGCTCAAGCCGAGAGGGATGATTTGGCAGGACAACTCGCTTCCCTCGATGAAGGCACGATGACTGAGAAGATTAGCGCTGAACTACGCCCAACCATTCTCAAAGAAGTCGAAGAAGAACTTCGAAAGAAGGTCGAAGAAGAACTCCGAGAGAGTATCGAAGAGGAGGTTCGTGCTGACATGGCGGCACGCGGTGGCGGGCGAAAGGTCGTCTCCACCAGTGGTTCATCCACATTCAAGCCGAAGCCTGCAAAGAAGGCATCTGCCCCAATGGTCCGAAGAGGAGCGGCAAAGAAGACCTACGAAGGGGAGCCTGACGGCAAGGTCGATTGGTTCCTTACAGATGCCTTGGATACTGTTTTCGACCCTCACGGCACCGGAAAGGTGCTCAAGCCCAAGACCATTCTTGCACGATCCGCAGAAGGCAATGTGCGTGTTCAAGACGTTGTCAGAATTTATTCTGCAGAAGGGCAGGATGGGCTCTCAGAATTGGCATGGACCAGCCCATTCACCAAATACATCATCGAAGCATACGACGCTTGCTGATTAGACGTAATCAACAACCAGTCTTCTTGGTTCTGGCATTCCATCTTGTGCGACCTCGATGGCTTCGCATTCCATTCGGGCACCCGACATTGTCGTCACGAATGGGATGTTCAGTTCAACGGCCAGACGGCGCATCATATTTCCATCCAATACAGCGCCACCACTGTTCCGTGGTGTATTGATGATGAGCTGGATCTTCCCGGTACGCATCAAGTCCAGAGCATCCGGGCTCTGTCCTTCCGCAATTCGATAACAGGTCTCGACCTCAAGACCGCCCACATCACGGAGGTGCCTAGCAGTTCCTTGGGTTGCGTGTAAAGTAAAGCCCATCTCTTGCAGAGACCTTGCCATTGGAATCAGATTGCCCTTGTCCTCATCTTTCACAGTGAGGTAGACCCCACCCCGTGTTGGGACTGGAAGTTCTGTTGCAAGGCGGGCCTTGAGGTAGGCGGCAGCGGCATTGACGTGGCTGCCCATAACTTCGCCCGTGCTCTTCATTTCAGGACCAGGGGCTGGATCAAGACCACGCAGTTTGAGGAAGGGGAACACCGGTGCTTTCACACAAACGGCATCGGTTTGGCGACGTGGAATCTCCATGTTTGCCAATTGCTCACCGATCGTAATGTGTGCTGCAATTCTCGCCAGAGGAATGCCTGTCGCTTTGGCCACGAAGGGGAATGTCCTCGAACCACGAGGATTCACTTCTAACACGTAGAGTTCGCCGTTACAAATACAAAATTGGATGTTGAAGCAACCGCGAATTTTCAACCCTATTCCAATCTCTTTAGTCCACTCATGGACCTTTGCAAGTATTTCCTCACTTACATTCTGAGTTGGGATGAAGCAGGTGGAATCACCACTGTGGATTCCTGCTTCTTCCAGATGCTCCATGACCGCTCCGACCAGGACTTCTTCGCCATCACATACCGCATCGACGTCCAACTCGATCGCACCGCCCAGATATTCATCGACGAGCAATGGTTTGTCTGGAGCGATGTAGGCATCAGACATGTAAGTCTCCAACTGCGCATCATCGGTTAGAATTTCCATACCCCGGCCACCCAATACATAGGATGGTCGAACCAAAACCGGGTAACCAATTTCAGCGACGGCGGCACGGATTGCGGCGGGTGTCTTCCCAGTACGCCCTTCTGGTAGTCGGATGATGCTACGTTGGCCAAAGGCTTCGAATCGCTCTCGATCGCTGGCTTCATCGACCGCATCAGGTGATGTACCTAGCATTGAGCATTCAAGACCCTGTTCGCTCAGATGAGCCATCCTTGAATCGAGAGGGAGTGCGAGGTTGATGGCGGTCTGCCCTCCAAATTGTAGTAGGATGCCATCTGCGCCTTCCCTCAGCAGAATCTCTGCCACACATTCGGTTGTGAGTGGGTCGAAGTATAGGCGGTCCGAGGTGTCGAAGTCGGTACTGACCGTCTCAGGGTTGTTGTTGACTATGATCGCTTCATGACCTGCTTCTCGAATGGCTTGGACCGCATGTACTGCTCCATAGTCGAACTCGATTCCTTGTCCAATTCGAATCGGCCCAGAGCCGATGACCACGAGGCGGCGGCAGTCGACCTTCTTTTCCGCAGGGACATGGTCAACACCCAGTTGACCGCTGCCACCTTCGTATGTCGCATAGTAGTAGGGCGTCACCGCTGCGAATTCGGCAGCACAAGAATCGACCATTCGGAAGCGTGGATGAATCGCCAATTCGTGGCGGCGCTTCATGACATCAATTTCCGTGCGGCCTTCGGGAAGTCTGTTCCAACCGGTGGCGGGGAAGCCGGACAGTGCATCCGCGATGTGAGCATCTGTGAACCCAAGGCCCTTCCACTTGCGCATTTGTGCTTCAGTTATTTG
>JBJLBW010000012.1:0-12679 GCA_045568015.1 Candidatus Poseidoniales archaeon | reverse complement strand
TGGCCATGCAAATGGCAGCACTTGCTCTTGTGATTCGGAACTCTGTGTCCGGTATCAGTCTCTATCCAACGTCGTATTCGTGTCGTCATGTTCTCATCTCCTGTTCTACTTGTAGCGCATTGGCGAGGACGGTTTCCCATGAATCAACATAGGGCACAGGGTCCTTCCGACCAATCGCATGAAAAGCCAAAATCCGCTCTACATCCGCACCACTGCGTCCCGACGAGCGTCCTTGTGAATCCGGATTGTAGGATGTATTCGTATTGGCAAACACAGTATCGAAATCGAGGTTTAGACTGGACAGTGCATCCTCAGCATCTCTGAGAATGATTTCCTTGTCACCCTCGATGTAAGGCAGGTGGAACGAGACCTTCTCGCTGTCCCAGTTACCAACCTCAAATGCGTGGGCAATCGCCTCGTAGAATTCAGGTCTACAGTCGGGATAGATTGCATGATCGCCACTGTGGACCCCGAGAGCAATGACAACGTCAGTATCTTCGCGAAGCGCTACTGAAAGGGCATATCCATAGAGGATTGAAGCAAATATGGCATTGCGGTTCGGCACCACTGTCTGTTTCATCTGTTCCTCTTCGTAGTGACCTTCTGGCACTTCGTAACCATCTGTGGTCAAGGCTGAGTGGAATATACCCATGGCTGAACTGAGATCTGCAATCCTGTGCTCAACCTCGATTCCGTTTGATGCAAGGTAAGCAATGTTGGCCTCTGCGCGTTCCAATTCGATGCTGTGCTTTTGGCCATAATTGTAGGACAAACAACTGACCTTGTATCCATCCGCAAGCAGTCGCATCAACAGACCCGTACTGTCCATGCCACCTGATAGCGCCATAACCGCCCGCATCAGAGCACCCCCATCCACTTGTGTGTCTGTAGGCTCAAGCGCCACCCTGGGCTTTGTTTGACCAGTTTTTCTACCACTTGGAAGGATTTACCATTCTCTTCGACTGAATCAGAATCGATGTAGCATGGTTGAATGAAATGATGGTTAAATCCATCCTTTAATCCGTCGTACATTTCCAAACCCTGTCCACAATAGACAACTTTCAATTCGTCTCCTGTACGCTGCTTGATTTTGGAATTTGGATACAGTTGATCCTTAGGGGAGACGCAAATCCAATCGATGACCGGGTCGACAGGAATCGTCCCATTGGTTTCAATGGACAGATTAATCCCATGTTCTTTGAGAATGGAGCCGATGGTCGCCAAATCCTGCATGGCTGGTTCTCCACCAGTGAAAATGACCCGGTCACAATTGTAGGACAGTACTTCGTCTACAATTGAATCTAAGCTGCGTTCATCATAGGTGAGGAAATCGGTATCACACCATTCACATCGTAGGTTGCAGTTTCCAAATCGAACGAAAACATGTGGAATACCCGCATGGAAGCCTTCACCCTGTACAGAGTGAAAAATTTCAACAATAGGGTACACTTGTGACATGTGCTCAACTCAATCTCTAATCAATTGCATCAATTCGGATCGCGCTTCTGCCTTGTCGAAGAAAACTCCGCGCATGGCTGAAGTGGTCATGATGGCATTTTGCTTCTTGACGCCTCGGCATTGCATACAGCCGTGTGAAGCTTCGATAATGACTGCACAACCAAGTGGAGACAGATGTTCTTCGAGATCATCGGCAACATCCTTGGTAATCCGTTCTTGATTTTGCAATCTACGCGCGTGTAAATCGACAATTCTTGCGAGTTTACTGATGCCGACAATACGTTTCGTTGGGATGTATGCCACATGTGCACTTCCTGTAAATGGCTGGAGGTGATGTTCACATGTACTGTGGAATTCAATATCTCTCAGTAGCACGATTCCATTGTATCCTTCCCCATTGAAGGTTGAATCCAATACTTCAGCAGAAGATTGGTGATACCCTGCAAAAATCTCATCCCACGACTTGATGACACGCGCTGGTGTATCTGCAAGACCTTCTCTTGTGACATCATCTTCGATATATCCGAGCAATGTTTTGACGGCATTTTCAGCCTCTTCCCTGGTCACCATTCAATCCTCTCCAATACGTCCATGCCTGGCATCGATGGCATCCAACTGATCGAGCATTTTTCGACAAGCGGTGCGAATTGCATCGGCCACACTCACGAACTTTCCTTCGTCTCCAACATGGACTTTCAAGTCATCCAGCAACTGCTGGGGCATGTCTAAACTGACTTTGGGCATGGCACGACGTCCAACGAATAGCATATTAATGTATTCGCAGAGTAATACTATGCGATTACGAGAGAGATTCGACCAAATCCTCACGATTGAACTGTTTTGATGCCCACCAAATCGCTCCAATCGCATACGCCAGTGAGGTTGAAATCCAAAGTACGATGTGCACTGGGTCATAGATCCCCATCAGCGCCTCACGCATGGCCAGTGTGATATTGAAAACGGGCAGGACAAACCACCACGATTCGATGCCCTGAAGGTTGACGAATTGGGCAAATAATGTCGGCCCGATGAAAACCAAAACCATCGGACCTAGGATACTACCTGCTTCCCGAACACTATGAGCCCGAACAGCGACGGCAAGTTCGATTGCCACAACAAATATTGCGAATAAAATGACACTCAGCAACAGCAGCAAAACACCAGTGGTCGAGATGCTAGGCGCTTCCAAACCGCCTCCTGTGAGGAAATTAACTGCAAACAGGAGTCCGGCCATTTGACCCAACACACTCACGCAGGCGACTGTTGCCACAGCCAACCATTTTCCAAACAGAAGGTCAGCACGGGCGGTTGGTGTGCAAAGGAGAGCCTCCATCGTTCCTCTTTCACGCTCCCCTGCAGTCAGGTCGATCGAGGGTTGAATGGCCGCAGTTGTCGTCCACATCGCCACGACGAGAGGAATGAACATCGCCAACCCCATGGCCGCAAGGTCACCCCCGCTGGCAACATCGGCATCCGCTTGGTCCCCATCCCAATGAATGGGGTCCCAGGCTTCTGCATATGTCAGATTGTTCTCTGCAAGCGTAGTATTGATGACTTCACGCTCCCAAGTCAATACAGCGTCCAGTGTCCTGATTTTCGCTTCGAGAGATAGCTCATCTGTCGAATCGGATAGAATCGCATAATCCCATGACTGTGAGGCGTTGGAATCGGTCTCACGCAAACGTAGGATCGCATGAATAATTTCTCCTTCACCCGAATTCAGCCTTGCAGCATCAGTACCGGGATCTGACAATGTTCCATCGACCAACAAATCCGTTTCAATGATAATCAAATTCCGACCATCAAAATGGGAACTGAGGTCATCGGGAAGTTCTCCTTGAACTTCCACCGTCAATTCGTAAGCCGAAAGTTCCGCAGCCTCTCCCTGGAGGAACAGTGGTAGAGCGATGAAAATCGCAGGGAAAATCATGAGCGGCACGAGAATCATGGCCAATACGGTTCGCCAATCTCGAATGAAATCAATGAGCTCCTTCTTCGCAACGACGAGTATACGGGAAAGATGCATTCGTGAATCACTCAACTGAACCACCTCCGCGCGTTAACAAGCGTCGCCATGCACGTGCGATTCGCCCCTCATCTTCTGCTGGTGAATCCGTGCGAGCAACATCCTCTGTCAGTGCGACATAGGCCTCTTCAAGGTCCTCGGTATCTGTGGATGAGATGAGGTCGTGCGGGGAGCCATCGGCTCGAATTGTTCCGTTGTGAATGATGACAATGCGGTCACAGACCTGCTGAGCCTCAGCAAGATTGTGCGTACTGTAAATGACAGTCCCACCTTCATCTCCAAGTTTGCGAACCAGTTTGCGAACCATTCGTGCACTGGTGACATCCAAGCCCCCGGTGGGTTCGTCTAATAGCAGAATCTTCGGGCCATGAGACAATGCCCTCAACAAAGCCGTCTTTTGGCGCATACCGCGAGAGAAACCCCGTGTTGATCGATGTAAATCGTGATCGAAGTTCAGTAGTTTGGCAAATCTTTCAGTTCGAGTCCAAGCCAAGTCATCATCAATGCCATTGAGGCGACTGTGGTAGCGAATATTTTCCCATGCGGTCAATCTGGCATACAATCCCGTTGCTTCGGGAACAACCCCGACGTGTTCTCTCATTCTATGAATATCCACAGGCTTCTCATCAACCACACCTTGAACCGATCCAGATGATGGCTGATACAACCCACATAGTAGGCGTAACAAGGTGGTTTTACCCGCACCATTCCCTCCGACAAGTCCAACCACTTCACCAGCATTGAAATCCACCGTTACCGTTGAAAGGGCGGTCACCTCAGCAAATGACTTGGTCACATCAGAGACCTTGAGAAGCGCCTCACCCATTATTCCACTCCCTTCTAATCGGCATACTGTAGCAATTCGACGAGAACCCCACCAGTACTGGATGGGTGGACAAATACGATTTGACTACCATGGGCACCCTTTGCTGGTGTTTCATTGATGAGGCGAACACCTTCAGATTTCAATTTGTCAAGCAGTGATTGTAGATCGTCAACCTGGAAGGCAATCTGCTGAATCCCTGGCCCTTTCTTTTCTAGAAAACGACCAATCGGAGTATCTTCAGATGTTGGTGATAATAGCTCAATCTGTGGAGCTTTTGTTTCCTGTTTCGAACCAAAGAAACGAATGTTGACCCCTTGCTCCTCGTTGAGTTCATCATCTCCTTGTTCAAGGCCAATCAACCTCCAGAACTTGCTTCCAGTATCAAGGTCACTTACCGCTATTCCAATGTGGTCAATTCGGATGCCCATACAATCACCTAGAACCCACTGGGTGCCATCCATGTTCCGAATTCCACCTTCATCGCATTCATGATTTCACCCACGCTACAGTTTGATTTAACAGCCTGCAAGATCAGAGGGAATAGATTCTCATCTGTGGCTGCAGCACTTGTAATCGCAGAGAGCGCAGATGCAGCTTCTACTTCATCACGTTGTTCACGAAGTTCAGCAAGTTTTTTCGATTGCTGCTCTGCAATCATTGGATCGATTCTTTGCCCTTCTACCTCAGGCTCTCCATCCATTCTTGCATGATTGACACCGATGACCTTGCGACTGAACTCTTCCACATCCGTGGTTTGTTTCCATGCCGATTCGTGAATCCTTCGCTGCTGGAAGCCAGTTTTTAGGGCCGATAGAGCTCCCCCCATTTCATCGATTTCGCAAATGAGGGCATGGGCCTCAGCCTCAATTTTGTCTGTTAAAGCTTCAACGTGATATGAACCAGCCATAGGGTCTACAACATCAGCGACACCGGTTTCTTCCGCAAGGATTTGTTGAGTACGAAGTGCAATTGTCGCACTCTCATCCGTTGGCAAACCAATTGCTTCGTCGTAAGAATTTGTGTGCAGTGATTGGGTTCCACCGAGAACAGCAGACAAGGCCTGATAAGAAACTCGAGCCACATTGTTGATGGGTTGCTGGGCAGTCAGTGTTACCCCTGCAGTCTGAGTATGGAATCGCAGCATGGATGATTTAGGATCCTTGGGTTCATATCGTTCGTTCATCAAACGATGCCAGAGCCGCCTCGCAGCTCTGAATTTCGCGACTTCTTCGAAGAAGTCATTGTGACAGCCGAAGAAAAAAGACAATCTTGGTGCAAAGTCATCGATATCCATGCCGGTTGACAAAGCTGCATCCACATATGCAAGCGCATTAGAAAGTGTGAATGCCAACTCTTCCACAGCGGTTGCACCCGCTTCTCGAATATGGTATCCTGAAATACTAATTGTATTCCAATTAGGGTGATTCTCAGCACAATGTCCAATCAGATCTGTAATCAAACGCATACTCTGATCAGGCGGGAAAACATGCGTACCCCTAGCAATATATTCCTTGAGAATATCATTTTGGACAGTGCCCCGTAGCATTTCGGGTGCTACACCTTGTTCTTCACCAACCGCTACATACAGCGCCAATAGAATAATTGCAGGACTGTTAATGGTCATTGAAGTCGATACTTGATCTAATTGAATCCCTTCGAAAAGCGTACGCATATCGATAATTGAATCGATTGCTACGCCAACTCGACCAACCTCGCCGTAACTCAGTGGGTCATCGCTATCCATGCCCAATTGTGTGGGCAAATCAAAGGCGACAGAAAGTCCACTTTGTCCCCGCTCAAGAAGCGTACGGAATCGAGAATTTGTCTCATCCGCAGAACTGAATCCAGCATATTGTCGCATGGTCCAGTAACGACTTCTGTACATGGTTTCATGCACACCTCTTGTGTAAGGTGCTTGGCCGGGAATTTCTGCATCTCGCACAGAATCTTCGGGCCCAGGTATAGGAGAAATGGGCAAACCACCCAGAGTTTCAAACGAATCCTTGCGTAGTCGCACCCTCTCACCTCTAACCGTGACGGGGCGATACGCCCCTTCAATCGTTCCGTGCTGTTCCCTTAACAGCAGCCATCATTACCGCAGCCATCGTCCTTCTCAGCCTCAGGCTCATGGTGGTGGTGATGGCCACCGGGTCCGTGAGCATGTCCATGTGCCAATTCATCAGGAGTTGCAGCACGAACATCCATGACTTCCACCTCGAAGTGAAGTGTTTTCCCAGCCATTGGGTTATTGAAATCACACCGGACGGTGCTTTCTGTAATGGCAACGATGCGGAGCGGTCCAGCATCTGACATCAACATCATTCCCAATTCAAGCGGCATTTCTTCAGGAAACATTCCGCGCGGGACTTCTTGGATGAGTTCATCGGATGGATGTCCATAAGCATCATCTGGCTCCAATGTGAATGAACGCGTGTCACCGGTAGAAGCCCCCATTATTTCGCGTTCGAATCCAGGGATCATTCCTTTGTGACCTACTAGGAATGTAAGTGGATCTCCATCTCGACTGGAGTCGAATTCATCACCACTATCGGGGAATGTCCCAGTATAGTGTACTCTTGCAACCGTATTTTCTGCTATTTCTGTCATTATTTCACCTTCTTGTTGTTAACGAGTCAATCAGTTTGGTAATCCTTGCTGAACACTTTTCGCTGATAATTCCATCAGCAACTTTACCCTCAAGGAATGCCTTTGCATCTGAAACACCCTGGCGCTCACCTTTCGCCCAAGTTTGGCCCAAAACGTTGGATCGATGCTCATCTTCGACATTTTCTTCATCGAGAATTTTTCTCACATCATACTTGAATTCCATATACTTGCCACGGTGGAGTTTTTGAACTCGCTTCGCAGGCCCTTGCGGCTTGTTTCTCTTGTTAAACCGACCCCCTTTTCTGGGTGCAGGCCTGCGCTGGGGCTGATTTTTCTTAAACGGATTTGAAGGTTCAGACTTTTTAGAAGTTGAATCTGTACGTGCGGCTTGCGACTCTTTTGCTTTCGCTCGACTCGCTTCAATTAATTCTCGCGCGCGCTCGTCGGTCTTGTTCTGAGCAGCAGTTTTTGCATTATCTTTCTGCTTTCGAAGACCTACACTCTTGCTCGCGCGCGCAGGTGCCCGCGCAGGTGATGTTGATGCCTTTTCGACAGGTTTTTTCACCCCAGAAGGAGCCGCAGGTGGCGCTTTCTTGGCTTGCCCGGGGGGGCAGGGGGTCCGCGTGATGATCGTTGACTACCACGCCGATTTTGCTTTGGTGCGCGAGGATTTGGCTTGGTGGTAGACTTCCTAGGGGCCTTGTTGAATGGATTTGACGGTTCGTCATTCGACCCCAAGTTTTCCTGCCTCCGAACAGACCTCAAGTCGGCCTGCCATAAGGGTTGGCTTGTTGAATTTGGTTCAGTTCCACAGAATGGGCGTCTCATCGGTGCGCAAATCCTGTCGCACACCCGAATGATCTAACGTGGTTGGAGAACCCCAGAGTAACTGCAGCCTTCCCAATGTTGCAATCATACTCCCATTGTCTATACAGAGGAATTTTTCGGGTACATGTGATGTTGCTCCACGGCTCAAAGACATCACTTCACACATGCCCCGCAATCGTTCGTTACATGCAACTCCACCGCCCAGCAGTAATTCTGACTTACCAGCATGTGCCATGGCTCGTTCCGCCACCTCAACGCAGGCTGCGAAGGTGTGCTCCTGAAGGGACCAGCAAACAGCCGGCAAAGGGACACCCTTTTCCACCAGTTTAAGGGCGGCATTCAAAATGCCAGAGAAGGCCAAATCCATTCCTTGGACAGCATAAGGTAACTCCAATCCGTCAAGACTAGGGTTGGGATTTTCAGCCAACCACTCAAGGGCTAATTTTTCGATCTTCGGACCTCCAGGGAATGCAATACCTTGCTCTCTCGCAAACTTGTCCAACATATTTCCAATGCCGATATCCAAGGTTTCCCCCAACACTCGATAACGCCCATCCAATCTCGCGATAACCTGTGTATTTCCTCCGCTGGCATAGAGCAAAACAGGATCATCACAATCGCAGCGTTCCCTGCCGACTTCGATATGCGCGACACAGTGATTGACACCCACCAATGGGACATCCATTTGCGTGGCCAAAGAGCGAGCGACAGAAGCACCAATTCGCAGGCATGGACCAAGGCCCGGGCCTTGTGAATATGCAATCGCTTTAACTTCTGCAACATCCACTTCACTGTCCAACAGTTCACGTAGAATGCGACCAGCGTGCTCAGCATGATGATCAGCTGCTTCGCGAGGATGAATACCCCCTTCAACTGGTCGTACGAAGGCGGAAACTGATTTCCCTGGAACACCCAAACCATCCACCCAGCCGATTGAAAATGTATGTGCAGTCGACTCAATTCCGAGCACGATGCCACCCATGTCTCGTGAGCGATTAGCCTCACACGAAGGGACACGCGCTTCAATGACCATGCAAGTGCGAATGGGCACACCCTTTCAAGCCTGATGACCTACGGATATTCATGGCTCAAGAGGAGAGCAGGCATATTTTCGTTAATGCCGGCCCCATTGCGCACTTTTCAACAGGCGATTTGAGTAAACCACTTGTTGGACTTGAGATGTCCTCTGACGAGCAGATTCACCCGACTGGATGGGGTTTCGTAATTGAATCAGGTAGGTTTAGTGCCATTTCACCTTCGGATGAAGTTCTGTCCGAGTTTGGTCACAATTCGGTTGTCCATGACCTATCGGGTAGAGCCATCATCCCTGGATTTGTAGATGCACACACACACCTGCTTTGGGATGGCGACCGGTCGAAAGAAATGAGGATGCGGCAACAAGGGATGTCCTATGCTGAAATCGCTGCTGCTGGCGGTGGAATACGATACACGGTAACACAGACCAGAGGGAGCGATAATCTCCTTGACATTGGAAGGTCTCGAATGCAAACTGCAATCGGACACGGCACGACATCTATTGAAGTCAAATCGGGATATGGTCTCGATACGGAGAGTGAACTGAAGTTATTGCAACTATACAGTGACCTTCAGAAAGAATCCGAGCAACTTCGTATGAGCCTCACTTGGATGGGTGCCCATGACATTCCACATGGACTCAAACGTTCAGAATATGTCGAACAAATATTGTCTGAGCAATTGCCAGCTGTAATAGAACAAGGTATTGCAACATCAGCGGATGTGTTCTGTGAGCCAGGTTGGTTTACATTGGAAGATACCGAAGAAATTTGTAAAGAGGCAAAACGAGCCGGATTGTCAATACGTCTGCATGTTGATGAATTTGCAAATGGGGATGGTTTAGAGTTGGCTGCTGAACTGGGAGCCGTGACTGCAGATCATGCCATTCACTCAAGTGACGATGCAAGAGCATCCGCATCAGAAGCAGGCACACTTCAGGGATTCCTTCCAGGGACACCCTATGTGATGGGTTCTGAACATTGGCCCCCTATTCAGAAATGCATTGACGAAGAGTGGCCATGGACGCTCGCTACCGATTTCAACCCGAATTGCCAATCACTCTCAATTCCAATGACAGGATCCCTCGTTGCACACCGCCTCAAAATCGATCCGATTGCAGCACTTGCTGCAGCGACAAGAAATCCTGCAACAGCTTTCGAAACAGAATCAGAGTGTTTGCAAGGTGTCATCACAGTAGGGGCGGTTGCAAACTTCAGTCAGTTGAAATCTGAATCCGTAGAGTCATGGTGTCAATCTCCAGGACACAGTCCAATATTGAAAACATGGTGTTTGTGAATAATCATTAGTGGCCATTTGGAATACACTATCGAAAATAAAGATTCAAGACGCCAATATCATTTATTCATAAAGATGGTTCAAACTGGCTGGACCTTGTTGAAACCGATCTGGTAACCAACTCAGGTTATTTTCAACACATCCGCAGTGCTGATAATCCATGTTATCGGCCCTACTTTCTGTATCACCAACAATGAATGCAACGCAGTACCTCATTTAGAGTATGAAATATCAATTTTTGCAATATTGATGCCTTCTACCCTAGGGTATGGGCATCAAAAGCTGGTTTTGCAATTCGAGTGGGCCCGGCCAGATTTGAACTGGCGATCTTCGCCATGTCAAGGCGACGTCATAACCCCTAGACCACGGGCCCTATGTTTCACTCGTACAGAGTTCTCTATTTGGATGATTCGTTTGCATATGGTGGAATCATCCGACGATTTTTGAGATCTTGCCAGTACAACCTGGCTGCGAGCAAGTACCACCTACTCGCTTTCTCCCATTGGCCATTGTAAAGTGTTGCACATCCTTAATCGGGCCATATGTTTTGCATTTTAGACAGAACCCTTCGTACTCAACCATGGCAATCAATCCGATGAACAGAAGGCTGGATATGAACGATTCGATTCATTACTCCGCTACATGTAAAAATGTTATAGTTAAATTGAACTAACTTTTTCCATAATCAAACTTTATAGGAATTAATAACAGTCATTCATAATGTACTCGACTCGCAATCTACCAGCGCCCTTGCTTTTCACCTTGGTAATCTCCACAGGTGGAATCATTCCAGTGTTGAGGACATGTGTGCCAGCACAAGGACAAACATCCAAATCCCCGATGGATATGGTTCTCCAAATATCGATATTCGGGGGCATCCTAGACATATTTACGCGTACCAAAGGGTCATCCAAGAGTTCCTCTGATGGACGGAAATCCATTCGAACCGTTAGGTCTTTTTGGATTGCCTCGTTCACCATTTGCTGAAGGTGATCACGATCAAACACATCTCTATTTTCAAATTGCAAATCTATTCGCGTACGTTCATTACCGATTTGGTTTCCAACCGTATTTGCACCCCATTCCTCGTGAGCGAGTGCACTAATGAGGTGCTGAGCAGTATGCATTTGTGACAATTGGTTACGCCACATCTGATCGATACTACACTGCACAATATCACCAGCTTGAATCTTGCCTTCAATGGAATCAATGTGATGGATTACAGATTCTTTTTTGGACACACCTATCACGTCACAACGAAAGGTATCAGCAGAAATAACCCCTCGATCTGCAGGCTGTCCCCCTCCCATTGGATAGTAGAATGTCTTGTCCACCTCGAGTGTTTGTTCTGATACAGCAGTCACTGTTGCCGTGAAGCCTGGGGGGTTGATACCGGGGTGCTGGTCGAGGTGTCCAAGAATTGTCATTCATCTTCACCTATGTCAAAATCGACACTGGAGCCATCCCAATCGGTGATTGCCTCTTCATCGCCTTCAAAGTGCTCTTCAGGTATTTCTCCTCGAGGATCAATGCTGTAGAAGCCGGGGTCCCGCGGCTCTTCTTCCACCTTTTCGCCAGTTCTGCGGTCCTCGACAGGAATTCGTGTTTCTGCGTCTTCAATCGGCATGTGGAAAGCGCCACATTCAGGACATCGTGGTGTTCCCTTAGGGGCCAATGCAGCACACGAAGGACACGAAGCAAGATTGTCGAAGGCCCCCAATGGGTCTTCGGAATCCGTCAAATCAACACCTCTCAATCATCTTGGAAAAGCGAATCCCATTCGACTTCATACTCATCGCCATCATCTTCGCGCTTAACAATCACGGTATCTGCATCGTCGTCGAATTCGACCACTTCGCCATACCAATCACCGTCCTCGTCCTCGACTCCAACACGAGACCCGATTTCGATTCCATCTTCTCCACCATCTTCTGAGTCGTCATCATCTTCCTCATCATCATCAGAGTCGTCATCATCTTCCTCATCATCATCAGAGTCATCGTTATCGTCCTCTTCATCATCAGAGTCATCATCTTCCTCATCATCATCTGAGTCGTCATCATCTTCCTCATCATCATCAGAGTCGTCGTTATCGTCCTCTACCTCATCATCGGAATCCTTCTCTTCAGTAGAATCAACTTCATCATTTTCTGATTCATCTCCACTCTTCTTGCGTCGGTGCTCAGCACGCATTGCTTTGATTTGCATCTGTAGATACCCAATTCCACCTAAACCTGCCAATCCAAGGATCATGAACAGTATACCGTCCCAATAGAATCCAGCGGGCATAGAAGAGGCACCGTTCTCTCCGGCGAATGGTGTAAGTGAATTCTTGCAACCGCCTACCTGTACGTCATCTCGGCAGTCATAAATTTCACCAGGTTGAATGACTGATGTGGAAAAGAATCCATCTGCATCCACGGTAGTTTCAGTGTGGGGGGCATCACCATTGAATGCGATTGGTCCACCAACACCACTGACTAAGATTCCCATTGCATTGACAAGCCACAAACCAATGAATAGCGCACCGATTGTATACATAATCGGGAAAGCATTCTCGTAATTTCGCATCAAGAATCTCTGCCATTCAGCAGGACCTTCAG
>JBJLBW010000011.1:0-12891 GCA_045568015.1 Candidatus Poseidoniales archaeon | reverse complement strand
CCCGCGCCCAAGGCGTATTGGGACGATGGGATTCCAATTGTCAAACCAGGGTCTGAAGAGAAATTAGCATTGGTTACGACACTCCACGAAATATCGTATGCATCCGGTCCGTTGCCCGGATTCGATAATCGAAGCATCACCGTTTCTTGAACACCAACATCCATTCGGTGAGGTTGGACTACAGGCGATGTCACCTCTAGAACCGCTCGATGAATTTGCAATACCTGCAATGAAAGGGATAGGATACATCCACTGTTATTGGCTTCCTCAGCCGTCCATGTGTGTAGCATTGGGGGTGCAGCAAAAGGCATGTCCAAAATCAGTGAACCGGATACGCGTGCGCCAGTATTACCTGAGACTCGCAGAGTCGTTCCATCAATTGACAGGGCTCCACTTGTTTCCCAATTCCAATCGGGCATAATCATGCCCGCCGATGCCATATCCCATTCCATTTCATCGACACTTGAGGGTAGTTGTACCTCGATATCCCACGTTCGATCATCAGCAGGTACAGAGCGAATGTGTGGTGGTAATATTTGCACTTGATTGGCTGTAAAGGTCAGGTCGATTGTTCGACATTCCTCATCTTCACCCGCCCCTATACACATTGAGAGTTCGGTTGAAACATTGTCTCCCAATGTTGCACTAGCTGGGACATCATGCCGTGCGGTCAGCTCTCGAATTTCATTCGGATCTAATTCCAATGGGTTCACCTCTTGCCCGGTTGAATCGTGAAGTGTGATGAATTGGTCCCAAGCGGTTTGCTGCCACTGTAGGGAAACAGTTTCTGGAGCATTGCCGAGGTTCTCGACTAGAATCCAAGCTGCGGCAGATTCTCCTGGGATGCCCATTCCATTCGAATTCGCAGTCCCATCAGCGCCCCGAAGTGACAACCCTCTGGTTCTTTCGGCTTCAATTGCCAAAATCGCTGTTTGGGAAATGCTTTGATTTGAATCCAGTGTCATCGTGATTTCGACGAATCCAGAATCGGTACCCAATGCTTCCACAGGTGCCGTAATCTGGAGTGTTGGCGTCCATGTTGAACCAACCTCAATCTCAACCCCCGAAGATGAACTGGGATCAAGGTCAGCAATCGTCCAGTTTGTAGGTAAACCAGCATCATCAATCGTCATCGTCCATGTGCCTGCAATTCGACCTGTGGATGTGATTACGGGCTGCACATTTTCTTGGCCACCTGGAAGAACTCTAACAGGATCAGGTGGCACTCCAATGCTCACATTGTAAGGTGCGATGATTGTGAGTATTCTCGTGGTCACATCGTTATCCGTTCTCGTTTGAGTCACATTTCCATGTTCATCCAGATTGAGCTCAAAGGTGTGCTCGCCCAAGCCCCCCGACCAATCGAAAGAGAACGATGCGGAATTTCCATTTCCAGTCGGGGGTCTTGGGTCCAAGGCTCCCTCTCGGTGAGTGTGTTCCAATTCTCCGTCTACATACATGCGCGCAAAGGTGTCGGTATCGGTTGAGTCGGTACCGGCATTTTCGAAGAATGCTGTTACCGTGACCAATTGTCCAGGGTCAGGCGTGCTCGGGTTGAATGTAATCGCCAATCCGTCCTCATACGGGCGAATGTCGGCCCCAGCCTGAGAGATGAGCATATCTCCAACGAGTAGGTCCAATGCTCCATCGTTGTCGAAATCCGCTAGCGCGTGTCCCGCCCAAGTACGGTGAGGTAATTCTAGGCCAGAAACCCATTCAGCATTGATTGAGGAGCGAGAGCCAGTTTCACCATCATGCGCGTAGACCGTTCGGCCAAATGTCACCACAATCTCATCGAAACCAGTTCCATCGATGTCCATAGGGGTTGGAGCGGATACAGCGATCTCATCATTCGGATTCCCAGAGGTCCCCTCGACAATTTGATTCCAGTCGAGCCATGTGTTCTGAGTCTGTTCGTCGTAATCATGGCAACCGACCATGCCATGCCAAGATATCCCATCCCGGTACCATGTGTTCCAACATATTCGATCAGTAATGCCATTGTCATCTGTATCCATCAATGCCGGGGGTGCATCCGCATAACCATTCGAGGCAGAAAACGAGAAGATTGTTGCAGCATCCGTAACATCCAACCCTACGAAAGTGGCACCATCACCTGTTCCTGCACCATCCACGTCCGAAGGAATGGTCACGACCATTTCAGGGGCTGGGTCCGAATCGAGTTGGGTGATGATTGGGCCCGGCAATCTGACGTGGGGGGATGCGGTATCTCCATCGAGATTGTTCAGCGTTTCTTCATACTGAACCTGACCGCTTGCGGCATTCAATTTCCAAATCCACATGTTCCCATTGTTTTCATCGATGGTCGTGAGCAGAATTGCAGAAGAAACCGCATCGATTTGTACCCATGCTGGGTCGGATGGGTGGGTGCCTTCACCCAACGTAACTTCCCATATGGGGCTTGGAGTGCCTGTGGTGGGTATCGGGAGTGCGATTACATTCGGCTCATTGTTCGCATCATCCATCATCGCGAGAATCAACTCAGGGGAACCGTCCAAGAACAAATCTGCCAGAAGTGGTTGTGCAACTGGGTCGTGACAGGTTTGACATGTCCGATCGGCAGCCATCTCAAAAGTAGAATGACTCCACCTCCACAACCTTTCAGTTTCATGGCTTCCACCAGGTTTCCAACCCGTCACGTCACATTCAATATCAGGTGCCCATAGTTCAACAGTCGCTTGTCCATTCGCATCATAGACGACAATAATCTCAAGCGCCCCGTCCTCATCTATGTCGAGAATCACAGGTGTGGATTTGACTTCGCGATCGATTGTTCCAATATCAACTTCCCACATGGTTTGGCTTGTGTCCCCATCGACGATTCGCATGATGGCGTGTGAATTTTGCTGGTGGATGAAGACGGGTGAAAGGCTGTCTCTAGCGCAGGAATCGAGTACAAGTCCTCCAGTATCGATATTGTTGGTAAAGTTGCCAACCGAAACCCCCAATGTTTCGACACCGGTGTCACCTTCAGCATAATGCCTCCAATTCAGTACCGGGTTTGTAATACTCAGCAATTCACCTACATCTGGTTCAGAAGGGGCGTGTGGCGGCACAGCGGTCTCATGCCCAGGTGTGCGACCAAACTGCGGCCAAGCGATGTCACCATCAATCCAGATGTCTCCATTTCTCCCCTGGGTCGACTCGACCCCTTCGTCATCCACAAATGCGAGGGGGGACAAACTCTGTCCGATGAGTAGTAGAATCAATCCAATAATGAGGATTGGTGTACGTGCTACCACATGGGCTCCGCTCGCCATCAATGGTTATGCCCACAGAACACCTCTTGAACGTTCGTGCGCCGGGGCCATTCATGGGGCCCATAGGGCCCCAGATTGCATATTTCCGAATTCCTGAATTTGCGAAGCGTTCATAGAGGGGTCTTCGGTCGCCGAATCGTCTTGGACGACCTCTCCTCTGGAGGCGGCAGCCGATGAGGGACGGGAGGCTTACGGGTCTTCCGTCCTTGGCTACCTCCTTCGCTGAGAGTAAATCTGAGTGGAGGTAAAGAAAATGTACAGCCTTGAGACAATTGAAGACACGATCCGAATTCCAGCAGAGTACATCCAAAAAGGGAAATCACTCTCCGAACACGTAGATCGCCTTGCACATGATGCATTTGAGGGCAAGTTCAACGATGATGGCCACTATATCCTCCTCACACTGGATCATGAATTAGAAGGCCGTGGACGTATTATCCACGGTGATGGTGCGATTTACCAAAAAATTCGATTTAAGGCTCTCTTGTTTACAATGGACGGAAACGAAATCGTCGATGGCGCGGTAAGTGAAGTGCACGAGTTTGGTGCATTCGTCCGAATTGGGCCGATGGAAGCACTCCTACACAAGAGTCAGATTCTCGACGAGCAAATTGACATCAACGTGGGCCTCCGTCGAATCGAAGGCCGCCAATCCGGCAAGTATCTCGCAGAAGGAACTGCAGTACGCGCACGGATTGTGTCACTATCACTCAATCCTCACGACCCAAGGTCGAGCAAGATTGGTTTGACATGCAAGCAAACTGCTCTCGGCGCGCACGAGTGGCTCAACGAGGAGGCGTGATTCATGGCCAAGAAGGACCTTGCCTGCCCCGAATGTCGCCACATCGTGGAAGTTCAAACAGGAAACCCTGGTTGGTGGCTCAAGTCCAACAATGAAATGAAAGCGAAGAACAAGAAGGCGCTCGCCATCTTGGCCTTTGCAACAGCCAACGGACGAGATCCCGATGAAAAGGAACGAAAGGCATGGGAAAATGAATTGAATTCTGATGGGGTGAAGAACAAGGATGACATGGAGAAGGTGAAGGTCCCCGAACCGGCCTGCCCATTCCATCCAGAAACCAAACTTAGCGCAGATTGGCATGGTTACACCATTCTTCTTGACACATCACGGAGTGAGGTCGCCCGGGCCCTTGGAATTGATAAATCGGGAAATTATGCTCTAAAGGTTCGACACCAGTAATCATGGAGGAATATGTATGGAAATTATTGATAGAAAGGAAAATCCAATTCTAAATCGTGTAGAGTTGTCATGGCAATGGCGCCACATGGGGTCCGCAACACCGACACGCGCAGAAATCATCGACGCTGTTGTGAAAATGGAACCGGGTGCCACAAAAGACCGCGTAATCGTCAAATCCGTAAACACTCGATTCGGTCAGCCATTAACGACTGGTAATGCTCTTGTTTACGCCGACCGAGCAGATCTTGAGAAGGAACCAAAGTACATCCTTGCTCGTCACGGTGGTTCCAATGATGAGGAGCCATCAGTTGAAGCACCATCTACCGAAGGTGATGAAGAAGCTGCAGAAATTGCAGGAGGTGAGGAGTGATGGGTGACAGTCCAAGCGCATCAGCAAAGTGGTCCAAGTATAGCGTTGAAGATGGGAAACTGGTACGGAAGCAGGCTCATTGCCCAAAATGTGGGCCTGGCGTTTTCATGGCCGTCCACTCTGATCGCAAAACCTGTGGTCGCTGTGGCCATTCAGAAAAGACAGAGTAATTACTCAAAGTCTCTTGTTCTCCCAATCGGGACATCAAGTTCGTTCAACAATCGCTTGATGACACGTCGCTGCCATCCTTTGAACGACTTCCTGTCTAGATGGGCCATCACATTTCCTTGAGGAAAGGCCTTGCGTGTACTCTCCACACATACGCGGATTGAATGGTTCCAAGCCCCTTCAGGAAGTGGCCCCGTATCGGGGTCCCATGTTTCATCTTCCGGCTTCTTCATCTCGAGTGCATAATTGGCGATTTGATGACCTGCCCAACAATCTGTTTTTCTCAGAACATCTGTATGTCGTGGCGCATAGTGCCCACCTCCAATCCCGAGCATCACCTTCGCTGTACCCTTTTCGTTAGAGGGCATGGGATTCCATTCTCCAACGCCTGGTCCCCCATCAAGTCCAAGCCCTATTTCCATCACATCCGCCCATGCTTCGGCAGCATCGACCCGACCCCAATGAGTTTCAGATGATCCGATTTCAATGAACATTGTAGGGACTTCAAGGCACGGCCCATGGTGCGTTGTTTCTATGGTAAGTTCAAATTCTGGAACAAGTTGATGTCGATGTGCGGCATCGCACATCAAGCGATACCAAGACGCAAATCTTGGATTTGGGAGCATGACCTTTCCCTTGATTCCACCGTGTTCAGCCCGTTCACCATGTGGGTATTCGCCTGGGACTCCGAGAACATGTAGGGTTAGACTGGGTCTACCACTAGCCGCATAATGCCTGGATAGAAAAATCACTTCGTCAACACTATGTTCGATGGCGGAGGAAAATCTCTCATCCAATCGATCTTCCATCAGGAAACCTTCACCGAACCACCATAGCCAAACATCTTTGTTTTCATGTTTCCAAACACGCCCGCCTTCGACTTTCGCCTTCTCCACCCAACCACCTCGGGCCAGCAGTGCATCTCCTTGAATCGTAGAGGCGATGTCGAGTTCAGATACGAGGAGTAGTGTCACCATTGAATGAGCGAGTACGCCACTACGCTTCAGTATTCGCCGCCCATTCCTTCATGAATCGGGGCCCCCAGCACGCACCGATGTCACTGCCCGACACGCCCACACCACCTCGATTTTTATTGAGAAACTCCGAACGCACGGTGCACATCGATACAGAAGGGGGGATGTGTCTACTACATCCAGAAAGACTCCAAGCAATCGATCCGATTCGGCATCCATTCCCTGGTGTCATCACCAACGCAGTTTTGTTGGGCAACGACTTGCTCATTTCCACGTGGGTAGAGCGAGAAATTTCTCTTGCAAGACTCGCAGCTTTAGATCTCAGAGAACCTCTACAGGATGGCATAGAACTCCCCGATTTACGAGTTGCAATCGAAAGTGGTAAAATTGATCATCATCATGTTGCAGGTTCCGCTTGGTCACACATTCTCGATGCTGAACCACTTGCACTATGTACATTTGAAGACGACCTCATTTTCTGCACACACCATCGAGGCCTCTACCGTGTCACTTCGACTTCAGAAGAGGTTTGGAGGCGGAAACCCTTGGAATGGGATTCTCTTTTGCACTTGCCCGATGGAGAAGTACTTGTTGCATTGATCACAAAGGATGATTCTGTATGGGCATTCTCACTGGGTGGTGGTTGGGCAGAACTCGACGTTTCAGATGGTTCTGTTCGCCGAAGAGGGGTATTACAATTCAAATCCAGCGTGAACCGGGTCTGGGGTGGTGAATGTGACGAGTGGTTGTTCGGATTAACGCAAAACCGTATGGCTCGGTGGGTAACAGACCAAGAAATCACCCAAGTCGAAAACATCCAGGGGCCGATTCAGGATGCAATTTGTGCCGATGGAAATTGGTGGATTACTGGCTGGCGTGAAGATTTGCAGTGGAAACAGGGCGAATCGCACCCTGAAAATTTGGTCCTGACATCATCCAATAGAGCCGAAATCGGCCATCGCATCATCGATCGTGGCGAGGAGGGGTATTGGGTTTTGGATAATCGTGGCCAGTGGACTCCTTTCGCCGTGGATTGAACTGAAAGTCCGAAAGCAACCGTCAAAGAGCGCCCCCTCCAGTCATCAATAACGGGAGGCATATGATGGGGGTACTCGGGCGGCTCATGGTCGGCGTAACCAAATGCATGCCACGATTTTTTGTCGCCGGTGTGGCTCGGAGATATGTTGCGGGAAAAGACATCAGCAGCGCTGTTTCAGTGATGAAAAAACTCAGTGCTGAAGGTGCATGTTTTACCATTGATGTTCTCGGTGAAGAAATCTCTAATCTCGACGAAGCCCAATTCTTCATCGATGAATACGACCATGTTCTCGATGCAATCGTAGAAAACAGTCTAGATGCGAATCTGAGTATCAAGCCAACAGCATTCGGATTGTTAATCGATGAGAAAAAAGCATACGAGAATATCGAACGCTTGCTGAGAAATGCTGCCGAGCACGATATTTTTGTGCGCTTAGATATGGAAGATCATCGTGTGACTCAGCCTACGATTGATATCGTCATCGCAATGCACGCAAAGGGACTTCGAAACGTTGGCACAGTATTGCAGTCTAGGCTTTTCAGAACACCTTCTGACATCGATTCGATCTGCGAGCAACTTGGAGGTGATGCAGATTTCAGAATTTGTAAAGGAGTATATCTGGAGCATGAATCAATTTCCCACACCGACTACCGACCCATTGTGGATGCGATGAATCAGCAAATTGATCAAATCCTGGATTGCGGCGCATATGCGGGCATAGCATCCCACGATTGGCCAATTATCGAACATGCCTTGGACGCCCTCGAAAAAAGGAAGATGGGACCGAATCAAGACGATCCGAGAGCCGAGGCTGCTGAGAAGCGTGTTGGAAAGGGCCCTGGGTATGAATTTCAGATGCTGCTGGGGGTGAGGGGCAACATTCGACGACGCCTAGCGAAAGCAGGACATCGAACACGGATCTACATCCCCTATGGTGAGCGATGGTATGAGTATAGCATGCGGCGATTGGATGAAAATCCAGATGTCGCAATGCACATTACAAAATCGATTTTCATGCCGTGGACCAATCGTCGATAGTCAAAGATCGGCCAACCTCTGAGCGATGGCTCCCATTGCAACCGCCGTTTCCAAACTGGCGCCAACCCCTGTCAATTCAAATTGGTCAGGGCATTTGTCGAGTAGACTCTTGGGCAACCCTTGACGACCTAGGCCGATGAACATGCATATTTCGCCTTCATAATCCGACAACTCAACCGAACCTCCAAGGGGTTGATGTGTGGTTGCAATAGGGTGTCCAACAATACCACTGAGCGCTTCTTCAATCGAGAGTAATTGGATTCGATTCGATGCCAGCAATGAAGGCAAATGGTTGACTCCTGCAGTTCCGGATTCCTTTTTTGCACGATGGCATAGTTCCTCGAGATTCTCAGTTGGCCAATCTATGAGGGCTATATCCAATCCAAATCCCCAAGCGATTCCAGATGCTCGAGCCAATGCTCGAAGGTGTGCGGTTCCAATCGAGCCATCATAGGTGTCCACCAATGCCATCGTATGACCTCGCAGGTCAGCATCTCCTTTGTCCGGTGAGGTGGTTAGAACGGAAGGGGTTTGAACAGGTGCCAAAGATTCGGCGCGTTCTGAATCCCCAAGGCGTTCAAACCCTTTCGCGAGATTTTTCTTGATTTTTCTCACAACATTGGCATCCAATGATTCGACATGTGTGGCAGCTACCTCCAGCAACTCTCTCGCGAATTCTGAATCTCCTGTCCGATCTGCTCTCCCGGCAAGTGTGACAGAATACCGTACAGATTCCTCGTTCTCACCCGCCAATGCTTGGGCCAATAAACGGACATCTTCTGAACGTGAAGCGTGACTACACATTGTGCGAACGGTTTCAAAATCAGCATCGGTTAGAAATGGCAATGCGAGTTCGAGTGCACTCGGTTGTAGAACCATGTTTTCTTGAATTGTCAGCCTGTGTAAATTGTCGAGAAACTTAACCGCTAAATCGGGTGATGCTTCGGTCAATAATGGCGTTATTTCATCGACCATTTGTTGATTCCCACTCGCGACAATCGCCTTGATTACGGGACGGGCTGCCTTTGCCTCCATCCCATGATTTTCAACCGCCAATAGTAGTAATTCAGGTAATTTTTGCACGGCCACTCGACTTGCGATCGACTTCAGCGCTTCGGCACGCGCCTCACCTTGAGATAACCCACCTGTCACACCGATGAGATAATCCATCATTCTCTTCCGCGAACGTCCACCGGGCCAGTTCCCTGTCG
Source organism: Candidatus Poseidoniales archaeon (assembly GCA_045568015.1). GTDB lineage: Archaea > Thermoplasmatota > Poseidoniia > Poseidoniales > Thalassarchaeaceae > MGIIb-P. The sequence goes on along the minus strand of JBJLBW010000011.1, from coordinate 3,609 downwards.
ATTTCGCAATGATTCCAACATTTTCTGCCAAACGCCATGCCCGTTCTTCCTCAAGCATCGATTCAACGATGATTGGAACCCATTCTGCACGATCATCTTCATCCATTTCATCCGAACTGCACAACCCACAAAGCGCTTCGGCTCTGTAAACTCCATCCTGTAGATCCTGTGCCCGATCAAACAACTCGCGTGACAATCCATTTTCACGTGCATCCCGCAATATTCTGCGGCAAGCGCTTGGATCGTGCTGTTCACTCATCTTTACCATCCTGCCACTTTGCTTGGTGTTCTTCACGACCGGGGAAATTTTGTCCCTTCCAATTCCCTCGTTCGACCTTCCTCCTCTCTGCAATTTCTTCAGGTGTAGGTGGTTTGTGTAAGAAGATTCGGCGAATGTTTCGCGCGACCATTTTTCCGGTCAAAGTTCGAGCAGTACCGGAATGAAGAGCACGGATCCTCCATGTTTCTCCTCGATGTTTGACGATGGTCCCACACGAAAACACCTTTTCTGGGTCGACTTCAATTGTGTCTGAGAAAGAAATTTCGTAATCACTGAATGTTCGCTTTATCCTGGCCAAATCGATGCGAGTCGCCCATACACGTTTGACATTCTTCGCTTCAGAAGTCCGCGGTTTCTCTTCACCAACAGTTTCTAGTCGCGTCACCCGCCAAAGGAGGTTCAAAGCCTCAAATTCGTCATTGAGTGCAAAAATCTCGTCATCATCCACTTCCATTTCATGCGGAATAGACTCCGAACCATCCGAGAGTGTAAATCGGACCGTAACCGGTTTCGGATTGCGGAAAATTACGGTATGCACATTCCCGCACCCCTCACATCGGAGCAGATAATCGACACCAGACTCACTCTTGAGCGCCTTTTCTTTGAGGATTTCATGGGCTTGTCGCGTATTACAACTTGGACAGCGCGTGACATTGTCCAACTCCTCGACATCATCGCCCATGGCAACTCCTCCAAACCGACCGGCCCACCGGGGGTATTTCACGACATCCCATGTCTCCGAGATTTGAAAACCAATTGCGTACCCGGCGAACTGTGGGACTGAGTATCGAAGACGCTTTGGCTGCTCTGCTGGCCAAGAATCCTGATCAACCAAAGGATGAGCCTGAAGTCGCCTCTTCTATTGGGGCTCAACTTGAGCACATGGAACTGGATTCGATGCCGACCAGTTTACGTCGCCGGATTCGAGATGTCATCGCTCGCGTTCAACCAAAGAGGGTTTGCGAGGTCGGATCAGGGATTGGACATCTCAGTGCGTGGCTTGTCGATCATTGGTCAAATAATTCTCCTCCAGAACACTATGACATGGTAGAGGCGGGCGGTAAGTTCGGTGTAATTCTGACCCGTCTTCTTCGCCGATATAATGCGGAAGATTGGGCCCACGTCCGCGTTGGTGAATTCGATTCACTTTGTGCTGAATTGGACAGTTGGCAGGCAGCCAATACAACCACCGACGAAGCCGCTGCAACCACATCTCCTCCTCTGAGGGCCCCTTACGAGATTATCATAGTCGATGTGGGTGACATTGGTCGCGTCGCCGCTATCAAGCGCTCATTCGATCTACTTGTACCGGGTGGCCTGATTCTTACAGCTGAACCCGAAGTCCCAGTGGATGATGTAGGGGAAATCCCAGAATTGGGACCTGAGAATCCAGAACAGGCTCGTGTGTTCGCCTTCAATGAATGGACACAATTCATCACTGAAATTAGTCAAACCAACCCTGTGGGTTTTGTACCATTATTTGGAGGTACTTTGGTTGGCATTATTCAGGCCTAACCGGACATTGCGAGAAGGGTGTCGACCTTCAACCGCCCATAACCGTAGTAATTGTCGTGCTCAGCCTGTCCATCCTTGGGGGCAACACTCTCCTGAATCCATCCTTTGACCTCCTCTACCGTATTGCGTGACCCACCCGATGTACCATTTTGGGCGAGATCCGGTCGATGTTCCAAGAGATGTGCAATGGCTCCACTGACCCATACTGTAGCGCCACTGGTTCCTGAGCCCCACGCGTAGAGGACATCGGTATCGATTTGGGCATTTAGAATGGCCAAATTTTCTCCTGGTGCAACAAGTTCTGGTTTCTGATTTGGATTTTGTCGTGGCCACCAATTTTCAGGTGGATTGATTCCATTATTTCCTACGGATGAATTGCTCCAAATGGTGCCATCGGTATCAATGGCGCCAACACAAATCACATCCTCTACGCTTCCTGGACTAGCCACGTCACCATCATCATCTGGCCCACCATCATTTCCAGCAGCCGCAACCACAAACACCCCTTGATCAATGGCTCTGTCCACGGCGTCTTCTAACGCATCAGTTTCAATGAAAATCCAGTCGATTCCTTGCGTCCCACCTAGGCTGAGTGAAATGATGTCGACCCCACTATCAGTACACCAATCCACTGCCTCTGCAATATCTGAATCGGTCCCTGTACCTGATTTTGAAATGGCCTTGGCGATGAATAAATCGACATTCGGTGCAATCCCTGGGAGGCGATTTTCGGCGACCAATATCCCCGCCATCGCCGTACCGTGGCCTTGATCATCGTATGGTTCCCCTCGGTTATCGATGAAGTCAATCCATTGATTTTCAGCGAGTTGAATGTGTTCCAAATCCGGGTGACTGAGATCGATGCCTGTGTCGACGATACAAACCTCAACTCCATCCCCACTTGTTGTTACATTATCAAAACCCGATAGTTGCTTGAATTCTTGGTGGCGTTGAGCCAACGCTGGGGGGTAAGGGTCCAAGAGCCCCTTTTCCAAGAGTCCAACCGCCCAGACTACGAGCAATATCGATACGACAAAGAGAGAGAATGCGACCCCTCCCCGCACAATTTTTTCCACATTCATTTCAGAACCTACCCCTCGTCGAGGGGGTTGCGCAGGTGCTTCTGGCATGTCGTCAAGGATTGCGTCGAATTCCACTTCATCACACTCCTGTCAGACCATCGATGATTTCTCCAAAAGTGTCGACAAAGACACGCGCATCCTCTTCAGTATTGTATGCATAAGCAGATGCGCGCAGGCTTCCTTGTTCAATTCCTTGTGAATCAAACCACTGGTTGACACAATGTAATCCTGAACGAACAAACACCCCTCCAACCTCATCCATGAGAATACCGACATTTTGGATGTCCAAATTCTCCAGCATTATTGAGCAGATTCCACCCCGTAAAGCCGCATCCCGTGGCCCGATGATTTCAACACCGGGGATGTCGCGAATCCCCTCGCTCATGATTCGGTTTAGACGCACTTCTTGCTCAGCAAAGTCCTGCATTTTGTACCCTGCGAGTAAGTCCAATGCAGCTTCAGTGCCACAAATACCTGCATAGTGCCCTAGACCGCCTTCGAGGCGATCAGGAATAGAGCGGAGAGAATATTGCTCAGCCGTTGCATTCTCAACCGTCCCCCCTCCGGCGCAAATCGGTTCGAGTTGAGACAAGAATTCCTCTCGGCCCCAAAGGGCTCCAACACCGGTTGGTCCGAGCATTTTGTGGAGGCTGAAGGAGAACAGATCACAACCGAGTTTCTCGATATCAATCGGCATGTGAGGTGTGGATTGTGCACCATCAACATGGACGA
>JBJLBW010000010.1:0-39205 GCA_045568015.1 Candidatus Poseidoniales archaeon | reverse complement strand
TGATTACAGCCGGAGACGAAATGTGGAATGGGACCATTGAACTCATCGATAGCGATGAGATGATGCTTGTGGATGGTCGTAGGGCATACGACACAATCGACATGCTCACCACATCTTACAATAATCGATGGTGTGCTTCTGCATCTGTCCATGAAGGTGGTGCCGCCTACGAGGCAGCGGCCGAAGCGATGGCAGACAACATGCGAAGCATGGGTTTTGATTTCGTGGAAGTGACGCGATACGACGATGATCCAGACCAACTCAACGTGGTCGGTTACAACTGGGGTCGTGTGAATCCGGACGAGTATATCGTCATCGGTGGGCACTTTGACATCGCCTACATGTTTACGCCACCAGGTGGTGGAACAAACGAAGGAGCGAATGATGACACTTCAGGCTCAACCGTTTCACTGGAGATGGCTCAAGCCTTGGCTAAATTAGAATTCGACCACACTGTGGTTGCAGCACTGTGGGCCTGTGAAGAGGAAGGCCTTCTGGGTTCACGTGCTTATGTTGACCATCTACCGGAGAACGTGACGGTTCGTGCATACATGAATTTCGACATGGTCGCACTGAATTACCCAATTACGCCGCCTAGCGAACCCCTCATTGGGCCGGGTGGAGAGATATTTTCTGCTACCAAATATGACTGGACAATCAGTGTTGCGGGGGCGAATGATAGCAATATGCAGCGAATGCATGATTGGGTTGGGTTGACCATCGAGAATGATTTGGCTTACCAGCCTACGGCAGGAAATCCGATTACTTGGCAAATTGCAGAATCATGTGCTTCAGATCATTGTGCATTCTTTTCTGCTGGATTTCCAACATTCAACTTCTTCAGCCCCGGTGGAGATATCTCCTTCTGGCAAGAATGGCATTCTCCATCTGATACACTTGAATTCATGACCGCGAAGGCTGGAGGTCCGGATGGGATGGCAAGTGGTTTCAACAGTCTGGTTTGGACCTCGCTGGATTTATTCATCCGTGTAGACAATGCTGAAAATTTCCAAGGGAATTGGGCGGAAGAATAGATTTACCAATTGTAAAATTGAATTTTCAATTGGATTATTCTTCGGAATTGATGTCGATTAATGTCGCTCCAGCGTCAACTTGCTCTCCGACATCATGGTGTATTGCCGCGATGGTACCGGAAACATTGGCTGCAATTCGATGTTCCATCTTCATCGCCTCCATGACAATCAGTGTCTGCCCGGTTTCCACTTGATCACCGATGTTACACAGAAGTTCCAGAATCTTCCCCGGCATTGGGGCAGTCATTCCACCTTCATCCCCCGAACCACTGAGGCCCTGTTCATCGATTGACAATACATGGATGTGACCATCAATGTGAATCCACCAGTCATCTTGTACTTTGACGACATGGGCCAATTGGCCATCAACCCACAACCGATTGGGTCGGGCATCAATCTCAAACGTGTGCTCATTCGCGAACGTTTCACCGTCACATATGGCTTCAGAAGAACCGATGGTAATCTCCCATCGACGATTGTTGGAGTCACGAAGTTCAACCATGCAAGCACCTCATGGAAACGACCTCCTCAGAGATAGGAATGGGTTGTATGGACTCCCGCGGCCTTCTTCGGTTTCGACGGTTGTCACCTTTCGAGACAATCCATAGTGCTCCGATGCGGCCGCGATGAAGGGAGCCACATCAGATGATTTTGGCAACCAACCTTCTGGCCAATTTACTTCGATGAAATCTGTAGTCGTGTCCCCCGCATGAAATGCAGGGTGGTTCATGATGTCACATAGGAAACCCAAATTTGTCGTAACACCAAGCAAGACGAAATCCTCACATGCACGTTTCATTCGGCGGATGGCAGCTTCTCGATCAGGTGCATGTACAACCAATTTTGCAAGCATTGGATCAAAGTCGATACTGGCTTCATCTCCTTCACGAACACCGGTATCAAGACGGATGCCTGGGCCGGTGGGAGGGCGGAAGAGGGCTAGAGGGCCAATGGCAGGGAGGAAATTGTTCGCTGGATCTTCGGCGTAGATGCGGACTTCAATCGCATGACCTCTAATCGTGAGGTCTGATTGAGAGAAGGGTAGAGGTAAACCCGCAGCGACGCGAATTTGCTCGACGACTAAATCCACTCCACTGATGCATTCTGTAATCGGATGTTCAACTTGCAATCGAGTGTTCATCTCAAGGAAATGGAATTCCCCATCTTCAGCAAGAAGGAATTCGACTGTCCCTGCGCCTTCGTAGTCGACGGCTTTAGCTGCATTCACTGCGGCTTCACCCATGCGCTCACGAGTGGTTTGTTCAAGAACCGGAGAGGGGGCTTCTTCAACCACTTTCTGATGTCGACGCTGAATGCTGCATTCTCTCTCAAACAGATGAACTGCATTGCCCATCATGTCGGTCAGTACCTGTACTTCCACGTGACGGGACTTCTCTAGAAGGCGTTCAACATACACCGTTCCATCTCCAAAAGATGTGGCGGCTTCTCGACTGGCAGCGGCATATTCTCTCTGCAGATTGCGAGGTTCTCGAACAACTCGCATGCCTTTGCCACCACCCCCTGCACTGGCTTTCAGTAACAGTGGGTATCCAACACGAGTCGCAGCGCGTACAAGTTCATCCACCATCTCATCGGGATTCTCTAACGGTAATTCTTCACCTGGAATGACTGGAACACCGGCGGCCACCATAGCTCGTCGTGCACTGATCTTGTCACCCATCTCATCGATTGCATGTGCTGAAGGTCCAATCCATACGAGACCTGCTCCCTTCACGGCATTGGCGAAGGTACTCCGTTCCGATAGGAAACCATAGCCCGGATGGATTGCATCCGCGCCGGTCTCTTCGGCGGCAGCCAAAATAGCCTCTATGTTGAGGTATGTTTCAGAAAGCGTATCACCTGGAAGAAAGACTGACTCGTCAGCTGTTTGTTGGTGTAAAGAGCCACGATCAGGCTCAGAGTAAATTGAGACTGAGCCCAGGCCTAATTCGGCACATGAACGAAAAATTCGGCAAGCAATTTCACCCCGATTGGCGACCAATATCTTGGATATGGGGTGTGGTGCACCCTCCATCCAATCTGGCCCAACCATGCGGATTTCACTCCTCTTTCCAATTGGGTGGGCGTTTCTCAAGGAAAGAGGCAAGGCCTTCTTGTCCTTCTTCTGAACCTCGCATCTCACTTGTTTTGTCCAATGTCCAAAGTCGTAATTCTTCATCGGTGCCATTCCAACGATCGAATGTTAGTGTGAGTTTTTTGGCCTCGGTTACAGCCATTGGACCGGTTGTCAAAACTTCGTTAATGGCTGCAGATTCTGCTCCTTCAAGTGATTCCGATAATTGGCTTACCAATCCTATTCTCAATGATTCTTCAGCACCAATTCGCCCCGCCATCATTGCGAGTCTACGGAATTCGGCGCTACCGACTTTGCGGTATACATAGGGCCCAATTACCGCCGGGAGGATTCCCAATTTACCTTCGGAAAGAGCGATTCTGGTTCCGGGTTCAACAATGGCATGGTCAAGACAAGCGATGAGGCCAGCACCGCCCCCTAGAGCAACACCCTGAATTTTACCAATGGTGAAACAAGGGTGTGACCACAAACTGTTGAACAAACGATCCAATCTCTCTGAATCAGCCCTATTCTCTTCTGAACTCTTGGCGCCGGCATCACGCATCATGTTGATGTCTGCACCTGCACAGAAGTGTTTGCCTGCACCTGATAAGACGATTACGCGAAGATAGGGTACACCTGTTGAATCATGTAACAACCCTCGCTCACCGACAGAGCGTTCCTTGGTCCAATCAAGAACTGCGATAATCTCACTGATTAGAGGGATGTTGAGAGCGTTGTACACATCTTCTCGGGTGAGGGTCAAGTATGCAACAGATCCTTCAATTCTGAGCGAACATAGGCTGGTTTCTGGCTTTAAATCTTCAATTGCAAAATCTGACATTTCAATTGCTCCTTTCACATTCTAAATATTCCGAAATTCGTATCTGGCATCGGGGCGTTGAGACTGGCACTTATGGCGAGACCTAGGACATCACGAGTATCACGTGGATCGATAATCCCATCATCCCACAACCTTGCTGTAGAGTAATAGGGTGAACCCTCGGCCTCGTATTTCTCAAGAATCGGTGCCTGGAATGCATCCCATTCTTCATCGGCCATCGGTTCAAGACCTTCTCTAGCGCGTTGGTCCTGTTTGACCGTGGCTAGAACGTCAGCTGCTTGAGGACCCCCCATCACCGAGATTCTGCTGTTAGGCCACATGAATAGGAAGCGTGGGTCGTATGCACGCCCACACATGCCGTAGTTGCCAGCACCATGGCTCCCACCGATGATGACTGTGAACTTGGGGACCGGAACACAAGACACTGCGGTAACCAGTTTTGCTCCATCCTTCGCAATACCACCGGCTTCGTAATCGCGGCCGACCATGAAACCTGTAATGTTCTGCAAGAAAACCAATGGTATACCGCGTTGCCCACAAAGTTCCACAAAGTGAGCTCCTTTCTGTGATGACTCAGAGAACAGGATGCCGTTGTTTGCAACAATGCCAACCGGATATCCATGAATTCGAGCAAAACCACAGACAAGGGTTGGTCCATATCTGGCTTTGAACTCGTGGAAACGGCTACCATCTACGATTCGTGCAATAATCTCACGAACATCAAATGGGGTTCGATTGTCTTCTGGAATGATACCGAGGATTTCATCGATTGAATAGGTTGGATCTTCTGGGGCTTGTACATCCAACTTTGTCTTGACACCGGTGTTGAGGTTTTCAACGATATTGCGAACCATGCGTAGCGCACTTGGTTCATCTTCAGCATAATGATCGGCAACACCGGATTGAGCTGTGTGCACATCTGCACCACCCAAATCCTCTGCAGTGACCTCTTCACCCGTTGCTGCTTTGACCAAAGGTGGACCTGCTAGGAAGATTGTTCCATTGCCCTTGACGATAATTGACTCATCGGACATTGCGGGGACGTAGGCACCACCGGCTGTGCAGGAGCCACAAACTGCTGCAATCTGTGGAATGCCCTTTCCACTCATAATCGCTTGATTACGGAAGATTCTACCAAAATGCTCCTTGTCAGGGAAAACTTCGTCTTGCATCGGCAAGAATGCCCCTCCTGAATCAACCAGATAGATGCAGGGTAGGTGATTTGTGTCGGCAACCTCTTGAGCACGGATGTGTTTCTTAACGGTCATCGGATAGTATGAACCGCCTTTGACAGTTGCATCATTGGCCACGAATAAGCACTCCTTACCGTGGACAACACCGACACCCGTCACCATACCCGCACTGGCGGCGCGGCCATCATAGAGGCCGTATGCAGCAAGAGGAGACAATTCGAGGAATGGTGTACCTGGATCACAAATTGCAGAGATTCGTTCACGCGGTAGTGCCTTGCCCCGGCTTCGGTGCTTGTCGACGTATTTCCCACCACCTCCTTCCTGAACGACATCAAGTCGTTCGCGCAATGTTGCAAGCAGTGCACTGTTGTGTTCATGGTTCGACTTGAACGCTGCATCCGAGGAATTGACTCGGGTTTGTAGTCGGTCCATGCGCACCCCTTAGGGGTGCGAATGCGAACTTGGCCTTGAACACTCGCCCACTTCAGACATCCAATGTCATTCTGAGAACGTCCCTCAAACCAGGGGCTAAACCGACCACCAGGAGACATAAGATAACCAACAATCGCAGGTGTCGATGCCGATGCTCAAACCGGGCATATGCAAATAGCCACCAAATCATTGCTGCAAGTCCAAACTTGAGCACACCAAAGCCCCAAGCTGTCCCGGCAACATCGATAACCTTCTGTGAAAGGACGTGTTTCTCACCATAACCGTAATTCTCCAAACCAACACTCGTTGCCAGTCCATCTACCATCTGACCATACATCGCCAAGAGGATGACTGGAAGACCGAGGACTGCACGTGGAGAAAGGGCCTCCATACGCTCCCATGTCGAAGAATGCTGGTAATCCCAATCATCCAATGATATTCCTTCTGGGATGATGCCCGGCTCAAGCCCCATATGGTGTAATTTGGATCGTGCATCTTGGCCAGAAAACCACAACAATGTGCAAAGCAGAAGTGGACCCAATACAATCAGGGCCATTGGAACCAACGAAATTGGCATCCGACCATTCAATGGCTCGGTGTAGAGCATGAGCCAGCCAGATAAATGCATGAAACATCCACCGAGTCCCACTTGGATAAGCCCTTGCTCAATCGCAGTGCAACATTCCAAGAATGGATGGATGAGTACGATGAGCAGAAGTCCACCCATCGGCGCTAAGAAAAGAGGGGAGACGAGCAGCGAAAGAGCGTCTTTGTCCCAATGTCGGCCAAGATCTGGCATGAAAATCACAATCTGTAGACAAGTCAATATGAAGGCCAATTGGGTAATTGCAGCGCGGTTCTCAGACCCTGCACTGATGGAAACACGGTGACACATCCAGCCTGTGATAATCACCCAAGTAGCCACGTGGAAGTGAATGAGTGGGGATACGAACAAACCCCCGAGCCCCTCGGAAAAGAGGTAACCGTCCTCGTTTACCTCTCCAATCGATGCCCAAAAAACCCATGGTAGAAGAGCAATGATTGAATTGTCTCTAGCCGGAATGCCAATTCTTCGCAACCACCCTGAGATGACGACGACGAATGAGACCAATAGGAGAGAATAGGCCAGAGTATCGACTGGGTTGTAACCAGCATCTCCACTAGTAGAATCGAGGGTGTGTGGTTCAATAAAGTAGGTATCGTATGTTTCCGAAAGGGCATTACCTGGTGCGATTTCTTGGCCTGCGATGGCCCCCAATAGAAGGATTATTGCGGTCAGAATCAGGGTGGCTGCGCCGCGTTCCATCAAGGAAAATTGATTGTCTGGTAGGGGAGTCTCTGTGAGAAAAGGACTTTCATCAACCATGGAAATCACCCATGCCTAATGTTTCAAAGTGATTCACTCTTCGGAATCCGCACCATCTTCGCCTGCTTGACGAGCTTCGTGGACTTCTTTGAAAATAATAGTCTGGACACCCACGTGGTCACGCAACGTTCGAATGAGGCTGAATTTTGTGAAGGCCCAATTCTGATCGTAGGCCACAAACTCTGGAAGGGTGATTGTCAAATCATCGCCATCGAAAGCGACCTCGAACCCATCTCTACCCGTGTTGGTTTCTAGGAGGGTTGTGACTTTCTCAGCACGGTCTTCTACAACCTTGACGATACGGTACTTGTAGCGTAGTGTTCGACCCGCCAGAGGGTGGTTGAAATCAATTCGTGCTCGACCTGCCCGAACCATTCGTAGAATACCTTGCTTTCCATTGATTTCAACGGGGCCACCAATCGCAAGACTGTCTGGGTCGCGCACAGAGCGTGCTAGGACATCTTGACCCATTGTCTCCACTGCATTGGGGTCGCGTTCCCCGTATGCATCCTCGGGTGCAATATCAAATTCGTAATCGGTTTCAGCATCTGCTTCAAGCAAATGGGTTTCAAATCCAGCGATGAGGCGACCTTCGCCAATCACTGTAATGAGAGGAGTGTATGTACGATTCTCATCAAACGTATCAGCCTCTTTCGCAACCCCCTCTCGGGTGGTCTCGATGAGGACATCATCGTCAGCATTGTAGAGGTCATAATCGATATGGACGATGGAACCGTTCTCCATTTTCTTCACCTACCCAGCATTGTGGGCGAGCCGGCGACCGACTTCCCCTTTATGAGCGTGCGGATGGAAGGGCCGCGAGCCCGTAGGGCTCATTCTTCCTCTTGATTCCGAATGGATGGTGTCATAATCCAATTCAGTGCGGTTCCAATCAAAATCAATGTCCATCCAGTCCAAACCAAGTGGCTGCCGGTCAAATCATAGATGACGACACGTACCCTGTCGACTGATTCACCTTGCTGCATGAATGACGTTAGATACAGTTCATTCGCTTGGCTCTGATCAAAAATCATGACTAAATCGCCCTGTGGACGATGCCAAATATCCGTCTCGGGCCGAGCCGAAATACCACCTTCATCAAAACGAAGCATCCCCGGCGTCAGTGTTGCAATCGCGTCACCATCGGCCTCCTTTCGAACTTCCACTGTGACTACGATTTTTCCATCTCCAACATCCTCATCCCATTCATCATCATCTGGGCTCGTGGCAGTCAATTCTGTGAATGTATACCAATAATCGTTATGCTCGATCGGGGTATCCTTCGCTAGCATCACGATATGACTAGGATCGCCTCGTTGAACCAGTGTTGTGGTGAATACGTGTCCAACGAGCAATAGCAGGATGCCGAGGTGAGCTACATGAATGGCCAGTCGGCGTAGTTGTAACGGTTTTCGACGCAATTGGAATTCACCGAATCTAACCCATACCAAGCGAACCATCGGAGGGATGGAAAACAAGAACAATGGCAAGGCAAAACCTGCAATCATTCCTCTGGATATCCCATCATCATAGAACAAGTGGTCTGCATCTCCTGGTAGATATTCTCCCATCGTGTAAGCGAACAGGATACTGAGGAAAATCATACCACACAACAAGCGAGGTACAAGATGTGGCGCGACGACTTTACGCCAACTGTAAATCATCAGACCCAGGGCCGAAAGACAAAGAAGAGGTAAGCCGAATATCTCGTGCCATGCTAGATTGGTTCCGTCCACTTCGGCGAGCAACAGCATCCATGTCAGCAATAGGAAAGGCGCACCAATCGCCAAAGGAACCCATAGAACCACCCGCTGTTGCCAACGACCATCATTCAATTTCAATGGAGGATCTTCTTGATCACCCAACAAAAACATCGGGGACAAAAATCCAATCATTCCAATAATCGCAGTTGTCATCGATAGCAAGAATGCCCAATAGCTGAAGAGCATCAACGTCACACCTGCAGCCATCCACACAACGCGTTCCTTGGTCGCATATTGATTGGCCAACAAGAAGGCGAAAACACCTGCCAAAATACCGACCTCAATGGAACCCATCCATGAACCAATAATGGCGCCTGCAATAATTGCCAGAGGAGACCATTCCTGTTCGGTTGGGTTTGCAAAATGGCGAGTACCCAACCACATCATACCGAATAGCATCAGTAGATAGAGATGTACTTCAAGTCCGGCCCCATCATTGAATCCCAATTCTAGAATTCGCTGAATCGGCCCCATCGAAGGATCGATGTCGCCTTCGGCAACAAATGCGTGAACGCTGGCCCAAACTCCATTCGCGCGCGTGACCAAAGTGGCATGGATTGCAAAAAACGCGGGTACGATTCCTAAGCCTACAAACCAATGATCCTCATTCGCCATTCCTTTGGGCAATCTAAGATGTAGTAGAAGAATCAAAGAAATCCAGGGCAATAGTGAACCTGTCTCCACGGGATCCCATGCCCAATATCCACCCCAATCTAGTACGGTGTAAGCCCACAATCCGCCAAGGCCGACGCCAAGTGTACCCACCCACAATGCGGGGCGCGCGAGATGAAGAATTCTATCTCTCGCGGGCGCGCCCGCGAGAAGCATGGCCGATATCGAGTGAACTCCAACCCCCACACACAGTGTGTAAAATGCAAAAATCACAGGGGGGTGAATCACCATCAAATCTGTTTGTAATAAGGCGTTTAGGCCCGGGCGGGAAAGCGCATCGGAAGGGGTTGCACGGAATGGATTCAACATCAGTGCGATGAATAGTAGTAAGGCGGAGAACCCGATCAACAATCGAAGACGCAAACGATGTTGGGAGTCGGTTTCAGATGGGTGCTTTTCCCCATCGATTAAGAGGAGGGCCCCAAGCATTGCAACCCATAGCAGCAAAGGTCCTTCACGACCCGCCCAAATCGCACTGATTCTGTACAACAATGGCAGATCTGGACCCCCATTGTTCCAGATATATTCAATGCTTGATGCATCGATTAGAAACAGAAATAGTAGCGCTGTAAACGGGAACATCAATGCGATTGCGAGGAGTTTCCGCATCGAGTCACCATCCGTAGTACTTCGCACGGCTGTAACCAAATGCGAGCATTGCGGGTACGATACGACGGAAATACAAACTCGGTTTTCGAACAAGAAGACGAAGGCCGACCATCGCCTTTCCATGCGGCCCCATGGCTGACATTTCTGTCGGGAAACATCGACCCATCAAGGACATCTCGTCATCGCTGAGATCGTAAAGTGCTGTCTTGCCTTTCAGAATTTTTTCATAGGGTGGAAATTCTTTCTTCCAAGCCGTTTGATAGGCTGCGAGATGTGTACCTGATATATCGCCGGACTTAATTGCCGAAGCCGCGGTTTGGGCTGCAAAAACTGCAGATTTGAGAGCTAGGTGAGAACCACCTTCAAACAACGGTGATGTGAACCCTGCGGCGTCTCCCACAAGCATCAGGCCGTCTGCATAGGTTCGCTCATGTGGACCAGAAATTGGGATGGTCCCTCCAAATCCTCTAACCGACATTGAACCATCTCGCCAAGGAGGATTTGTGATTTCAAGATCGGAAAAGTGTGTAATATCGATGAAGGCATCCAAGTCTTTCACAAGGCCTTTTTTGTCCTCGCTCACAAGTCCAACGTTCGCACGACCGTCACACTTTGGAATCATCCAAAGGTATCCCTTCTTGGCATATTTTGGCCAGATGTAGAAATCGAGATATCCATCAGTGGGTACGTCATGCATTTCGTATTGAATGCCTGCAATCACCTTCGGTCGTTCGTTGAGTTTGGTGAGTTTGGAACAAACGCCTGCGACACCCGATGCATCGATGATGATTTTTGTCGTGATCGGGAAAACATCACCCTTGCCCTCACACTGCCAACCTGTGAATTTCCCGTCAGACTCAATTCGAGTCATTCCGGTCAACTTGTGTCCTAAATTCAAGGATGCTCCTTCGGCGACCGCTTCATCGGCAATCCACTGTTCAAAGAGGTGCTTTTCAAGGACATATCCGGGTTCAGATAACAGTTTGTCAGTGCCATCTGGGAAGATGACGCGAATACCATCAACCCGCTTGCTGATGACTGATTTTGGTAAATCCAATTCCAAGTTGGCGACTGCGATGTCAGACAAGCATTCACCACAGTGGACCGGTGTACCGATTTCGGCGTGATCCTCGATGAGGATGACCGACAATCCGGCTCGAGCTGCATGCAATGCTGCAGCACCTCCACCCGGCCCAGCGCCGACGACGAGGACATCACACTCGGTTGCCATTGGAGGGGGATACAGCCGATACGGGCCTTGAATGCCTCGGTGCCGTAGGCACCGGCGCACGCCCGCTGGATTTGATAGGGGGAACGTTTCCCGCGACCATGGGATGGCGCCGACTGGGACGTTACCTCCGCTCCTTGGAGGACAAGGCGGACCTGATTCGAATCAGCGAACCTGTGGATTGCTATCTTGAGGCAGGATGTATTGCTGACAAATTGGTCAAGAATGGTGGTCCGGCAGTCATTTTTGAACAACCAAGATTGGATGATGGGACAATCTCTGAATTTCCATTGGCGATGAATCTATTTGGAACCAGGCGGCGAACAAATCAAGCACTACGTGTCGAAAAACCAAGTGAGATTGGAGAACGTTTAACCGATCTCATGAAACCTGATATTGGAGCATTTGCAAAGCGTCCTTGGAAAGCATGGCCTTTGGCCAAAAAGGCCCTCTCACTCCCACCCAAAAAAGTCCGTAGAGGAGCCTGCCAAGAGGTCAGAATGACTGAACCAGATGTAACAAAACTACCGATTCCTACAACTTGGCCAATGGATGGTGGACCGTTTATCACACTCCCATTGGTCGTCACCAAAGATCCGGCAACTGAGGAGCACAATTTGGGTATGTATCGCGCCCAAGTTTTCGGGCCGAAGGAAGTTGGTTTGCACTGGCAAATGCACAAACATGGGGCTGAGCATGCTGCGGCAAGTGGTGGCAAAATGCCTGTTGCAATTTGCATGGGAGGGCCGCCTGAATTAATGTTCAGCGCAATTGCACCACTTCCCGACAATCTCGAAGAATACATGTTTGCTGGATTATTGGGGGAAAGGAGGCTTCGGATCACCAAATGCTTGACTCAAGATTTGTGGGTGCCTGCTGAAGCTGATGTAGTCATTGAAGGGTACACAATACCTGGTGAAACAAGAGAAGAGGGTCCGTTTGGGGACCACTTTGGTCATTATTCTCTGGAAGGAGAATTTCCCGTTCTACACGTGACTGCAATTACCCACCGGAAAAATGCCGTGGTACCGATGACCATTGTGGGTAAACCCCCGATGGAGGATGGATATCTGGGTGAGGCCATCGGAGACGCCTTCTTGCCCGTACTTCGATTCCAACATCGAGATGTAAGAAATGTATTCTTACCATTGGAAACTGGTTTTCACAATCTCGCAATCGTTTCCTCCAAGCAACGATACCCTGCACAAGCACGTAAAACTGCACTTGGTCTGTGGGGGGCTGGCCAAATGATGTTCCTCAAAACCATCGTCGCCACCGGACCAGAGCATGATGTCAAGAATCTCGATGCATTGCTTGACGTGTTGGATCAACATGTTTCGATTCCTGATGATTTGGTGATACTTGATGGCATGGTCGCTGATCAATTGGCACATGCGGCGCCATACGAGGGGGTACATTCCAAACTCCTCATCGACGCATCTACACCGAGGGAGCAAGAGGCAGCCAATGTAACTCTAGATGGTGTTGAGGGAATCTCTCAGCACCGCTGGATTCGCCCTTCTATGCTTGTCGTTACAACTCAAATCGAAGGAGGGCCTCCAGAGGAAGTGAATACTGAACACACCAATGAAGAGGCTGCACTAAAGCAAAGAGATAAAATTGAGCAATTAAGAAATTCAATTTGGCAATTGGATAATTCAAATAATCTTCGTTGGATTTTCATTACTGACGATAGTGTCGATTTGGAGTCAGATGATGCAATGCGAGTATTGTTGTGGCAGTTGTTTTGCCGATTTGAAGTGAGTCGTGATTTGCACTATTCTTCCGATGGGTCTAGGATCTGCTGGGATGCAACCGCTCCAATTCCTTCGAATGAAGGGGATTTACCGGTACGAAGGTGGCCTGCAGTCTGCAACCATGATTCTGATATACAGAAAAAGGTCGATGAATGGTATGAGCAGGAGGTGAGGAATTGGGTGTGAAGAATATCCTCGAGTTTGTAAAAATAGAACACACCCTGTTCTCACTACCATTTGTCTTCATTGGAGCCTGGATTGCAGGTGACCCAACTGCGATTCAACTGGCGTGGATATTGGTTGCTGCAGTAGGTGCCCGTGGTTTGGCAATGACGTTGAATCGTATCATTGATCGAGAGATTGATGCAAAAAATCCGAGAACATCCAATCGCCAACTGGCTACAGGGACTATGAAAGTGAATACAGCATGGTCACTGGGCGCATTATTCCTATCGATGTTACTCATCGGAGCTTGGCAATTGAATACGGTTGCACTCGCAATGAGTTGGCTCCCAGTCATGGCTTTCGTAATCTACCCATACACGAAAAGGGTCACGTGGGCATGCCACCTCTGGCTGGGGTTGTGTTTGGGCTTGGCACCCGCAGGTGCGTGGCTTGGAATTGTCGGTTCTGATTTGGGTTGGGCAGCCATCACAGAATGGCATTGGTACCCTACAATTTTCTGGATCTGCCTGGGTGTGATGTTCTGGATTACAGCATTTGATCTCAATTATGCATCGATGGATGTCGAAAGCGATCGTGAACAAGGAATTCAATCATTCCCAGCCCGATTTGGAGAGCAACATACCCTCCGAACAAGTGTACAATTTACCCTCTTGTGGTTCGCATGTTTTGCGATTGCCGATCCCATCGATGAATTCACATTCCTAGGAGCTGCTCTCATCATGTCTCTAATCAACATTGGAGTAATTATTGGACAAAAGAAGTTAGAGGATTTTCAGAAGACCTTCTTCTACACAAGTGTCCTCACAGGGTGGGTTTTGCTCGGAGGGTTGATGGTTGCATGAGTGAGGATGTGGACCCATTTGATCTCTCAAAGGCACTTGAAGGCGCGGCAAAAGCCCATCTCGACCCTTCGATTTCGAAATTTGAGCTGCACTCCGAATATGGGGTGGCTGGTGACCAAGAATCTGCAATTCAAAAATCGGTTTCTCAATTGAGGAATTCCCAGTCAAGGTGTGTGATGTTAGGAGTTACCGGTTCGGGTAAAACATTCGCAATGGCCAACATCATCGAGGCATTGAATATCCCAACTCTAATTCTGTCCCACAACAAAACGCTATCTCGGCAACTTTGGCAAGAAATGTCTGGTTTGTTCCCTGGGAATGCTGTAGAATATTTCGTATCGCATTATGACTACTACCAACCTGAGGCATATCTACCAAAAAGAGACCTATACATCGAGAAAGAGTTGTCATTGAATGAACGAATTGAGCAAGAACGGTTCTCTACGGTCGCATCACTTGTTTCACGCCCAGACGTTCTTGTCGTAGCCACAGTATCTGCAATTTACGGCCTCAACCCACCTGAAACGTTTCTGCAACAGCATGCCCGGTTGCATGTGGGACAAGAAGTGGAACCTCAGGAGGTCGTCAAGGAATTGGTTGCTCTCCAATACCGACGAGTTACAGGGGAAATTTCCCGAGGGGAGTTGCGATTGCGCGGCGAAGTTCTCGACCTTTGGATGCCGAGCAGGGACGATCCCATTCGAATCCAATTTGACTTAGATGGAATCACAAGAATACAGGTCTGTGAAGCGGTTTCATGGGAAGCTGTTGACGAAATTGAAGAGGTTTGGATTCATCCAAAGGAGTTCTTTATGACTGGTCCTGACCGATTTGAAAAGGCGCTTGAGGACATTGAATTCGAGCTGCAGCAAAGGTTGGATTTCTTTGAAAGGGCAGGGATGGATTTGGAGGCTCACCGCTTAGAGTCTAAGACGCGTTACGATTTGGATATGTTGCGTGAAATCGGACATTGTCGCAGTGTCGAGAATTACTCTATGCACTTTGATGGTCGTGACTTTGGTGAGCGACCATACTGCCTACTGGATTTCTTTGCAGCATGTGCACAAACGTTCCATGGTTCAAAGGAAAAATTCCTCGTCATCATGGATGAAAGTCATGTCACATTACCTCAATTGGGAGGTATGTATCACGGAGATCGCTCAAGGAAAGAAAATCTCATTGAACATGGGTTTAGATTGCCCTCTGCCGCAGATAATAGGCCATTGAAAGCTCACGAGTTTCAAGCATTGGTTCCTCAGATTCTCTATGTAAGTGCAACACCTGGCGAACGAGAATTACGGCAACTTTGCGAAGTGACTGGGCAACCTATTCGAGAGAATGATCCAAAGGCAAAGCGCAAACCACTGCTGAAAGATGCCTTGGGGGAAATACAAGGAATTTCAAAAATGGAAATCCGCCCTACAGGATTACTTGATCCTGAGATTGAAGTCAGACCATCAGAAGGTCAAGTTCAGGACTTGTTGGATGAAATTAATGCTTGCACTCAGAAAAATGAAAGGGTGCTGGTTACAGTGATGACAATCAAGTTTGCAGAAGAGGTTGCAGATTATCTCCAAAGAATGGGTGTCAAGGCTCACTATCTTCATTCTGAAATAGATACGTTGGAACGAAGTGAAATCATCAAAGCACTTCGCATTGGCCACATTGATGTCATCGTGGGAATCAATCTATTGCGTGAAGGCTTGGACATCCCCGAAGTAAGTCTCGTAGCGATCTTTGATGCCGATAAAGAAGGATTTCTTCGGAATGAAAGAAGCCTGTTGCAAACGATTGGAAGGGCATCTCGAAATCAAAATGGCCGTGTTATTCTCTACGCCGATACCATCGGCCGAGCCATGGAATCCGCAATATCTCAAACAATCGAACGTAGACAGAGGCAAATCGCATACAATGAGGCAAATGGGGTTACTCCAAAAACAATCCAGAAACCCTTGCCGGTGATGGGGATTGAAGCTGAACAGTTGCTGGCAGGTACTGCTGGAAAAGGTATGACTGGTGGAAAAAGATTCGTCGGCAATTTCACCGGACAGACTGGTAAGGACAAAGAAAGTGATCTCATCAAGAAATTCAATCTTGGAGCCGGTGCATGGGGAGACAATGTTCTGTCCAATTTATCTCAACCTGAGGATGTGGTTGTGGACGATGGAGAATTTGACTCAAAGGCACAACTCATCGGGAGATTGAGGAAAGAAATGAATCAGTCGGCTGAACGGCTTGACTTTGAAAACGCAGCACGGTTGAGAGATAGAATTTTCCAATTGGAAAACTCAAATTTTAATTGATATATTCAACCCGTCAATTCAAGTGATAGTCATTGGTCGCCAAGGTGTTCCCATGTCGGTAAAGCGCGAGGATTTCGACGTACCTGTCAAAGACTACGATTTTGCAGACATTGGCGATGTGCCCTCATTGATTGATCAGATGGGTAATGCGGGCGGGTTTACAGCGACGAAGTTAGCACACGCTAGAGATGTTCTCAAGGATGCAATCTCAAAATCTCAAAATGAAGGGGTTCTGAATTGGCTCTCGTTTCCAGCTTGTCTATGTGCAACAGGGACTCGTGGATTTTTTGTTGAAGCGATTAAGCGCAAGGCATACAATGTCATCATCACAACATGTGGAACGCTTGACCACGACATTGCTCGAACCTTCCAATCATACTACCACGGTGCCTTTGAATTGGATGATGTAGAACTCGGTGAACAGGGCCTAAACCGCCTTGGAAATGTGATTGTACCCAATGAGTGCTACGGAGAGATCATAGAAAACTCGGTCCTTCCCTGGCTTGAAGAGATTGAAGAAGAGCGGAAAAAATCCCACCCCGAAAACCCGTGGAGAGGGTTTGGAAGTATCGAATTGTGTTGGGCTTTTGGTGATCGTATTGATGATGAAAGCAGTTTGTTGTACTGGGCGGCGAAGCATCGTATTCCAATTGTAATTCCTGGCTTATCAGATGGGTCGATTGGGGCTCAATTATTCATGCATCGTCAGCGGAGTCCTGATTTCATGATTGATTTCTTGGCCGATGAACAAGTTTTGTCCGATATGACATGGACATGCAAAGAAAGTCATGCATTGATGGTTGGCGGAGGCATCTCAAAGCACCATGTCATTTGGTGGAATCAATATCGGGACGGGTTGGACTCTGCTGTTGGAATCACAACTGCACCAGAACACGATGGGAGCCTCTCAGGAGCCCGATTGAAAGAAGCCATATCGTGGGGTAAAATTCGTCCGGAAGCTCCACAGGTTACCGTGGAAGGGGATGCCAGCGTTCTGCTTCCTCTGCTGGGTTCAGATCTGTTCGGTTGAGTGGGCAATACATTCCATCAACCCAACCCTCATTGCAGTCATTGGACGCCAACCATCGGTTCCACAGGATACGAGAGCATCGTGCAATGGCCCTAAATTTGGGCGCCTTCGTTCACCACTGTATCGTACGGCTGCAGGAGATGGAACTTCGCTCAAGGATTCTATTGTGTGCGAATGTTCTACGGCATTTTGAAAACGAGACCAAAGTCCTTTGATTTCATCTACAACCATTTGTTGAGTCCAGGCACGCCGACCACACAATTGGAATGTCCCACTCACTTCGTTTTCCTCGAGAATTCGTCGCGCAACCTTTGCATCTCGAATGTGTACCCAATGATAGATCGCATCATCATTTTCTGGTTCTTGATCATTCATTACTTCAGATATCCACTGGTTTATTGGTCCATCCCCACTCGGCGAATACACATCGATAAACTCGATTACTAATGATTCAGACACCGAGACACATCCACTCACTCAGAACTGTTTGCAGTGTGTTGGTTGAGGGTTTTCCGAACAAGGTCAACGACCAAATCGATCTCTTCAGATGTGATTTCAAAATGGGGGGTAAATCTCAGGGCGTTTTTACCTCCATGGATGATACCAAGCCCATTCTTCCGACACATTTCTTCAACTTGTCCGAAACCAACAACAGGGTGTGTATCAGGGTTCAATTCCGCACAACATAGCAGACCAGTGCCCTGCACCTTGATGATGACATCCGGTAACTCAATTGCCAGTTGCTCCAACTTCTCGACCAATTCTGCCCCTCTATCGCGGATGTTTTTCCTCAACTCAGGAGTGACTCGATCAAGTACTGCAATCGCGGTTTCAAGAGCACGGGGGTTGGTTGTCATCGTATTGCCATATATTCCAACGACATAGAGTTCGGCTGCTCGAGGCCCCATGCCCAGAACAGAGAGAGGATATTGACCCGCGTTGAGTGCCTTTGACCAGGTTTCCATATCGGGTACATCACAGTCCTCAAATCCGGGATAATCAATGATTGAAAGGGTTCCTTGGCCTCGCAGCCCTGCTTGAATCGAATCAACGAGAAGAAGGCTGCCATGCTCAAGAGTCAAACGACGAGCAGCGTCATAGAATTCCCTAGTCACACATTGACCAGGGTTGCCTTCACCTTGAACTGGTTCAATCGCCATCATCTCAATGAAAAAGCCCTCCCGGTCGGCCTTAGCAAAAGCAGCCTCGAGAGATTGGACATCATTTGGGGGAACCAACAGTAAATTGTCACGATCACGGAATGTGGCGAGGTTCTCATCATAACCATCTTTGCAAGAATGAGAGATTTGAGCCGGACGGTCGGTTCGGCCGTGGAATGCTTGTTCAATGGCGAGAAGTTTGATTGGTTTACCCTCGTATCTACCACCTGGTCCAGTCTGTTGGTTCGCATTTACATCTGCAATTCTCAAACCTACAGTAACCGATTCAGAGCCGCTGTTCATACAAATAAAGCGTGTAAATGGACAATTTCCACGGGCATGGCCCAATTCTGAACGGAGGCGATCGGTGAGACGTTTCTGACTGAATGATGGAGTCATCACATTTGCCATAACCCAATTCTGAGACATCAAATCAATGACAGCAGATGGGCCGTGTCCACCACCTAACATACCATACCCTCCATTGTCGTGAAGTACGGCTCCCTTCGATGTGATGACCCAAGGTCCACGGGCTGCAATGGCCACATAGGGATTGATTGTTGCTGGAGAATAAAAATTAATCAAATCAGATTGGACTGAAGAGACGAGTGTTGCTTCGTCTTGGGCCAAATACTCAATACCAAATTCTGCAACTAGGCGATCGAAGGCAACTACTGCTTCCGCAATCGCATGTATCAGGATGGAAGCACCACCGGAACTCATCTCACAGAAGCGTTTGATTACGTCATCGGATAACCCTGTAGTTTGAGCTGATGAACCATTCGAAAGGTCTCGAATTGTCCAAAGAGGCTCAAGCATGCTCGATTCGAGACGGAGGGCATCCATGAATGTTCGGTGGATTAATCTTCAAACAGCGAGACCTTTTGTATTAGATAGAAACTTATTTGTCAATTGATTAAATGAAATTAGACATCCATCGAAGTCGAATTTTTAATTGGCTGATAATGTTCAATTATCCGCCATTTTCAATTGAAAATATACAAATGCATATCGGGGCGTATTATCGAATGTTCAATTGAAAAATATAGGATTATCAGCCATTTTCAATTGAACAACTGATTTAATTTGACAATGGGATGGTTTAATAGCCCAATCGACACGTGCAAGGACAAGCAGGATGGGATGTTGCAATAGGAGACGATTAAATGGCAGATGATAATTATAGGATTCAGGAACTTCTACAAAGAGAAGTATACGTTGGTGAAAACCTTGTAGGAACAATTGTGGGGGAGAGATATCACCCCAACGAAGATCGGGTTCGCTCGATGAGGATACAAGTACAACCAAACGTCGCAGAGGAATACATGCGCAAGCCGGCTGAGCACGCACCACTATCGAAGGAATTGATTCACTCAATCCAGGATGATGGTTCGGTCAAGCTCTCAAAGTCGATGCGTGAGTTACAGAGACGCTGGAGAAATACGGTGCGGATTGAAGAACAACTCTACGCACCCGACGAACTTCTTGACAGAGCGGTCTTGGATGATGATGGCATGGAACTTGGTGTCGTCATCGGATTGGTCAAGGTCAAGCGGACGTATCGAGGCATTACTGTAAAACTACGCTCTGCAGTTCGACGGAGATATTCCCTTGGCGAAACCATCGACATTCCCGTTACCGCTCTTGCACGCACAAGGGCTCGATTGGATGAAGTCGTTCTTTCTCGGACATACGAAAAACTGCGGTCTTTGCCCAGTTATATCCAGATTAACGAAGGCTTTCCAGAGGATTGAGTAGAACCGTCATTGTTAATTCGGGGGCATCGGTCGCCGGATTGCTCTGGACGGGTAGCTTAGGTTGGCTGGAGCACCCGGCTGATAACCGGGAGGTCGCAGGTTCAAATCCTGCCTCGTCCACTTTTCCTGCTGATAGAAAGACGTGTCTTGATGGGAAACAACATGAACAGTCGTCTCTGGGAACGGCACATGGCAGTCGTGTCAGGGAGCAATGCCGCTGAGTTGGCATCTGCCTTGGCTGATCAACTCGGATGGGAACACCACCCCCTTGAAGTTCGTCGGTTTCCCGACTCGGAAGGCTATGTCCGCGTACCTCAGGAAAGCATTGAGGCGATTCGGAGAGAGCCCGTTGTACTCGTGGCGACAACATTCCCTGATTCTGGAATCGTAGAGGCGTTGTTGATGTTGGAATCGATTCACGATGTTCGACGCGGTGATATGCGCAATCTGAAAGGCGAGGGGGAGCAAAACCTCGATGATGCTGGCCCAGGTATCTTTCTCGCCGTCCCTTACTTTGGATATTCACGACAGGACAAACGTTTCCAACGTGGCGAAGTTGTTTCAGCCCGCCTCCTGGCGAGGCTATTGACGCGCCGTTGTGATGGGATGGTTGTATTGGACCTTCATGCTCCAGCTGTTCTTGAAGATCTGGAGGTCCCTGTCGAATTCGTATCCTCAATGCCTGAGATCGCCATTCATCTCCAAAACACTGTCCACCCCGATTTTGTGCTAAGTCCCGACAAAGGGGCCATCGAACGAGCGAGTCATGTCGCGAACGCGATCGGTTGCAACTTCTCCTACCTCGAAAAAACTCGAATTGATGCCCACACGATTGAACACAAAGCCAAGGATTTGGATGTTGATGGTGCAATCGTAGCCATTGTCGATGACATGATTTCGACTGGCGGCACGATATGCAAAGCAAGTGACGCTCTTCGCCGTCAAGGTGCAAAAGCAGTCCACGCCGCATGTACCCACGGACTCTTCACAGGAGGGGCTATTACACGTCTTTCAAACCATGTCGATGGCGTGCATGCAACCGATTCCCTACCCAATCCACGTTCGGTGGTCAGTGGGGCTCCAGCCATCGCGAGAGGCGTGAATTCGTTGATTGAACGGGTTCTCTGAGACCTTGTGGGCCCCGTAGGGGCTTCCGCTGCGTTTATACGAGGCACGCCGTGCGGCGGCTTACCAAACATGAGGAGTGAATCCAATGAGTGTACACATAGCATTTGAAACCCCGAAAGACGTCCAAGACAGTGTCTACGAACTTGTTAAGCTTGTAGGCAACGGAAACGGCCGGTTGAAGAAAGGCAGTAATGAGGTAACCAAAGCAGCAGAACGCGGCACAGCGAAGATGGTTGTTATGGCAGAAAACGTGAACCCAGCAGAGTTGCTGGCCCACGTCCCCCTCATCTGCAAAGAGAAGAATATCCCTTTCATATACGTGGAAGACCAAGCCTACTTGGCCGAAGCCGCAGGAATGAACAGTGGTGCAAAGACTGCTGCCATCGCATTGATGGAAGTTGCCAAAGGTGCTGAAGAAGCCTTCAACGGTGTGAAAGGCCACACCGATGCACTGAACTGATTCTAATAATCGCCAGGAGGAATGAAGAATGACTCAGGAAGGATGGCCGGCAGAAGTTGTCGAAGTTGTCGGACGAACCGGTATGACCGGGGAGGCGACTCAGGTGAAAGTTCGTGTCAATGATGCACCCAACCCTCGTGACGTCGGTCGGATCATCACTCGCAATGTTGTCGGTCCTGTAAGGATTGGCGACATTCTAATGCTACGGGATACTGGCCGTGAAGCTCGAAAACTCAATGTTCGCTGAGGTGGAATCATGGTAGAACGTCGAATTTGCAACTTCTCAGGTGAAGAGATTGAACCTGGTACCGGAGTGATGTATGTCAAACGGGATGGAACTGTGCTTTGGTTCAAAGATTCAAAGGCACGTAAGAATATGAAACTGGGTCGCAATCCGCGCAAGGTCAAGTGGACACGTCGCTACGTCAAGGGCGGAATCCAGTAACCTTCTACGCCCTCTCTCGATTGAAAACGCCATATCTGACAGTGGCGGCGTCCTGAAATAGGGGTGGACGGTCGGCCGATTCGGTGTCAAACATGCAGACGACATATGTAATGGTGAAACCTGACGGTGTACAGCGCGGATTGGTTGGAGAAATTATCTCCCGCTTTGAGCGAAAGGGACTACGTTTGGTAGGATTGAAATCAATTGTACCGAGTCTAGAACTTGTAGAATCACACTATGCTGTTCACAAAGATCGGCCATTCTATTCTGGCCTTGTAGAATTCGTAACATCGGGCCCAGTTGTGGCTATGGCATGGATGGGTGTTGATGCAATATCAGTTTGTCGAAATATCATTGGTGCAACCAATGGCCGGGAAGCAGCTATGGGCTCAATCCGAGGAGACTTCGGCATGGATATTGGGTACAATTTGATTCATGGTAGTGATGGAGAGGAGACTGCAGCCTTCGAACTTGGACTCTGGTTCCCAGAAGGACTGAATGATTGGGATCCAATTCGTGAGACCTGGGTTTACGAGTGAGGAATCCAATTGAAAGTTTAAACTTCCAATTGGGAAATGGGAGTGATATTATGGCTGAAAATAGCCGCCGACAACCCATTGTAGCCGTCTTAGGCCACGTGGATCATGGAAAGACATCGGTTTTGGATTATATCCGCAGTTTGGGTCAGAACCGTCAAGCAAGTGTGATGGCCAGAGAAGCAGGAGGCATTACCCAGCACATTGGGGCAACCGAAGTCCCTGCTAAATTGTTGAATGAATTATGCAGCCCTCTGATGGGGGGGAATGAATTCCTGTCACCTGGTTTACTCTTCATCGATACACCTGGACACCACTCGTTTTCGACGCTAAGAACAAGAGGGGGGTCCCTAGCAGATATTGCAATCCTTGTGATTGATTTGATGGAAGGGTGTCAACCACAGACACTCGAATCTATTCGAATATTGAAGAACGCCAAAACCCCGTTCGTTGTGTGTGCCAACAAGGTGGACAGAATCCATGGTTGGAAATGTGTCGAGGGACGTTCTGCAGCTGAATCCATGAAAGATCAAGATGCGCACGCACAAGGCTTGTTTGAGCAGAAATTTTGGCACCTTGTAGGACAGTTTGCAGAGCACGGATTCAATCTAGACATGTACAACAAAATTTCGGATTATACTCAAAATATCGCCATGGTTCCTTGTTCTGCCAAGGATGGAGAGGGAATGCAGGATTTACTTGCAATCACCATTGGTTTGGCTGAGAAATTCCTAGATGAACAACTCTCTGATGTTGAAGGAGCATCCGAAGGAACCGTGCTTGAGATGAAGGAAGAACGCGGCCTAGGGAAAACGCTCGACGTCATCCTCTATCGTGGACAGGTTTCGAAAGGCGATGAAATCGTCATTGCCACCGACCAAGGTTCTAGGGTCACCAAAGTGCGGGGCTTGTTTAGACCGCGCGGCATGGCCGAAATGCGTGATGCAGGGGATCGCTGGGATGCGATTGAAACAGTAGAGGCTGCTGCTGGATTGAAATTGGCTGCTCCTGATTTGGATGGAGTACTCGCAGGAACGACACTTCGTGTACTTTCAGACGATGATAAACAGAGACAAGAGGCGATCGATGCTGCTGATCAAGAATCGGAAATTAGCATCGAATTAGAAGATGAAGGGATTGTCATCAAAGCGGACACACTGGGTGGTCTTGAAGCGCTCGCGTTTGAACTTCGGAATCTAGAGAATCCGATTCCCATTCGAAATGCGGGAATTGGTCCAGTGAACAAACGTGATTTACGAAGTGCTGAAAATGCTGCAGATCCTTTACACAAAGTCATCCTTGCTTTCAACACAGGCACACAAACCGAAACTTCTGAGGAATTGGAAAAAGAAGATTGTGAAGTTGTCCACATTGGATCAGAGATTGTTTATCACATCCTTGAACAATTTGAGAGTTGGACTGAAAATAGGAAAAATGAGTTGGAGGAAGAAAAGCGAGAGAAAATTGTCTACCCTGGGAAAATCAAAATTCTTGCAGACCATGTTTTCCGCCGCTCGGGACCCGCTGTGGTTGGTGTCAGAATCTTGGGTGGTCGCCTTCATGTGGGGCAGAGATTGCTTACAACAGATGGAGTAAAGGTCGGTCAGGTCAAGTCGATTCGAATTGGAGATAATTCACACAAGGAAGCAAAACAGGGAGATGAAGTCGCGATTGCAATCGAAGGGGCGACGGTAGGTAGGGGAATCGATGAAGAAGATATTCTTCTCGTAGATGTACCCGCAAGTCATGCGAGAAGACTCCGAAAACTCGAGTTGACATCAACCGAACAAGAGGTTCTCGACGAACTAACGACTCTACACCGTGGAGATGACCATTTTTGGGGACGTTAAGGCCTCACAGTGTATCGTTCTGATACGGAATTGTCAATTGAAACCAATGATGATTCCATGACCCCCCGGCCCCCAACCTTGAAGTACGAATTCGGACGGTCCTGCACTGGGTTAAGGCCCAAGGTGATACCATGTCAGCAGGGATGGCACAAGCAGGCACAGGCCGCACAAAAGATTTGATTTCCACCGTCAGTCAAATTTCGCATAGTTTGATGGCTGAAGTCGCTAAGGTAATCATCGGTAAAGAGGAAAATTTGCTTCGTGTGAGTGTTGGTATTCTCTCAAATGGAAACATGTTGTTGGAAGATTTCCCTGGACTTGCCAAAACTTTGCTTGCAAATACATTCGCTAAGGCACTTGGTTGCAAGTTCAAGCGTGTTCAATTCACACCGGATTTACTTCCATCTGACATCATGGGGACATACATGTATGACCAACAGGCGGGTGAATTCAAACTCCGACCTGGACCATTGTTCACAAATCTTCTTCTCGGTGACGAGATTAACCGCGCACCACCCAAAACGCAAGCAGCACTGCTTGAAGCAATGGAAGAAAAACAGGTGACGATTGAAGGGATTACGCACAAATTACCTGCACCTTTCGTAACAATGGCAACTCAGAATCCGATTGAACAGGAAGGGACCTACCCTCTCCCTGAGGCACAAATGGACCGCTTCCTGATGAAGATGTCAATGGGTTACCCTGATCGTGCTGAAGAAAAGGCGATCATTGCTCGTCGTAAGTTACGAGGAAAAGATGGGCACGATGTTGAACAGATTACTTCTCCAAAGAAGGTTGTTGCTATGCAAAAAGCACTTGAAACTGTTCACGTCGACCCGGCAATTTTGTCTTACATCGTTGAAGTTGTTCAGCGATCTCGTGAGGACCACCGTGTGATTACAGGTGCATCACCTCGTGCGAGTCAGTCTCTATTCAAGACGGGGCGTGCTTCTGCTGCCATCGACGGACGTGACTATGTCATTCCAGACGATATCAAGAGAGTGGCTCTACAAGTTTGCAGCCATCGAATCGTGCTCAAACCTGAAGCAAAGATCCGTGGTATTACAGGGATGCACATCATGCGTAAGATCCTCTCAGAAGTTCCCGTTCCGGTTATCCAGTAATCGTTTAGAAACGATTGACTAACACTCGATTGGGCGAGTGTTTCAAAGAGGGGCTTGTCTGAGGACGTCGTGTTCCTCCGGAGGTTGTTGTTTTGAATCCATACAAGATGGTCATCGCAGTCACCAACCAGAAGGGGGGTTGTGCGAAGACTACGACCGCTGTGAACATCGCTACTGCACTCGCGAAAGGCAATGAGCAGGAAGGGTTTCCACCCGCAAGGGTTCTGTTGGTCGATTTAGACCCGCAAGGAAATGCATCTACGTCATTTGGAATTGACAAGAGTAAGCTGGAACGAACCGTGTATGATTTGATTATGAATGACCTTGGAGAAGAATTGCCAATCTTAGAGGATTATCTGATTGGACCAGACATCATTACAGATTACATGCAGGATGCATGGAGACAAAACAACCCTGACAAGAAACCTCCTCGGACGATGGGGGTAAGGAATCTCTGGCTCCTTCCAAGTAACATCCAATTGTCGGGGGCTGAAATCGAATTGGCAACCAGAATTGGGCGAGAAACGCGATTGAAAGAAGGATTGAGTCCTGCATTCGATGAATTCGACTACATCATCATAGATACGCCTCCAAGCCTTGGCTTGCTCACCATTAATGCCTTGGCGGCGGCAAATTGGGTATTGATTCCCGTACAAACGGAATACTACGCTTTGGAAGGTATGAGTCAATTGATGAATTCAATCAAACTTGTTCAGCGTAGAATCAATCCAAACCTCAAGTTATTCGGTATTGCATTGACGATGTATCAAAAGAGTAAATTGTGTAATACGGTTGAGTCTGAAGTTCGGCGACACTTCCCAACTCACGTTTTCAAAACTGTCATTCCAAGGAATATCGATATTGCAGCGGCCCCTTCAGATGGCGCGCCGATTACACTTCTCAAGAAACCAACCAATTCAAGAGCAAACAAAGGCAGTCTAGCATACTGGACCCTGGCAAAGGAAGCGCATCGTCGAGTCCTGAAGATCCGTCACAAGTATGGAATCAACGAACCCAACCGACTACGCCAGTATCAACTGCGAACCGGTGAATAGCCTCACAAAGCACCGACACGCTCAAGTTGCTCCGAGCAGGGCTTCGCACCGGTGACAACATGGGTTCTCCGAACATGACCTCTGTGAGCGTCTCTTTTGATGTGAGACGACAATTGAATTCAATGCGAGCAATGGGCAACAACAAGAGTGTGGATGATCTGTTGATTCAGGTGCTGCAAGAATACCGAATGGCGCAATTACGAGCCGAGGCTGATAAGCTGCGGAGTAGACTTCGAGATATTGGGCAGACAGATGTAGAGGCACTTGTCGAAAGACTGGGTCAATCCCCATATGGTGGTTAAATTGAAGGGGCGAGCACCGACTTATACGGTCGACGCACCAACTATGTTTCTTGGATTGATGGATGGAGGTAGTAATGCCAGAATCCTTCTCGATTTGGCTGCGGCAAATAAAATTGAACTGCATGCTCAATCTTCGGATTGGAATGGACTATTGTGGTTGATTTCGACAGCATTGAAAGAAACTGGTGGAGCATACTCTGGTGAGGAATACGCTTCACTCAGGAACAACCTTCCTGTGACGTTTCACTAAAAATCAATTCCCACCATGGCGTTCTAGCCATTGATGCCCATACCAGCGCCACTGCTCAGTTGTCCAGCCTTCTGGCAAACCACCGGATGGTAGAGGAGGGGCTTCCGAAGGAGGCTGTTGTGTTTCAGGTTCGGTACTCTGTTCAGGTGTTGATGTTGCTTCTATCTGAGCCTCTTCAACGGCAGGGGTTGATTCCGATTCGGTGGTTTGATCGTCCTCAGTGGTGTAGTCTGGTTCTGCAGAAGGAGTTTCAGTTGGTTCGTCGTCATCATCGAAGAGGCCTTCTTCAAGATCTGAACCACTGACTGGATCTTCATCGATGTGGTCGTCACCCCAGGCCTTCTGCTCATCGATTCCACCTCGAGTTTCAAAATCATCACCAGTTTCCCACGCATCTAATTCACGCGTGGCGTCTTGGTGTGTGTATTGTGCATCGGGCTTACGCTTTTCTCGAACCTTTCCAATGATTTTGACCGTGCCGACAATCATCAACATGGCAACGGCCATTACCCCTATGAGATATCCTGCAATCTCAGCAAATTCCTTGATTGATTCCATCATATCTACGCCTTTCTCGTCTTCCAAAAACGTGACGTTATCGGAGTCGTCCTCTTCGTCTAAGGCACTGCATGCTTGGATATCATCGATATGCTTAGCACAATGATCTTCTAAGGTTTGAATCTCAGGGTCGGTGTCATTGTAGTCGCTATTGCTTCCTGCGCAGTCGCGATCATGGTCAAGCCATTCCGTTCGAATGCCCACCATAGTACACTCCCCGAAGGAAGATTCAGTATTGTCGTCGTAACCATCTCCATCTTCATCTACGCAACCATAGCGATTGATTGAGGTATACGCGTTAACGCCGGGGTCATACATGTTTGCCCTTGTACTCGTACCCGCCATTGTTGGACACGCATCTCCGCGGTATCCACTCAAATTGTCACCGTAATTATCACCATCTGAATCACGCCATTGACTGTCATCCATTGGGGATGAGTCCGCGTTACCATCAGGGTGGGCTGCATCACCATTTCCAGGATCTGACCAACCGTCACCATCTGTATCTTGACAACCAAGTCTGTCCATGGTAGAGCCGCCTGATTGATTAATACAAGCGTCAGGTTCTGTTGCACCTAGTTCCTGATTATCCCCGTAGCCATCTCCATCAGAATCCGCCCACTGTGTCGAATCGTCAGGGAATTTGTCACCGTCCAACCCATATGAATAGTCGCCATATCCATCACCATCAGAATCCACCTGCTGTGAAGGATTTTCTGGGAACGCGTCGGTATTGTCTCCAACACCGTCACCATCAGAATCCAGAGTTTCAGTACCATCTTGTGGGAATACGTCAGAGTTATCACCCATGCCATCGAAATCTGAATCCGCCCACTCAGAGGGGTCATCAGGGAACACATCGAGTCCATCTACGACACCATCGTTGTCACGATCTGCATCGAGAAGGTTGACCTCTGATGTCGAACTAAACGAGGTTAGAATGAGGACGCCCGCACCATCGGCCGCACGGAATCCAACAACCTCTCCTTGTACGGAAAATTCCTGTTCTTTGGTTAGACTGCTTAGATCTAACGAGAACACTTTTCCATTCGACATCCCAATCATCAACCTCTCACCCAATTCTTGCAGTGAGCGGCCTTGACCGATGGAACAGAGAGCCATTGACTGTTCTCTGACCCAACTTGATGTGTTGTGTATATCCAATCGACAATTGTCTGTAAGGCTGAACAACAATGATTCATCGCTACTGGTAAACAATTTCAGTAGAGGAAACGATGAATCGACGAGTACTTGGGTTAGTGTTCCATTTTCATCATGGATTCTAATCTGCTTGTCTCTCCCGGATGTTAGTATGTGGCCATCTGAAAGTGTGACAATACTGGTAATTCCATTTGAATGGCTACTTGTAGACACTCCTGAGGGGGTGTTGGCTTGAGCATCCCACTCCACTGCATGTTTTGATGTTCGCATGGTAACCCACAGATCACCATCACGATCCCACGCCAATGAATCAGCTGATTGTCCTATACTAAATCGATAGAGTTCTTCCATATATTCAATCGAAATGACGCAAGCACCCGATGAGGTTCCTACTGCCAATAATTTGTCATCCTCATTGTAAGCTGCTGAATAGAGTGTCTCATTCGTGAATTCACTCCAAACTTCTGCATAACTACCATTGTTTTGAACTGCATATGCTGTAACATAACCATCCATACTTGCAACGAGAATGTTGCCATTTTCCAGAGTCCACCAACCGATTGCTGAACGATCTAATTCTGCTACTGTTCCCGCTGTGCCCAAATCCTCAATCGTGGCGGAGGTGGTAGGCATGAGTGGCAATGCAATCGCACCGAAAAGGATTGCAAATAACGCAAACGCACGCGCGCGCATGTCTGGACGGATACGTCCCCCCCTTTCAATCGAGCGCATGGTCTGTTCAGCGCTTATCCGCACCCCTACGGGGTGCGCTAAGTTCATTCTTCCTCTTCTGAATTTGATTCACTAATCGGCTTCAGAACTGCCCGGCCAACTGGCTTGAGAACTGCTGGTTCATCATCTGCAGTTTCCTCAGGTTCAGTGGAGTCAACTGGAGTCAATACTCTGCGGGCCACCGGTTGCAATACTGGACGTTGTACCGGCGTGAGTATCTCGGAATCATCCTCTTCAGTTGGAGTTTCTGCTTCCAACACTGGTGGTCCTCTAGATGGCGGCCCTCCAGCAGGTTTCGCGGGGGCACCTTCACGTATGAGGCGGCCACCACCAGGTGGACCGCGTGATTGTTTGACTACTTCAGAGAAGTCTGGAGTTTCCTCCGAAGGAGGGGTTGCTCCAACAGTGGATTCTTCTTCATCCGAAATGGCGCTGAGGATTGTCTGGGTCAAAGAGGGCTTTTCCTCCTCTTGGGGTTCGGGCTCGGAATCAAATTCTTCTTCGGTCATCTGTTCCGGTTCCGGTGCAATTTTGGTTTCAGGTGTTGGTGCCTTAATCGGCTGTCGAACTGGTTGTAATGATCCCAATCCCCCTCCGGCTGGCTTAGGTGCTGAACCTAGGGTTCCGGCACCAAGAGCACCTGTTTGTTGAACTGGTGCACGGACTGGGGCTGCAAGAGTGCGTGGTGAATCTTCATCTGATGATTTGGTAGCAGACCCTAAGCCTCCAGGTCGAGCCAGACTTCCCAGACCGCCCCGGGGTTGGCCCAATGTTGGTGCTGCCCCTGCTGCAGTTCCAGGCATCTGTCCCTTCGCGCCCGCAAGAGCATCCATCCATGCCTGACGACGATCTAAGCGCCCATCCTTTCCTTCAAGTTCGGCTTCTTCTTCTGCGCGCTTGAGTTCTGCTTCGTCTTCAAGGTCCTCTTCTGTGATGAGTCCTTTCTCAAGTTCGACACGGAGTTTTTCCTCAGCTGCAACACGGAATTCCTCCGCTCTCGATTCGAGTTGGTTCAAGCGATCGCGAATCTCTGCTCGCTTAATGGCGAGTTGTGCTTCAATCTCCGCACGGATTTCACTTTCCTTTCGTCGAACTTCAATGAGTGCTTTGTTGCGCATGATTTCTTCGCGCTTGGCGACTTGTCTTTCGAGTTGTTCTGCAACCTCTTGTTCCTTCTGAGCGCGGAAGGCAGCCAGTTCGGCTTCCATCTCGACTTCCAAATCGAGGCTTGTTTCCTGTTTGATGAGGTCAAGGTTGGTTTCTTGAGCAATGCGCTCATTGCGAATTCTGGAGTCGATTTCAGCCATAATCTGGCGTTCTGATGCCTGTTGACGTGCAGAATATTCTGATTCGATTTGAGAGACCCAATCGCCTTTCTTTTCCACATACTGCTGATCGAGTTGATCGCGGAGGTCCAATTCACGGTCATGCCTAAACTGGCTGAGATGTTGTGTAATTTCCGCCTCACGGTCGGACTTATACTGATCGAATTCAGAATCGATTCGTTCACTTACCGTATCTTCAAGTTCCAGATGGAGGGCGCGATCGATTTCATCAATTGCGTGTGAGAAGGATACATCGAATCTCTCCTTCAGGCGTTGCTTGCGAAGAGCGAGACGGTCACCATACTCAGAATCTAAACTCTTGAGAATAGATGCTTGTAATTCTTCACGTCTTCGAGCGACTGCAAGTTCCAAGTCCTCTTGCATTCTACCTTCAAGGCGTTCTGTTTCTTGTGTAAGTCGAGTTTCAAGTTCTGTTGCCAGTTCTTGAGCGATTTGTTCTTCCAAGCGGTGAGCACGTCTCTCGTACTCCGCGCGTAGGCGCGCCTCACGCTCGCGTAGTCGCTGGCGGAGTTGTTGTTCTAAACGACGGCGGATCCCATCTCTGAGTTGTATTTCACGTTCTGCTAAGCGTGCCTGTTGAGCATCTTCAATCCGACGTGCTTGAGAACTTTCTTCTTCGTCCAAGCGATTTGACATCTCGCCTTTCAGTTGTTCCTCAATATCTCGGATTTGCTTTTGCATCTCTTGTCCTGCTTCAATTTCTAGGCGCTCCTCAAGGAAGGCGCGACGGCGGTCAAATTCTGAATCCATCTCATCCTTCAGTTGAGATTGTAGTTGATCTCTGCGGGCTTCCAAACGTCGAGTTGATTCTAATTCAAGTCGCGAACGGATGGATTCTTCTTCACGGGTCAAGCGCAATTTCATCTCATCACGAAGAACCGCTTCCTCTCGCTCGAGTGTGTCTCGTTCAAGTCGCTCAAGTTCGTCTTCCATTTCTGAGCGAAGTTCTGCCTCGATCTCAGCAAGGGCACCTTCTGTCTGCATTCCTGCTGTTTTTGCCAGGGCTCCCTTCATTCCTGAAAGACGCTCTGCTTGTTCTTGTAATCGAAGGCGTCTTTCCCTCTTTAGAGACGTGCGCATACGTCTCTCATCATTGAGCCTGTCATCAAGAGTTTGAACATCATCTAGGGACGGCGTACGCATTTCAGACGAACCGGATTTACCGGCCGTATGGCGTGCTCTTAATTCTGCCAAGTTATCCCTGCTAACACTCAAGGGTCCCATCCCCGTTGCGCGTTCGAATTCTTCTGATACTTAACCGCCATAGGTTTGAACAAACTTCTCAGGTGGATTATCCGACCCTATGGTGTGCTCCGGTATTATTCATCTGCTCTACTCTGGATCGGCCCCCATTCGTTCTCACAAATGAGGGGGCCCATCACTACATGGAACGTGATAATCAGTAGTGATAATAGGAATAAGGAAAAGGACAACTGAGGGCCGAATCCATCAGAATATCCAGCGATTTGAATGACGATGGCAATCAGCAGTAATAGCATCAATAGGTACATCATTATCGCCTTCCAACCCTTCTTGTACTTGGGCAGGCGTCGATCTGAAATCATCAATGCTCCAGAGATCAGGCACCCTGGGAGTACTAACCAATCCAAAGCTGGGTGGTCACCATCTCCATATCTCCATTCGATCAGGTCCGGCCCTAGCGCCTCTGGCTGAATCCAAACCAACCCGGATAAAGCGACTATGATGAGGGCATTTCCCGGACTTGCAAGTCCGTGAAACCAAGGATTTTCGTCATCCGATTCATGCTGAAATCGGGCAAGTCGTAGCATCGTACAGACTACAATCCAGCAACAGGCTATAGCCAAGGGTATCGTCCAAAATGGAGCCGCTTCACCCCAGCGACTGAACATCCCAAACACAAGTAATGCCGGAGCGACACCAAAAGAAACCGAGTCTGACATCAAGTCTAGATAACTACCCAAATATCTACGCTTTGAATATCGACGAGCAATCGGGCCGTCGACCGCATCGCCAATTACTGAAAGTAAAATGAATAACATGGCGCACCATATGTAAATTTCAGATAGATGGCTGCCATCTGTTGAAGCAAATCCATCAAAGGCTAAAATGAGGAAAAGAATTGAGAGGGTGCCCAGCAAACCATTTCCCAACGTCACCCAATCAGCAATGCCCATCAACCGAAAGGTTGTCTTCATACTGGTTACGAAACCTATTCCGGGCTTCAATTCTTTCCCGGATTCGGTCAAAAAGTCACATGAAATGACTCTGAACAAGCAGGACAACTCAAACTTCTCTTCCCTGGACGGGGACGAATACGAAGTTCGCGGTCACAGGATGGGCAGGTCAATTCAACTTTGACGATGTGTTTTGTGACCTTGAAAACAGACTGGCATGATGAACAACGAAGGGCGCAAGGCCTCTCATCAACGCCTACGCGTAGAATCTTCGGGCAATTGGGGCAACTGACTTTCTCGTCCACCCAACTCTCGCGCGTAGGTTTGTGATCAATACGTGAGACGGCTGAACAAACACCACATGTGACTTCGCCAAGTTCGTGTGGAAGCATACTCTCACAGTTTGGACAGTGTACGGTAGGAGGAGCTATCTTCGATTCAATTTCTTGAATTTCGTCGCTCATCGTATCCCTCCATCAGGAACGCTTGGGTGGTCCAATGACAAGAATGCCATTTGGCATGAGGGTTAAAGGAGTGGTTTCAACATCAAAAATCTCAGCCATTCCATCAAGCGTTTTCTTGGTAGCTGAAATATCACTTGACCCCTCTGGAACTGGAATGAAATGGATCGAAGCGCCTGACTCCAATAGGGTACGAACCTCGGCGGGTAAATTGCCAATCCAATCGTTGCCAGTTACAGGTGTGACGGGGATTCTTTCCGTAACTCGCCACCATCGTGCTCGACCTTCATCCCTATGATTTTCGACCAATCCATTCTTCTCAAGGGATTGCAAGTGGTGGTATAGATGATAACGTGTGACACCAATGCTCTTTTGCAGCATGACCGTTGACATTTCCTCAGCATTGAGGAGTTCTTCATACATTGCAAGACGTGTTGGGTGGGATAACGCCATGGTGCGACCATCGACTCGAATCTTGCTCATCGGTGGCCCCTCAGAACCGGTCGGTTCATCCGCGTATATCAAAGCGGCGACAGGTGAGTTCTGATTCATTGTGCGGTTTGCTTGGACAAGAGCAAACTGAATGCCTCAACATAGTCATTGAAAATTGAAACAAACACTGAAAAGAATAAATTGATTCTATTACCTGATGTTGCGATAAACGCACCATTCAAAATAACGATGAATACACTGAGTTCATGCACAAGGACAGCAATGGCCAAACTATCCAATCCAGTTAACACCGCTCCAACGAGGAAGACGGTGACAAGAATGGAAATTGCGATGTTAAATTGTACGATTGCCCGCGTACGTTTGGCGATGCGAATCAACGATGTAATGGCTCGAGGGTCTTCGCCAGGAATGAGTACATCGGCCGCGTCAAGATTAACCTGTTCGCCACTACCAACGGCAATGCCGAGATCGGCAATCGCTAGTGCTGCTGCGTCATTGAAGCCATCTCCAGCCATCAAAGTGTGTCGTCCTTGGCTGCGGCGTTCGACCCAAAGCGCCTTTCCTTCTGGATCAATTTCCCCCCTACAATACATTGGAGGTATCCCCACCTCTTTACCCAGTGATTCTACTGCAGCCTGTGCGTCCCCTGAGAGAAGTTCGACCGCCACTCCCATTGACTGGAGATCATGTATCATCTCCGCAGCGCCTGGTCGTAAATCATCATGAATGAAAGTGAATGCGGCAATTGCTTTACCATTTTTCGCCAACAACGAAAGTCCATGTTCAGGATTGAGATCATTCAACAAGTCATCCGATATTTCGACCCCTTCTCGAATCAACCAATCCTTGCGTCCAAACATCACTTTCTTGCCACTATGTGTGCCTTCGACACCAGCATCGCCATCTTTGAGAGATTTCACATCATATGCTCCAACTGATTCTGTCTCTCTCAATATGACCGCAGCGTATGGGTGGTTGGAACGTTGTTCAAGACCTGCGGCTAATTTGAGTATAGATTCTCGCTTCTGTCCTTTGAGGATACGAATCTCGTCAAGCCGCGGTTGACCACTGGTCAGTGTCCCCGTTTTATCCAGTAGCGCTAAATCAATTCTAGCAGCTGCCTCCAACGCATCTCCACCTCTAGCAACGACTCCTGAAAGTGAGGCGGTCGAGAGGGCTGCAGCATGTGGAACTGGTGCGGCCAGTAATAGAGCACAAGGGCAGGCGACAACCCACAGCAATAGTGTCAATCGGATATCGCTAGTAATCAATCCAATCAAAGGAGCACCAACCAGAACGAGAGGTACCCACCACTGGGAGAATGTCTCGAGTGTCGCTTGTACGCGTGGGGGTCGATCTCTAAACGTACGAACTTCCTCGATAAGACCGGATAAACGAGTGGCTACACCGATTGCTGTAGATTCAACGATAATCGGCCCTCGATCGAGGACCAAGCCAGCGTGTACCTCGTCGCCTTCTGCTACGCGTATGGGTATACTTTCTCCTGTCAAGGGTGCCCTATTCAGCGAACCGATTCCTTCGATCACAACGCCATCTACTGGAACTATTTCCCCACTACGTATCTCAATCCGATCCCCTGATTCAAGAAGATCGATTGGGACCATTTCATCGTCATCATCTTCACAATCTAAAATGGGTCTTGTGGCTAGCATTTGCTGATTGGTGGGCATCACTGAAATACTGGTAATCTTCTTCATTTCTGAGGCTGCTCGTCGTGCCCTACGTGGGAGTCGATCCAAACCGCCCTGCATTGCCTGCCTCGCTTTCAACAGTGCTGATTCTTCCATATGTGCTGCTATGGCAACAAGAATTGAGACGATTAGAGCCTCAGACCAGTGTTGGCCAAAGAAGGCTCCAATCACTGCGAGAGATGTTAGCAATTGAAAGCCGAACTCTTTGTTCTTTAGGCCGCCCCAAGCATCGAGGAACATACGCCATCCTGAAAGTGCTACTCCGAGCAATGTCAACGACATTACTACATTTTGATTTAGGCTGGGAATTGCTAGAATTGTAACCAAAATTAGAATCGCAGGTACGCTAGAAACAAGACGCCATTGTCCCGAATCCAATCTTTGATTTTGTACCTCCTTCAAAGAGGCCTTTGAACCGATAATTCGTTCCAATCCATTTTCCATTTCAAGTGAAATTTCCCTTCCAACATGGGGAATGATTTGCAACTCGACACTGGCATCCTCATATCGAACATCGAGAATTCCTGGCACTTGGGTTAACAATAACCTAAGTTCAGTTCGGCCAACCCCATTTTTCTCTGCAAGACCTGTGGCTGTGATACCCTGTACTCTCTGCCACGGTAAATCTGGTTCGTGGCCAAGACTGCTGAGAAGTGATGATACCTTCGAAATATGGCCCTCCCCGAGGTCAATTGTAATCGAGGCGGTCCCCATGGTGGCTGATATGCTGACTTTTCGAACCCCTGCCAATCGACTAGATGCACGTTTTGCTTTGGCGGCACAATCGGGACAATCCATGCCCTTAATCGGCCACTCAAAGGTGTGAACTCCATCAATTTCTAATGACATGTCTTTGACATCTGAGAGGATTGTGTCCACCTGTTCTTCAACAACATCCATGCGTGGTTTGAGGCGATCCTTAACGGCATCAACTTGAACAGATATCCCCTTGGTTAATCGGGAAAAACGCTCACTTAATGCGGCTTTCTGGGTTTCTGGCATGGCCTCTGGAAGTGGCTTTTCCGGTTCCGAAATATCGTCCTCATCCTCTACGAGGATGAAATCTTCGGACTCGCCCATGAGGTTGCGAAAGGAGAAGGGGGTTTGAACCTCGCTATCGTAATGTGCCGAATACCTCTCTTGGTGAATTTTCCAATTGGAAAAATCAATTTTTCAATTGGTGCAGGGGGCAGGATTCGAACCTGCGAAGCGCTTGACAGCGGATCTTGAGTCCGCCCCCTTTGACCACTCGGGAACCCCTGCGAGGAATCGGCGACCGATTTCTTGGTGTTCATTCTTCCTCTTCATCGACATCCCCTAACCCCGGCGGAATAGGGGGTGGAGTTTCGTCTGGGAACTCTTCGGGAGGTTCAGGCCAACCATGCTCGTCACCGTCCCATTCGTCATCGGTTTCCTCTTCTTCATCTCGAAGCCATAGTAAAGCGGTCCCAAAACCCAATGCGGTGCAAACTAGAATGAGGAAGCTGACGACTATTGGCCCATCCCCGAATACACGTTCAAACCAGCTCAGGCTTGCACCTTCTTCACGGATTGGAGGGAGATCAATGGGGACGCGAGATGACTCGTTTTCATCTAGGATCAGATAAACCTGTAAATCTCCTTCTCGCCATGCTTCAAATTGGAAAGTTACGAGTGTTGCTTGCCGGGGGTCAAGCGATATGTTTTGGCTACTCAAATCAATAATCTGAATGTCCGTATTCGTTCTGGATTCCCATGCCCAAAGGCCTACTGTGAGGCCACCCTCTAGATTTCCAAGGTTACTAATTCGGACATCGACACGGATATTTTGTCCTACTTCTGGGGCCGGCGGGTGAGTCCATATCGAGAGAATCTCTGGAGTGAAATGCATGATTTCTAGAGCCGGTACTCTGGGCATTTCATAGGTCCCAGGCCCCTCTAGGGCATTGCCTGCGAGATCCTCGCCTTCAACCCAAACCAGTAGAATGTCTCCGGGTTGAAGTTCTGCCGTCGGTGTAAAATCGACATATGCTGAATAAACCCAAGAGTCATCTGAATGAACACCTAAACCAAGATTAATTTCTCCAATTGGCCCCCACCCGATGTTGTCGCGGTGATAGGTCCAATGCAATTCTACGGACTGGTTCCCCATTCCACCTTCATCTTCAATTGTGAATGCCACCAACTGATTGTTTAGAGAATCTGAACGAAGTTGTACGAGACTTGTAGATTGGAATTCGATTCTCGGTGCAGCATCATCGATTGCAACTTCGAATACCATGTCTGGTAAACTTGAATTCAAGTCGCTCTTGTTTACCAGACCAAATTGGACCATGTGAATTGGACCAGGCCAATGACCGATTCCAAAATCAATCGTAGCGCTAAATCCTACACCAACTGAATCGTGCAATGTCGTATATGGGTTGTTACCCCCTTCGACCATCACCTGAATTTCAGAATCAGTTGGCAACTGAATCGCAAGGGGGGTATTGGTTTCTCTATGCGAAACTGATGCTTGCAAATACATTGAGTCGCCAGGTTGGAGGCTGAGCCTGTCATCATATGCAGGCATCGACGGTGCTGTCAAATCGAGTACCTGATCGACATTCCACATCAATCGGTTGTCCAACGCCCATGCTAGATGTTCAAGGTTTGTTGCACCACTTGAGACTAATTCACCATCCTCAACCATTCGAAGTGATGGAATCCATGCACCCTCTAACCAAATTTCAGGAGCATGGAAATCGATGGCGAAGATTACGTCGACACGATATGCATCATCACCAAGCGATTCTGTCATGATATCCAGTGGAATGATTGAGGAACCCTCGTTCGCGGTCAAAAGGTTCTGTAATGGATAATATTGGATGATTCCTTGTCCGTCACCGGACACATCTATTTCGATTAAGTCAATGGAATTGAGACCATTTCCATCTTGGAAAGTAAATGAGAATGTGTGCTCAATGCCTTGCAATAGAGCCATGTCTTCATGGCGGTTCAATGTAATCGAAGGCAAGGATACTTGGGTCGGTTGTTGAGTTTCAATCACCATTGTCGCCAAATCATTGTCAAATCCAGGACCCCCTGCATTGGAGTAGGAAAATCCTGCAAAGTCACCACCTTCAATGTAACATGATATCCGATCTCCATCTTCCATCCCTGCGATACTTACAGCTGGGAAATCCACACGAATGGTGCCACGGGGCACCCCACCAAGGAACTGCATGGATTCACCATACTCATTATC
>JBJLBW010000009.1:0-13104 GCA_045568015.1 Candidatus Poseidoniales archaeon | reverse complement strand
GGTTAAGCACAAATAATACCAGATGCACGTTAGCGTGATGGCCAATACGAATCTTTTGATTATTGGCGGGATTACGTTAATTGTCGGTTTACTCACAATTCCATTGGTAATCGGCTGTGGTATCGCCCCAATGGGTTGCTTGATTATGCTGATTGGCCTACTGATTTCAGACTCGGTTCCGGCTCAAGCAGTTGTTGTCACTCAACCAGGATACCAGCAACCCGTTCACCAATATCACCAGCCTGTTCAGCAATACCAGCAACCTGCACAGCATTACCAGCAGCCACAGATACAATTCCCAGAGCAACCCAAGTTGTAGAATAACAAAATCTGCGTCCTGTGTCCGAACACTGGACCAATTGCTTCAATAAGCACTGAATCCCAAAGGGATTCGATGGCACTGCTACAGCAATGGCACCGTCAGCGCCCCTGGCTCATGGCAGGAGTCGCTGCTGTGGGCGCAAGCCTTGGCGCCGTCATGCCTTGGAATTGGTCGGCATCTGGAGTCATTTCTACAGAAGCGTCCAACCCTTGGGAACACCCACTTCGACAGCGTATTCTTCAGGTTCTCGATGCACAACCAGGATTGGCCTATCGTGAATTACAGCGGGAACTCGGTGCTGCAAACGGCACGCTTCGTCATCACCTCGATGTGCTCATTACCAATCGTTCGATTACAGTCGTTCCAGTGAATGGCCGATCCTGTCATTATGCAGGTGCTCCACAACAAATCGAAATCCTCCGGGAAATGAATGTAGGGGATTCCGAAAGTGCAGCTCGAATGATGCCTGTTGGACTGTCTGGTGCCCAGAGAATCGTGGTGGCTCGTTTGATGAAGACACCACTGCCGAAGAGTCAGGCTGAACTCAGTCGTGAATTGGGTCGATCTCGGGCCACGGTGCATTCAGCAATCAAAGTCTTGCGACGACGCGGAATCGTCCACAGCCATGAACTCAAACTCGCGCCTCATCTCGAAGGGTTGCAGGCCTCCGGTGTTCAGTATGAATGGCTGGATGAGCGCCCCCTTCCCGAGTAATCTCGCGTTCTTGTCTTGGACGACATAGTTAGGTCTGAGTCGCTTCTGATGTCGGAGGGGTTTTGAGCCCCCATGCTACGGGCCTGACCTATGTTGAACATGCGATTGGCCGAGCAGCCTGCACCTGCGGGTAGCCGGGATGTCAATCAATTGGTCAGTTGGCTCCTCGATACGCTTGAATTTGTGCGTCGCAGTGGCGATGAATGGACTGGAGAGGGTGTCCATTCCCCGATCCACAGAATACTCTGTGAACACATGCTTGCGAACCAGGGGAGTGGGTGGGATGCGCAGACATTGGGGGATGAGTTGGGACTGTCGCCGACCGCCATACAATACCAATTGAGCAAACTCAACGAATGTGGACTCACAGCAGCGGTTAATCGTGATGGTTGGCGGGTGCATCACCTCCGAAATGGTTCTCTTTCCAATGCCGTAGAAATCATGTCTGCAGAAGCGCGCCTGGTCTTAGAACAACGACTTCGATTCCTCGATGATTGGATGACTGAAAGTGATGTCAGAATGTCGATTGCTTCTGAGAAGAAGGATGATGCTCCATTCCACATTCAAATTCGAGGGAGGGCGCCACTCATGGATGGACAAGATGAGATGGACGCATTCCTTCTTGATCTTGGATTGTTGGGGGATCGAGTTCGACGCCCTGCCGATGGAAGTGCACCTCTTGGCAGGCTGATGTTTGAGCACCTATTGACATCTCACGCCCCACTTTCGTTGGATGAGGCACTGGAAAATTGGGGTACTACCCGACCGCGACTGACTCGGACGCTAGATCGTTTCAGAGCTGCAGGACTCGCGGAACG
Source organism: Candidatus Poseidoniales archaeon (assembly GCA_045568015.1). Classification (GTDB taxonomy): domain Archaea; phylum Thermoplasmatota; class Poseidoniia; order Poseidoniales; family Thalassarchaeaceae; genus MGIIb-P. Next base: position 11,250 of record JBJLBW010000009.1, on the reverse strand, counting down.
AGTTCCCAGGCTCGACCGGTTGCCGGTCACCCTGTGGTCTGCGCTGCAAGCACAGCACGCCAGACGAGGTGGTGACTGGTTGATGAAGAAAGGAGGGCTTTCCCGAATCGATGACAAGGTGGCCAAAAAGGTCGTCAAATCTCTGGATGGTGAATCATTCAATGTCGCTGCGTGTGAGAAAGTGTTTGCCACCGTCCCGCCAAATGAACAGATGATACTTCTCAACTTACTCGGTGGAAAATTACCCATTGGATGGCGCCTATGTGGTGCTAAGTCGAATCAGGTTCGAGAGCGAGTTTTGGCGAAAGCTGATCGTACATTCAGACGAATTAAACGTGTTGCTGAAACCCTTGAAAAAGCATTAGAATCTTCTTGAATGCTTATTTAATAATTAACAATTATCGCTTGAACTCGTGGTGTTTTAACCCTTCAGCCATGGCGATTGCTTCCGGTACAGCCAATGTATTGTGGCGACGGTTTGAAAATGCATCAAAGGCAAGGTTCAATGGTTCGCCAATCAATCTGAAATCCTTGATCGCATGGAGATGTGGTCTCAATTCTCGACCCCCAGGAAGGCCCTTTGTGAAGGAGATTGCATGTTGCTTCATGTTTCGTGCGGCATATGGCCCACCGATTTCATCCACCAACTCTACGTAGCGATTCCAGGCCCAGTGTTTCTGTCCGGCTTCATTCAAATCACCCCACGGTGCATCGAAATCCTCCCAACCCAATTCCGTCTTGATCCTTCCAAAGATACACGGATCTCCAATCGCACCTCGACCAATCATCAATCCGGATGCACCGGTCACCTCAAGGCAGCGTTCAGCGCTACTAGAATCCACAATGTCGCCATTTGCAATCACTGGGACACCATATGACTCCGTGACTTCGACAACCTTTCGAATCAAATCCCAATCTGCAATGCCGCGATATTTCTGGGCCAATGTTCGACCATGAACACAGATTCGCAAGACACCCAATTGGGCGCAGCGCTCCGCGATTTCAAGCACTGTAATCGAATTCTGTCCTGTACCCAATCGCATTTTCACAGAGATTGGGGTATCACTCGCTTCGATACACCGAGAAACCATTGAAACTAGATTATCTGGGTCACCCATCATTGCTGCACCCGCACAGGTCTTTGTCACCTTGGGGGCAGGGCAACCAAAATTGAGGTCGATGACATCGGCGTTCTTGGATAGCAAACGTGCTGTTTCGACCATTTCATCTTCGATACCGCCAAAAATCTGGGGGATGAACGGTGATTCTCTTGGATGAGTTTCAACTTTGGCCCATGATCGGGCATCTTTTCGACTGAGGCCGCTTGCAGCTGTGAATTCTGTCGAGGTGAAATCTGCCCCGGCTTCTCGCGCGAGCAAGCGATAGGCTACGTCTGTGACTCCAGACATTGGTGCAAGGAACAAAGGAACTTGTTCCGACATGTTTCCACCTCACTGAGATGACTCAGAAAGTGGACTTCCAATCAGCAACATCGTGCATGGTTTCCCATGTATCGTCATCCATGGTACTTCCTTCACGAGCCTTGAGGACTTCGCGAGAAAGGAGCCAGTAAATCATTGACAAACTTTCCTTGGCCTTGTTGTTTGCAGGAAGGCACAGGTCCACGTTTCGTAGATTGTTGTTGGCATCGCAAATGGCGACAACGGGCAAGCCACTGCTCACCGCTTCAGAGAGTGATTGCTGGTCTGCTTGAGGATCTGTAACAACAATCAGTTCAGGTTCGATGTAAGTGCGCAAACCAGGGTTTGTGAGTGTGCCTGGAATAAATCGGCCAACGATGTGCATGGCGCCAATCGCTTGAGCAAATTTTCGTGCTGGACGCTGCCCATACTGTCGTGCACTGACGACGAGAATACGACTTGCATCATATCGGTTGAGGAATTGGGCAACGATTCTCATACGAGCGTCGGTGTGCTCCAAATCAATCATGTGCAATCCTGTACCATCAGAATCCCCACTAAGGAACGGTTTCATGTCCGCACTCTTCTGAAGAGTGCCCATGTGTACCTTGTTCTCCTCATAGGTTTCATGAGGTATCAGCATTGAATCGGTCATTTCGAAGCCTCGTGCGGCCTCGCCACCCACCCTCTCTTCATAACCGCTTCGCTCGCGCACGCGAGATTTTTCGACGCAGTGTCCCGAATGGAGTGTTGGTGTGAATCCTTGGGGAACAACGAGGCAATTCGGAATAACCCTTAACGTTCAATCCATTCTGATTCTGACATGGGCGGGGATGAATCTGTTGAAAACGCCCTTGACCTTTCAGGTTCAATCACCGAAGGTAAGCGGCGAGAGGATGGGTATTGGACCGATTTACAGGGTACTATATTGCCAGTTTCGGCATCTGACTTAGAGAGGCACACATACTGTCCAGTTTCCTGGCAATTGTCCAAAGCGGGTGTCAGTGGAGAGGGTGAAGCGTTGGTACAGGGAATGCGGGAGCATGATCGAATACACCAGAAAATGTTGGATTACAAACGCTCTGAATCACGGGCATCAAAAGAACTGGTAATCTGGTCGTGGTGGATTACTGTCGTTTGTGCTCTTTCGGCCGATTCTGCAGCATTTTTCTTCGTCAGTGAAGGTACAATTTCAGAACAATTCATCCAAGATGTTGGTCGATATCTGGTCGTATTGGCCGTGGTCTGGTTGGTGTTGGCAATCGCTCTCATCTCGTTGCCTTGGAGACGCTGGCTGGGTCGCCCCTTCGGACTGGCTCAACCCCCTACCATAGATGGAAGTGGATTACAGGATGAGGATATGGTTTCTCCTTTTGAAAACGAACAGGGAAGTGGGGTTGGTAAAGCAGGAAACGTTGAGGTTCGCTTGCTACTGGCTTCCATCGCTGTGGCCTTGCATGGATTGGCTATTTATTGGGCTCAAAATAGGTCTATTCTGACCTTTGCATTGATTGTCATTACCTTGGCTTGGTTGCTATTCTGCGCTTGGCAATTGCATCGCGTATTGATCAAAGGTAGAGAGGCGCTTGATGCAAAAGAGGATGCAGGATTGTCGAATACTGAAATCTTGGCATATAGCGATGATTCAGGCCAAAGTGCTGCATTACTTGTCGATGACGTAACTGGAATCCGCGGCCGCCCAGATCAAATCGTAAAAATTGACAACGACTTCATCCCTGTCGAACAAAAAACCGGAAAAGTCCCCAACAATCCACATGATAGCCACCGCATGCAATTGCTCGCCTACATCCACTTGGTCAGTAAAACAACTCAGACAGAACCAGAGTATGGAATTCTTCGCTATGGAGGGAATTCGTTGTTCACCGTTGCATGGGATGATGCTGCGAAAGTAGACCTCTTTGAATCTGTACAAGAAATTCAGCGCCTCATGGTTGAGGGTGGTGCAAAGCGAAACCATGAACGAAAGGGAAAATGTCGTAATTGCTCTCGAAGAGCAAAGTGTCCGCAGAGCTTGGTTTAATCTTCAAACTCGATTGTGGGTGTGCATTCGTTAAAATCGTCATCCGGGAAGGTCAAGCAAGGGCGGATGACGGAGGCCCGTAGAATCCACGAATCTTGTTCATCGACAATTGTGATTCCAGTGTTCCAACCCGTTCCTCGACCATCTACTGTGAGTTTCCAAATCCCACAGTTATGCGGGATACATTTGTCCAGATCCAATTCGGTTCGCTCCGGTTCAAAAGAGCCGTTGTCAGCCATGCGTTCGTAAATGGGATTGGCTTCATCACAGTTGATCGGATTGCCAGCACCATCATCCTCACACGACAACAATTCAACGTGTACATATCGAATATCGCCATCTCCGAGGAAATAATTCACTGTTGTTTCAAAATAGATAACGACTTCACGAACCGTATGATCGATTGGAATTGGCTCAAATAGAGTTTTTTGGCTCTGTGTGGGAAGAAGTTCTGTGCCATCGATGACGAAAGTATGAGACAGGTCGTATGGCGTTAGTTTCTCTTCCACTCTCGGCAAACCTCTGGCGCTTTCCATCATCTCCCGCCCGAGGACGAGGGAAAGGCATCCTGGCATGGCCAAGGATACGAAAAGCACGGCCATGATGGCGCTCATCGTTCGCTTACGCAGCCCTGACATTCGGTCTCCCCACCCACTGGGTGTGGGGAATCACATTTCTGTGTGACGGCCTCAAGAACGCCTATTCTTCCTTCTTGCGACGACGGACACCACGTCGTTTTGTAGTGGATTTATCGGAATCCGATTCGGTTTCTGAATCACTCTTTTCGACCGGTTTACCTTCATCTGGTATGGTAAAATCACTGCTGGCAGAACGAACTTCATTGCCCACCACTGTATTGTCAACCATTGCTTCGACATTGACTTGCTGGCCTGGCATAACACCATCTTCACCGGTCAATTCGAAGATTTGTTCTCGATAATTGGCATCAGATGCCGTCAATTCAACATCTGCATCAGAGAGGTGTTGTCGTGATTCGACATCACCAAGGAATGAATCAAGATCGTGTTCAGGCATCTCATCCATTACTTCGCTGAGTTCTGTTGTCTCTACAATGTCCTCGACTTCTCCACCATCGGTGGCTTCGGCTTCGGCAGCCAATCTCGCTTCTTCCTTGGCGTCGAAATATGTTTCAGCTTCAGTGATATTTTCATCCCATTCTCCCTCCCATTGTTCTTCGCTGAATCCGAGAGCACCCGCATGTGTGTCGAATCCTTCGTGGCCTCTGACGATTTCGTCCTCGTCTTCCTCTTCGTCTGGTTCCTCTTCTGGATCCACAGGGAGTGGCTTGAATTTTTGTTCACGACGTGTGTAATGTGCACCCACATCTTGCTCTGAACCACAATATGGACAATGTTCCAGCATCGAAGGAATTGTGGAATTGCAATCTGCACAATCATGGAATTTTGCCCGACCGACGCGAAGGTCGAAATCACAATGTGGACAGATGTCTTCATCACCCTCAATATCGCCATCACATGCGGGGCACAAATCGTATGTTTCACGATCCGCATCAGCCAATCCACGTCGTGTGAGAACCACGGCACCAACCAATGCACCCAGAGCCACCAAACCCGCAATTGCGAACAGTATTATCGATGATGAATCACTATCATCTGAAATGTCGGTCCCACCTTCGAGTTCTACGGTCCAGACCTTGGCATGTGGAGTTTGTATGCTGGAACCGTGAGGGGTGATTGCAAGTTCGATTTGTCCTGGTTGGTTCACTGTAATCTCACAACGAATGGTTTGTTGTTGCTCAGATTCAAAACTCAATGTGGGTGTTGTATCCAATGTGGAACCCGTCGAACGGTCGACACAGTCGAATGTCTCATCTCCAGCCCCACTCTGTGCTCGAGCGTCGATTGTGTAAACATAGGTGTAACCAGCATAGAGGGGTGGGGCGGCTGGTGTCCAACCTTCTGTGTTGACGAGGAATTGTAGTTGTAAATTTGAATTCAACCTCACGGAAGTAGTGGCGACGTTGTCTGTTTCCAATCGGTCATAAAATCCTGGAGTTTTGGTCCAACTAGCCTCAAATGGGATGTCTCGGGTCAGACCCTCTGCAAAGGCGGTGAAAGTTGCGCTGTGTTGACCCTCATTCCCCGTATTGGATGAAAGTAGGGTGATATTTTGAGGTGTGAGTGCTTGGCCATCAAATGTTGCAGATAACACTCCTTTCGTATCGACCATGCCGACATTCTGCAATGTCACAGTGAATGTAATCATACTCCCGGGAACGGTGGTCGGAGATTGTGGAGATGCTCCTGTAACGACAACATTTGGCTCCTGATATATTGTCAGCGTTGCAGATTGCAAATTGTTGAATGGATTCGATTGAGCCACACTTTCAGATGGATCAATTTCTAAATCAAGGAAAATATCTCCAGGGTTTGCATCGGTCAAGTCTCCCGATGTCACGGTGACAGAATATTCTGCAAAGGAGTCAGAATCAGTGAATTGTAGATTTACAACCTCTAGGGCAATGCCATTTTGAATCCGAATTTCAAGTGGCACTGTTGTCGTGCCAGTTCCACCATCTCGTGCGATGGTCCCACTCACAGTCCAGGGGCCGTCCAAGCCTGGATCTGCCACAACCGTTGGTCCGTCGGCGTGTCGATAATCCGGCAATGTATCGATTGTCAAAGAACGAGATTCAGTATTGTCAGCAGTTGTCGATTCTACGATGTTGTCTCCACTGTCCGCATTGGCGACGGCAAACACGTCATAGGTCCCAGCCGCCGGTGCCGTAGCCGTCTGATTCATCCAAACTGAATCGCCCGCTTGTAAGGGCGATACTGACAGAAGATTTGCAGTCCCTGCAACCGTCAATTCGAGATGGCTGGCAGGAGCATCTGCGTGGCCTGCATTTTCGACCTCGATTTGGATTTGAATCGGTTCGCCTTCATGTGCACCCATCGCGGGCGAGAGTTCGAAGTAAGAAAACCGTAGATTGGCCAATCCCTCGACATCGAAATCGTGCGAGATGATTTTCGGATCATTGTTGTGATTGACACGAATGACAAGTGTCTGCTCACCATCGCCCCATGCGAGATTTGACCAAACAAAATCAACATCTTCAAACGAGTTTGCATCGATGTCAACCTCGTTCCATGCGGATTGGTTGCCCATTACGAAACTATTCTTGTGGAATTCGACAACGACATTTTCTGCGATGACATTCGCGACATTCTGGAGTGAAAGCGTGAACGTTACACTCCCTCCTTCAACCGCGGTGGATGGGCTCATTGAGAGACCCTCTGTGCTGAAAGCAACGTTGCCTGATAATTCCGCGCTAACCGGGCTAGAGATTGCCAATATGGGGATGAGGAAGAGAAGGGCGCACAAAATCTGTGCCAGCGGGGTCCGCTCCATGGGTTCAGGAGAACGGCCGCAGCACTTCAAACCTGCTTTCCGAAAGCACCTGAAGACCCCAAGCAAGTGGCGGTCCCGCAGGTCCCGTTGGAAAGCCTTGAAGGACGAGGCACATTGTGGAAGGATTGGTGCCGATGCTTTCTCGCCGCTTCATCCTCGCCACATCCACAGTAATTCTGCTGTGCCTTGTGCCTCATGGAGCATGGTTCAGTGTAGATGCATCATCAGGGCGTAGCGATGATTTAGACTTCAGCGGGGGGCCAGATTCGGGACAGGTTCTATCTGGTACATACACCGTTCGAGCAACGAATGTAGATGACATGGATTACATCAATGTCGAGGTCTCAGATGGGGCTACATGGACTTCAATCGCTAATATCACCTCAGCACCATGGTTGACCGCGTGGGACACCAGTGCACACAACGATGGCGATTACCAATTGAGAATCGAAGGGACCTTGACGAATGTATCCACCACAGGTTGGGTGGTCAGTCCAACCTTCACGGTTGACAATACCGCTCCAAGCGGACTCACTTTGACCACATCTGGGGCGCTTGTCGGAGATGGTTCTTCCACAATCAACCGTGCTTGGTTTACAACAGGCGAATCAGGTACGATCAATTTTGATTGGACCGGCTCTGATTCTCACCTCTCATATGCGACTTTGACCGGTGTTCCTGGTTCAGGTACACCAGCACAGGATGGGCCAGGAACAATACTCAATTCGTGGGCATGGTCACCTGGAGATTTGCAAGAAGGTGTTTGGAACCCTGTTCTCTCCGTATTTGACGAAGGAGGAAATTCGGCTCAAACTTCCATCCATATTGGAATTGATCGGAGTGGACCAGATGTTGGCACACCTTCACTTTCTGTCACTACAGGTTCTTGGACCGATGCAACAACCCTAATTTTCAACGATTTATCAAGTGGAGCTAGCGACAATAGTGGTTCTGGAATTGCGACATATCATGTTAGAGATAGTGTAGACGAGTGGACCGATATTGGAGCGGCTGGATACGGTTCCATGACTTTGGAAGAGGGCGTTAGAACAATACAATTCCGTGCTGAAGATCGAGTTGGAAATATTGGTGACCCCCTCGATGTTACAGTGATGGTTGACAGAGCGGCTCCTGTAGCGGGTGGATGGATTCTCCCCGAACTCACCGATTCCCTATCTGGGCAAGTGGAGGTCACCGTAGATGCGACCGACACACATTCTGGGATCGATATCACCTCATGCTATATCGAGTACGGATTCGATTCGAATGGTGAAGGAACGACACCTGATATCTCATCGGATTGGCTAAGTGTGGGTTCCGGAACCTCGAGTTACCTCTCTGCTGCCCTCGATTGGTCAACCAGAGCTGGTCAATACCTTTCACTCCGCGCAACACTTGTGGATGATGCGGGCAATACTGTGACAACAACACCTTCCCATTTCCTCATCTTACCAGGTTTGGATTTCTCGATCTCTGACGCATCCCTTGACCGCTTGGTGGTCAGGGCAGGTTCTCAAGACCCTGTTCGACTTGAAGCGACAATTGAAACCAATGAATTCTATTCAGGAAGTGTGGTTGTGAAAATCGAGAGCGCGCCTGCGAGTCGTGACTCTTTGACCCAGTGGACCACTCTGAATTCGATGACTATTCCAGCCAACAGTTTCATCGATCAGCAAGAGGGTATCGCGGTCAACATCACATTGCTCACAGCAGGTGAATTTGACCTGCGAATCATCGTCGACCCCGATGATTCAATTTCAGAAAGAGATGAGGGTAATAATGAGGCGTTTCTGCTCATTGGCGCTGCTGATCCAGAAGTGGTTGGTTCCGTAAGTGGATTTACACCTGACATGATGCTGTTGCTTCTAGCGGGCTTGTTTGCAAGCCATATCGTCAATCGACGTCAATCGGCGTCTTGAAAGAGGAGGCCTCGGTCGCGGGGCCAATGGAAGGCTTGGCTCGTATTCCACAAGACCGCATTGCGGTATTGATTGGACGTAAGGGTGTTACACGTAGGGCGTTGGAAAAAGCAACCAATTCCAAACTCCATATCGATTCTAAGAGCGGTGATGTATCCGTCGTTTGGAATGAGGATTTTGATCCGATTCTTCGAATGAAATTTCCGGATGTCATCCGAGCGATTGGTCGAGGTATGAACCCGGAAAGGGCCCTTGAGTTACTCAAAGATGGTCAGCATCTAAGGCTCTTTGATATGCGAGAATATGTTGGGAAAAACGCCAATCAACAGCGACGAATCCGAAGTCGCCTCATCGGACGTAATGGGCGGATTCGAGAATTGGTTGAGGAACATTCGGGATCTGAGATTGTCATCTATGGATCAACCGTTGTCATCATCGGTGATGAAGAGGCTCTACCGTTAGCCAGTCAGGCCATTGAACGATTGCTACAGGGTGCTGAACACTCCTCTGTTCTCAAACACCTTGAGACTGAAAGGCGGAAAAAGCGGATGGCTTCGCGGAGCCTCGAATCGATTGATACCCGAGAAGATGGGGGGCGTTTTGATGCACTGGTCCCTGGTCTAGATGCAGCCCGTCGCAAGAGGGAACGACGATACAAGGAAGCCCAAGTGGACCCTGAAGATGCTGAGGCCATCGATCAAATGATGGAACTCGCCGAGGATGAATCCATTGGATACGAAGAAGAATAATCAGTATAGCACGTTGGCCATCGCCTCTGCGAGATCGACCTCAACACCTTGCCTCTGAGCCCATTCGACAAGGCGGGTAACATCCCTCACAAGGAATTCTTCTGCATTTGGGTGAGCCTTGGTGACCGATTGGCCCACATCGATAATTCGAGGTTCACCTTGATGCCACAGGATATTGTATTCACTAAAATCTGCATGAACCAATTCAGCATCTTGCCAACAAATTCGTAGCCAATTCAATAGTTCATCGAAAATTGGACCAGGGTCTTCAACCTCAACATCGCGTAGTCTGGGACTTGGCCCCTCGGAATCTCCCAGATAATCCATAACCAACACATTTCGGAAGAGGGCGTGCGGTTCTGGAACTCGCAAGCCGTGCTTCGACATTCGCATCATATTGCGATGTTCTTTGCGAACCCAGATGTTAACCAACTCGTGATGGCGGCGGCGGAGTCCGCCGAATCGGGGGTCACCTTCGATATATTGCATGAGACCTTTGAACACTGCATTACTGGTGTGAAAAATCTTCACCGCTGCGACACCGTTGGGGGTTGTCGCATGAAACACATGGGCTTCCTTACCTCGAGCAATGGGCCAATCCAATGTGTCGATGTGGCCCTGCTGCATCAATTTGTAGACTGCTAGTAAAGTGCGTTGATCGAATACTTGATCGAATACTCGGCGATCAACCCACTCAAACTGACCCGTCCCTAGAACTCCTTGCAATTTATGCTCAATTTCTTTGAACATGGTTACGTATTTCTTTTCCTTCATCCATGACCAAGAATCCTGTTTTTTGTCCATTTCAGAATGAAGGTCTAATTCGGCTTCTTCAGCATTCCATTTCTCTTCAGCAAGAGCGATGTTTTCCGCCTCAATGGAAAGTTCGGCTTTAGTCGGGTCAGAGTCTAAATCAGCATCTGGAGATTCGCCTAATTCAGTCCAATCACGAGGGTCGCCTTCACGACGAGCCTTGCGGCGACGTGCGATGTTTACACCTCCTATGCAGGGCCGAACAGGCTGTCGATGTCGTCGTCATCGTCGTCGTCGTCAAGTGGCTCTGGTTCGAGAGCGGATGTGGGTGCTGGTCCCCAGTCATCGTCGAGGCCCTGTTCCTCTTCAGGAATTTCTTCCTCTTCGCTTTCTTCGGATACTTCCTCCGGTTCTTCAACAACGGGTGTATTCTGAGGCGAACTGTCGAAAATTCCTGCATCATCAAGATCGTCCCAAGTTTCGGTTCCAGTACCAAATACATCGACGATTTCAGGTAAAACTCCCTTACGCGAGAGGTAGAGAGATTGTGTCTTTGAATAGCGCTTCTTGACATCTGCTTTGGCATCTTGGAAATCCCATGGCTGGACAACGATTAGATCGCCTTCTCTGACCCATTGACGACGGCGCATCTTACCTGGTATTCGAGCCAGGCGTGTCTCACCATCTGCGCAGACGACACGGACTCTGCGACCTCCAAGGATTTGGTCGGCGATGGCAAACATCTCGTTGATTCGTTCGTTTGGAAGGGCGACTCTGATTTTATCGCTGGTATCGCCTTCAAGCTGTGCTAGCAGCTCTTCATCGACTGTTTCCTCACGACGTCTTCCCATGGTAACAAGCGGCCGAATCGACCGCCCTACATAAACACGAAGGCGTCGAAGAGGAGTCTGTCTGAAGGATGTGAATCATCCAAACAAAGCCGATGCAGCATCATGAGCCGCTGAAGCGAGAAC
>JBJLBW010000008.1:0-13408 GCA_045568015.1 Candidatus Poseidoniales archaeon | reverse complement strand
CCGTTGGCCATCGTCCCCCTAATATGAACAGTATCAATTGCATCCACTATATCCCCTTGAATGACAACATTTTGATTGTGAAGAAAGGGCTCATTTTCGGATATCGAGAGAACGGGCGGCAACCCCAAGTCCACATAGCCATCATCCGAATCTTCGTCTCCACCCAGCATTCCTAGGCAGCCTGAGGAAAGCATCAGAAGAGTGAGAATCAGCGCGTGCGAACTCCGCCTCATGCACTGGCGAGGATGATACAGAACATCAACTGTCCGCCATCTCGCTACGCCCGGATTGAGTCGGCATTTGCGCAATGTTGCAATCCCTGCCATCGTGCTTCATGATGAGAGGGTAAACGAATAACAAGGGGCCGTTTTGCTTTCTTTCGATTCGGATAATCAGTTCCCAATGAACTGCAAATAGGGGGTGATACTCAGTCCCCGGCCAACCACCTTCAGGGAGTGGGAGTGAAACAGTGCCACCCTCGAGTGAAATCGGCGAGGATGCACCACTACACTGCACCGGTAAAGGTGAGAGGAAAAGACGCTTCGTGTCTGGACCTTCAAGTGGGGTCGATTCGCCGAATCCCGTACCCAATTCCGAAATCGCGTATTGGCGAATAGACAAGGGTGTTGAAATGCCAGGTGGATTTTGTTGACCTTCCTTACGCCCAAGGGAATGGAGAAGCATGGGCCTTCGTGGATTCAGCAAACCTACGTCAACTCGAGCTTTTGCATCGATCCAATCACTTCGGACTTCTGAAAAATCGATTTTGACTACAATATCTTCAGATGTGCAATCCTCATTTTCCACATGGATTACTGGGTTTTTAGGCAAATCTGTTCGGAACTTTCTCGTTCGTCTAAAGTCCCAAACACTGGCCAATAGTCTCATCATGAGTGGGATAAAGAAAATGGGGAGGAAAATGAGTAACAAAATCGGATAATCGAGTAGACCGAGGCGGACGCTTCCTGCAAAAGAACCGTCGACCCAGCCCCAGTTGACCAATGCAGGTTCAAATGCGTGTACAATCAATGATGCGATGATTCCAATCACGGCGAATGGAATCAATCTGCGGGATTTCCGATGCATCTTGCTCGGCATGAGGAACCAGCCCTTTCGCTCACGCTCTACACGTCCAGGAATTCGTTCGGAGAGAGTCACCCAATCACGACAATCGGAAAGTCCCGACGACAAACGGATGATGTTTCGATGAATATGAAATCCTGTTTCATCTCCAATTTGGACCGAAGATGGAGTTTCAGTATTTTCTGACAACCGAAAATATTCCTGGGCAACGGGTAATTCGGATTCAATTACGGTATTTGGATCAAACGGGGGAAATCGCAGTTTAATCTCGACGGCATGACCTGAATTTACGTCTCCCATACCTGCACCTAACCTGTTAGCAAGGCCCACGTTGCGCGCACAGCCATACGTCTGAATTCAGGGATGTCTTTGAGTAACCGAATGCCCAAAGGTACCGGCTTTTCGATATCGCCCACTTCGTTAATGAGTGAGACGACATCTTCTCTCGCAAATATTTCAAAAGTGGCCTCAAGTTCCTCATCATTGCAAGAAGAAACAAACAAATCACGCAATATTCGGGCGCGTTCGTGTTCCTTTCTCACCTTCTCCATCGGTTTGCAAATTCGTTTCAGGTTGGATTCACTTAGTTTGTCGGCGAACACCGCCTTCACCAGTCCCGGGGCCAAATAATGGATTTGATCAAAACCCGGACCAATACCCCCACCTGTGGTTGGTTTGCATAGGCCTGCAGCATCTCCAAACAAGAGGATTCGTTCTTTGTAAATCCGCTTCAGCATACCACTGGCCAACGGCCCGCAAAAGCGAGCTGTTTCATGAATATTGGAAAACTTCTCTTTCCACAATGGATGGGATAGCAGGGTATCATAAAGCATCTCACAAGAACGGCCATTGAGGCGATCAGGGTGAACCCAAACCCCGATTCTATGGGTTTCACCATTGGGAATTGCCCATGCAAAAAGTCCTGGTGCGATGTCTTCTCCCGAGAACATTTCAAGACGCCCGGGGATGCCCTCGTATCCTGAAACTTCAGCCTGGAATCCAATCATGAACTCCTTGGGGCGGCCAAAACGGAAATGGCGTCGCGTCCATGAATGGACACCGTCGGCTCCACAGAGGAGTTTACTGCGGATCTGAATTGTTTGTCCACCTCTATCGACTGTAATCAAAACGCCATCTGAATCAACAACGGCATCCATGGGCCTCGAATCAACCCAAAGTGTGGAGCCCGATTCAATGGCTTGTCGTACGCAGCCTTCATCGAATAACTTCCTGCAGACTACGTGAGTGCGTAAAATATCAGGCTCCCCAATTTCGACGGGGATGCCCTTTGGACTGTGGATTCTAGCCCCCCATACATCGGTTAGGATGGTTTGATGAAGGTTTACGCGATTCATGGCAGAAGGTAGTGGGAAGGAACCAAGCCGGCGCACTGGAATGGTTTGCCGATTTCTCGGTGCTCCTCAAGAATCAATACATGCAGGCCATTTTCCGACAATACATGACCCAAGTGGCCCCCAATGGGGCCAGCGCCAACGATAACGACATCGTAATCGTGACCAGTCATGTGACTAGGTCACAGTAGGTCACCTATCAGGATTCGCCCTTCAGAATCAAGACTCTTTCGATTTGCCCTTTTTCTTGGAACCACTGGAGCCCTTTTTCTTGGAACCACCAGAGCGCTTCTTGAGGATCGTGATCAATTTGCTAGCGGAACCTCCGGAGCCACCTTGAAGGTCGGCATACCCATTGGCTTCGACCAATGCACAAGCCTCAGGTTCGGTTAATTCTGCTCGAGATGCGAGAGTCTTAATCCACTTCAATTGCTTCTCACTTGCTTCACGCGGGACATCCTTCACCAATTTTTGGAGTTCTCCAATCAATTTGCTTGCGCTCCCATTACGTCCCCCTGTCAATTCGCTGAAATTGCCAGCGTCAACCAATGCACAGGCATCGGATTCCGACAATTGAGCGCTTTCGGCCATAGCCGCAATCCAGTTGGTTTGCTTTTCTGTTGCCGGTTGTTCTTCGGCAGGGTGAGCCTTTGTAATGACATCGAGAATCTCTCTAATTTCAGAACCAGTCATTTCTTCAGCTGCCTTTCCACCTGAATATGTGGCTACTTGTTCATCCGACAATGACTGTGTGATTCGGGAATAGAATGCAAGCTGTTTTGGTGTAGGCGATAGTTTCTTTTTCTCTAAAGCAGCCAAATGTAGTGCTTGGAAATGCTCAACGAAGGTGTGCCACTCTTTGGGTGCAGAAGTGGTTCCAACCTCAATCAAATCGAGTTTTGCTTCCATTTCCGCAGTGAAATTTGTACCAAATAGGTGTCCTTCCATCCCATGGCTACTACGATCGTAGTAGGGGACGACCTCTAACCAAAGGGTTCGCCCTTGATCAGAAGGTTGTAGTGAACCACCCTCTTCAACCAAATACTTCCGTTTCAACAGATTTCCGATGATATTTGCATAGGTTGATGGTCGACCAATGCCCTCTTTCTTCATTTGCTGCACCAAAGAATGTTGCTTGTAGCGAGGCGGTGGTTTTGTTTCATCCTCTCGAAGGTTTGGATTCTCACTTTCTTCATCGGCTTTGTCAAGAGTGAGTGCTGTACCAACACTCGCATCAAATGAAGGAGGGGTGGTTGCAGGTTCCTTACGGATGCCCTCAAATGCTGCTTCCCATCCACGATGTACGCGCCAGGATGCACTCCCTGAAAATGGGCGATTGAATCCATCAGCCTGGGCGACCATCGAAAGTCGCTCATATCGACTCGAATTCATTTGGCTACCAGCGAAACGTGCCCATATCAGATTGTAGAGGCGCACTTGTTCTGCACTCAGGCCCTCTGGAGATTTGACTTTAGGACGCGTTGGTCGAATTGCTTCGTGGGCATCCTGCACATTTGATGCATCGGATTTTGCATCAGGTCCCAGTACACCCTCGCCGAGATGATCTTCACCCCAAGTCTCACTAATGTGGGATTTAACATCATCACGTGCACCCTTGTTTGTGCGGGTTGAGTCTGTGCGCATGTATGTGATATGACCTGCATTATACAATTCACCTGCGATTTTCATCGTCCGACGGGGATTCCAACTCATTTCCGAACCCGCTTTCATCAGCAGAGTGTCCGTTGTGAATGGTGGATCGGGGTTGCGTTGATATTGACCTGGTCCCACAGATGTAATGGTGAGGCCGTTGGCTGCAGCGGCGTATGCGCTATTGGCCAAATCTGAATCATTTGTCCTTTCAGCATTGAATTTACCCTTGTCATCCACCCATGCATCGGAATCACCCTTATCGTGGAATTTCGCATTCCATCGCAGGCCACCTGCATCTGCATGAACTGCGAAATATGGTTGCGGAACAAAGGCCTCCCTCTCTAGTTCTTTGTCAACAATAAAACCCAATGTGGGCGTCTGTACCCTGCCCATTGATGGCAATGACCAAGAGCGGCTAAATTTGGATGTTCGAAATCCAAGAAGGCGATCCATAAATCTGCGAACCATGGCGGCTGAGACCAAATTCTCGTCAACTCCGCCACGCGCATCGATAGCGGCTTGAACTGCTGTTTTTGTGATTTCATTGAAGGTAATGCGCCAAATATTGTCGAATCCATTTTCAACAAAAATATTGTTTAATTGCCAAGCGATGAATTCTCCTTCACGATCCGGGTCGGTCGCGATATAGATATTCTCGACATTCGAATCCTTCGCCTTCTTCACCAATTTGCCAATGTTGCGTTCAGAATTATCGGTCCATTCCCAAGGAGGTGATGGCAATTTGTCGACGGTTGATGCCCACATCGCCTTCTTTCCATCCTTGGTATCTCGACTGACGGGTAGGTCCCTTACATGCCCATTACAAGCGGACACCATCCAACCCTTGCCAAGGTACTTCTGAATCGTCTTTGATTTCGCACCTGATTCGACAATTAGCAAATCCATCTTTTTCCCCATCCGGACGAGCCCCGATACTGAGCCCTCAATAAACGCTGCGCTGAATTGCAACGACCGTCGATCCTATGGGGTTACTACGTAACCCCTCAGGTCACGCGTGTACGCGCGCGCGAAGCCGTTTCATCCCATTCCCCCTCAGAACCCGGTCCACCACAACCCACACAACCGGGATATCCAGCAGTCATTAAATCACGAATTTGTTGGGTCCAGCGTACCCACATGGATTCAAG
The DNA here is from genome assembly GCA_045568015.1 of Candidatus Poseidoniales archaeon. GTDB lineage: Archaea > Thermoplasmatota > Poseidoniia > Poseidoniales > Thalassarchaeaceae > MGIIb-P. The sequence continues at coordinate 8,172 of JBJLBW010000008.1, read as the reverse complement.
GTCAGAAGAGTCTGTTGAGACCCAACAAATCGACAGGGGTGGTTCATCTCCACCAAGTTGTGAAAGCCCCTCGACGACAATTTGGTTATCGGAGCCCGCCAAAACGGTCGGTTCACGGATCAATTTGGGAATTCCGTCACTGATGGATAGGCTCAGTTCGAGAGCCTCATTCATCAGTGCCTCGGGCACGATTAGTGATGTGCCTTCGGTTCGAAGTAAACGCCTTGCCGCTTCGGCAATACACGGCGTCATCGCGTCCATTGGACCTGCGAAGGGACGGAACCCTTGAAGGATGCCGGCCAAGCCGGTTGGTCTGAATGGGACTATTGTGGCGGATTTTCGCTAGGCCATTGATGGCTATTTTACCACTGAGTTCTGAGACAATGCATTCGCTTGTAATGAAGAAAACTCGCATCCGTTGCACCTACATCCCCGGATATCGAAGATTTCTGAGAATGATGTTTGGATCACCGTCTGTGCCAATCGATACCTTTGGACTCCATTTTGACAACCCAGTTGGCCTCGCAGCTGGGATGGACAAGAAGGGTGAGAATATCCCAAATTGGGAGTCCCTCGGATTTGGTTGGATGGAGATTGGCGGCATCACCCTGCATGCACAAGATGGAAATCCAAAACCTCGAATGTTTCGCAGCGCAAAACACAGTGCGCTCATCAATCGTATGGGGTTCAACAACCCCGGATCAGAAATCGTGTCTGACAATTTGGCCAAGCAAATGGCCAAAAAGTGGGCGACGGTTCCTGTTGGAATCAATCTAGGAAAGAGCAAAATCACGCCAAACGAAGAGGCTGAGCAGGATTATGCCGGAACCATGGAACGATTGTGGCAATACGCAGATTTGTTCGTCGTCAATGTCTCAAGTCCCAATACCCCCAACCTACGTGAATTACAAGGGGGTTCGGAATTGGATCGAATCCTCGCGGCATGTAATGCAACCAACGAAAGCGCAGCGCAAGCGTCAGGGACTGGCCCCAAACCAATCCTTGTCAAGGTCTCTCCAGACTTGTCCGACGACCAATTGAAGGCCGTCGCAGATGCAGCACTTGCGCAAGGATGTGCTGGTATTGTTGCCACCAATACGACAACATCTCGACCGGCTGAAGATAAGGTCATGGATCAATCAGGTGGATTGTCGGGTAAACCACTGCAGGCACGTTCTACTGAAGTCATTCACCTGCTATACGCTCACACCAATGGCGCATTGCCAATTGTAGGCGTCGGTGGTATTTCAGATTTCGAAAGCGCATGGGAAAAGATTGGGGCAGGTGCGAGTCTGTTGCAACTCTACAGTGCACTTGTCTTCGAGGGTCCCGGTGTAAACAAGGCCATCAACAAAGGTCTAAATCGAAAACTAAAGGCGCATGGATACCAGAGTTTGGCTGAAGCAGTAGGTCATGCACACCGGAGTTGAGTAATTGGAACGTCGGGTGCGAATTTTGGTCACACTTGGCCTGATTGTTGCACTTTCTGGTTTGATGTTGATTAGCGTTGAACCGGAAATCGATCTCTCGGTGGACCAATTGATGGAATCCCCAGATGAATACGAAGGTGAAACATTTCGACTACACGGAGCAGTACAAAGCATGGACATGACGAACCAATCACTTGTCCTAGAAGGTGAAAATGCAACCATCCACATCGATTACAGTGGGACTGTATTACCTTCGGGAGTTGAAGATGGAAAAACCATCTCTGTTCGTGGAGAACTAGCAGCAAATGGCGAGGAGTGGGTCATGCAAGCCTATGAAATCAAAACGGGATGTCCCTCGAAATACGAGGCTGAGGCCTGACCGCTGGTTTGATATGGGCCCGCATTGGCCCTAATGTTGGGCTAGGAGGGGGGTTGGCGTCCCCTGTACCGCAAATCGCAACATGGCGGTCCGAACGCCCGGGGGCGGCAAAACCGAGCATCGCAGGACGCATCTGTGGACGTTGATGCCTCGCCTTCATGAGATCGTGGTTTTGGAGAACTGTATTCGGAAGAAAATAGAGATTCAATCATCGGGGGATTAGGTCAGGCCAGGAATGGAGCAGCCCTACCCGAAGCCAATGATGCCGTGGAGAACCGGGGTGGAGAAGACGGGTGCATTCCCCTGCGGTGAAACGGATGTCCACCCTGGGAATGCCCACCTTTCTGAAATTTGAACTGTGATGAGTCCATATACAGCAACGCATTGTGATGGCCATGACGGACCCAGTATACAGCCCAGATGGGAAATTCATGTGGACTGGTAGTGAGTGGATTCCAGCACCTCCTGCTGCTGAACCAGAACCTGCCGCACCGAGTGAACAAGCACTCAACATGCAGGACTCAGTCATCGGCGGTGATGTCGTCCACAGCACTGTCATCAACAATGATCCAGAGGCCGTCACGACTGCGGTGATAGCAGCTCTACAGCAGATGGGTATGGTCAATCAAACACCGGCCGCACCCGCGGCACCTCCACCTACACCTGAAGTTGAATTGCCAGCCGCATTCAGTGTCGGCGACCATGTCGAATACCACAGTCCAACCAATGCTCGTTGGTTAGACCGTTGCAAAGTTGTCGCCATCAATGATGATGGAACTTATCGAATCGAGGTCCCCAAGAGCACGAGGGTTGAAACCAAGCATGCCGTTGTTATCGGATCTGCACCCGGTACCATTCGACCTGCAAGTCCACCCTACAACGCTGGAGATCGAGTATTCGTCGATTGGAAAGGATACGGGCATTACTATCCAGGTCGCATTGCTAGCGAACATGATGATCACACATTCATGATTCACTTTGACGACGGAGATGTTGAGGACAATGTCGAATGGGGTCGGGTTGAGCCCATGCAAGAAGATTCAGCAGAAGTCCAGGAATATGTCGAGAGCGTCATGAAAGAAGAACAGGAATTGATTGAAGCGTTCCAAGTCTTTGATGAAGAAGGAACTGGAACCATTTCTGCGCGGAAATACTTCGAAATTCTCACCGAGATTGGAGATGAACCCATTTCAGTGGATGATGTGTTGGAAGAATTTGCAGCCCTTGGGATTGGAATGGATTCTGAAATCGATTATCGAGAGTTGGCCAAATACATGGTCAGCACCGAAGGTGATGCGGAGCCCGAGCAACACAAAGTCGAGGTGGTTATTCGCGATGCAGAAATTGTCGATGGTCGCCTCAAGGGATTTGCATATGCGCATCCAAAACTCGGTGAAGGTCCCGTAAGCACGTCCAGTATTCTGGGGATTACCTACGATGAAAGGGCAACTGCACGTGTGGAAACTCGAAACACAATGTATGTTGTTGGTCCCACTGGATGGACATCTCCACCTGCAGATCACCCCTTCAACAACCCATACTCTGCCGGTGAACAAGTCAAGGTCGAGTGGAAGGGTGAATGGTGGGATTCCCTGATTCGCGAAGTCGCCGGTCAGAAGTATCTGGTCCACTATGTTGGATTCGATTCGAGTTGGGACGAATGGGTCGGCCCTGAACGAATTCAGAAAATATCCTAATCACGCAGTGATTAAACGCTACCCAACCTTCGGTTGGAATATGCGCGCAAAGGCACTAACTCTCGCACTACTGATGTTTGCATCTGCATTGGCGGGTTGCATAGGAGAAGGCTCTGAGGAACCCGATGACAGAACCAGTGATGATATCGATGTTAATGATGTAACAGATGTCACAGAACAATTGGATTTGGAAAGTTGTGAAGATGCTGGTGGTACGTGGATCGAAGTTCAGGGCCGACCTATTGACGGATACTGTGACATGGGTGAGGATGAAGATAATCGCGAGGATGACCGGGAAATCACCCGGGAAGATTGCGAAGAGCGCGGATACAACTGGACAGAGGCACCAGACCGCGAAGGTGAATACTACTGCGATTTTGAGGTCGAAGAGAATCGAGAAATAACTCAGGAGGATTGTGAACGCAGAAACGGGACCTGGATTGAAACTCCTGAACGACCAATTGACGGATACTGTGACTTCGGCGAAGATGATGACAGAGGGGATGAGCAGGAAATCACACAGGAAGACTGTGAAGAGCGCGGTTTCAACTGGACTGAGGCTCCAGGCCGTGAAGGCGTGTTCTACTGTGACTTTGGCGAGCAGGACCGTGAAATCACACAAGAAGACTGTGAGCGCAGAAATGGGACTTGGACAGAAGTACAGGACAACCCCGATGAATTCTACTGCGACTTCGAAAACGATGGTGAAGATTCCACTAACAACACAGAACCTGAAGAACCGGTAGATTCAGATCGAGATGGAGTTGCAGATGAAGATGACGCGTTCCCAAATGATCCTAATGAAACTGCGGACTCGGATGGCGATGGTGTCGGCGACAATGCAGATGCCTGTTCAGGACACGATGACAGCGCGGATGCTGATGCTGATGGGACGGCCGATGGTTGTGACACCTGTCCAAACGATGCCGATAACGACGCGGATGGAGATGGAGTGTGCGGGGATACTGATGCATTCCCAACTGATGCCAACGAAACGGCTGATTCAGATGGAGATGGTGTCGGCGATAACGGTGATGCATTTCCCAATGATGCAAATGAATCTGCTGATTCTGATGGAGATGGTGTCGGCGATAACGGTGATGTATTTCCCAACGATGCAAGTGAATCTGTTGATTCTGATGGAGATGGCGTAGGTGACAACGCAGACCAATGTGATGACACGGAATCTGGGGCCACAATCGGTGAGGATGGATGTGAAGAAGCCGAACCTCAAGTTCATTTCATCGACATCTCAGGGATGGCCTTCAGCCCGAGTACATTGACCATTTCTGTGGGCGATACGGTCACATGGACCAACCAAGATGGTGCACCTCATTCAGCGACCGCGGACAATGGAGAATTTGATTCTGGAACTTTGAGCAATGGTCAAACCTTCTCATTCACCTTTACAACTGCAGGAACCTACACCTATCACTGTGCCATCCACAATGGAATGACAGCGACCATTATTGTCGAGTGACGAGCATGTCTACGGAAAAGTCGGCAGAATGGCTGGTTCTGATACTGGTTATTCTTGCGACCATTTCGATTGGTGTCGAGCCAGAAGTGGTACCGGAGGAAGAACTCGAAGTCACCCACATGTCCGGTTCGGTGACGCTTTCAACCCGGGCGTCGATGAATGCATTGGGTTTGGATGATTATGATCGAGGGGCCAAGGCGACTGTGGACATGAATGTCCAAGGTGTCGTAAGTACTGACTGCACGAATTGTACTGGAATTTTGATGCAGGGAGATGTCAATGTCACCCAATTACAAGGTGGACCAGGGGGCATGGGAAGAGTCGAGGCACAACTGAGTGTTTTGCACCTGCGAGAATCCATCGGAGACGGATTGATTCATCGAGAATGGCTGACCATTGACTGGGATGCTGGAAGCCTGTCGACACAATGGGACATCATGATTGTTCACGACCCACCGATGTGGAACCCCAACGAGCGATTCAATGCCGCCTTTTCCGAGGGAGAAAGTCGCACAGGACCTTGGATTCTAATCGAGGCTCTGCTGGACAATTCTCGCCATGTTACCGGATGCTTGCCCGACACGTTCACTTGCAACACATTTTCACAAACTGATATCGATCTAACCTCAATTCTTGAACCGGTGAAACCCGCTTTGGAAATCTCGCATCCAAATTCATGGAACGTGATGGACAATGTATCGGCGACCAATGAGATGCCAACAAAAACCAGCCAAATTCGGGATTTGCTGGATGTGGGTGGGGAAGTGTCGAATTTACACCCTTGGTGCTTAGATGAAAATCGAACCGCAACTTCGGCGCAAGCTTGGTCCGTAAATGGGGGTGGCGTGACTTCTGTGGCCCCCATGAGCATCTACCTCGAAGCGCTGGCATTACCCGGCACATCATTCACCCCTGATTCTGGAACTTGGACAGAGGTTGACCTTGAGGACAGGGGTTGTGCATCTCTTGTCGATGAAGATGGTTCGCTGCGTCTTGGAATTTCCATCCTCGATGACTAATCGAATTCTATCGTAGATAGAATCTGTAGAAAAGCATCAAATACGGCGGGAATAGCCATGCATAGCATGAAGCGCACTGCCGTACTGATTGTTGGCCTACTTGTTTGCATGTCTATGCAGGCGATAATGGCTGAATATGCAGGTATTCCTGCACCGAATGACAATGATGGAAACAACGACACATTGAGTATCGATGGAACTGTCATCACCAAACTTGTGAGTGTCGGAGGAGATGTAGAAGTCCAAGCACTGACCCGGGGCCATACCAGTGAAACCATCGTCACTGCTGATATTTCCAGAATGGATGTTGATCCACTGGATTTCATCACCCAATTTGGCAACCCTGGTTCAACGGTTGGTGATTTGGTTGGAACCGTGGTTCTGACCAAGACCGGAGTGCATGAGGACGATGGCAATACTGCGATTTGGGATGGAACATTCACACTTCCAGTCTCAGAGGTTGGCGGTGTCTATGCGGCTACATTCACGGCTGAGCACGGTTCGATGCGAGCGGTGGACAGTTCCACACAGTATCAGGAAATTTTCCGTTACGAGTTTGAACAGGTTCTCCAGGCCATCGATGATGCATGGGATACTGCAAACCCAACAGCACAGATTCAGGGTGAGTTCGATGTCCTTGAAATGCAGGTTGTGTCCAACGGAGGGTGGACTGAATTTGTCGACACATCCACCGATGGTAGTGGTCCCGGAAGTTGGCAAGCCATGCTTGATTCAGCGGACCAATACAACCTGTCTGATGGTGCGACATTCCTCGAGTTCCTCATGGAATTCCTCGACTCAGAAGACGTTGATGCGGCTCTTGCAATGATGTCTGGATTGATGACCTACCTCAATGAATTCCCACTGCCACGTTCGATGGACGGCTTCGACGAAATGGCAGATTACATGATGACCTTTGACCCGATTGAGAATTTCACTCGATTCGAAGGCACAGATCAATTTGAGGCAGCATACAACGCCATGCTGGGCAGCGATGAGTGGACGGCTCTCAAGGAGGCATTGGATGACTTGGCAAACGGTACCAAGCAATTCGAAGCGGCACAGACGCTGATGAAGAACATCGCTCTCCTTTCTGTCTCAGCCCACCCTGAAGCCATCATTGCCGGAATTGAGGCCTACCTTGAGCCTCTGATGAACGAAGATATCGATAACATGACAGCTATGCAAAAACTCGTTGTTGGATTTGTAATTCAGGACATGGAGGCTGTAGACACCGATGGCGATGAAATGCCCGATGAGTTCATCTGGGAATACGAACAGTTGATGGAAACGCCAGAAGGGCAGGCTTGGACCGCCAATATGGAATCCAGCGATTCATGGGTCAACGATGCCTTTGATGATTTCAATTCCCTTCCAGAGGACTGCTTTGATCACCTCATGAGTTCCTTTGAGGACCCTGCTTGGGAGTCCGCCGGTGAGGCACTGGGTGGTTTTGGTTCATGGCTCGCCAATGCATCGGGTGGAGCCCGAGAAAGCGAATGGTATCCAGAATGGGAAGACGAAGACGGTGATGGCCAGAATGACAACGGACCAGCAGTCATCATTTTTGATGGACTACACGATGTAGAGACGACAGAATACAATCCTCACGCGCTTGACCTCGGTGTCGAAATGAGATATTGGGGTCCAGATGATGATTCCAAGTACCCTGCAACGTTTACCATGACGATGACCGATTCATCTGGAAATGTGGAATCGACCATTCTCACACAAAGGGACAACGATCGGCACCTATATCTGGGTCGATTGACTACAGATTCAATCGAAAATACCATTTGGACATTCAGCCAACCCATGGAGGATTACGCCTATGCTGATGAGGTCTCAGATGCATCAATCAAGTTGGAGCCACTTCTTCCAAGTATGCTGGTGGCGATGACCTATGAGAGTAGTGTAGATGAGATATTCATCGGTTCCGCATTGGGTGTCTTGGTCGATCAAGATGAAACCATGCCAGTTGATTCAACATACAACGTCAATGCGTTGTCATACGACGCCTATGGTCCGGTTACGGGTGCAGAGGTCGACATTGCAATTCTTCGAGTCTCACCACAGAAGGCAATTGAAGCCGCCGAGACACTCTCACCAGAAGGAAGTGTAGATTACACGACTGGTTCTACAAACATCGTTGCAGATTACAATGGTG
>JBJLBW010000007.1:0-13419 GCA_045568015.1 Candidatus Poseidoniales archaeon | reverse complement strand
GGGGTCTTCCCAATCGATTGGCGACCAACTCAAGGGCGCCGAATCAATCATCGGTTCAACCTCATTCTTGACTGGCGAGCCACTCTTCGAGTTGCTCTACGTTCCAACCTTGATCGAAGTAACCCTGAATGGTTGCCTCGTCCCAGAACGGGAACTTCTCCTTGGCAATATCCATTGGACTCTTCGTCGCAGCAGGTGGCTTTCGAGATGCACCAGGAGGACCTCTTCGATCTCCGGCTCGTGTAGCTGGTGGGCCACGGCTTTGCATCGGCGTAACCGGTTGCGCAGCCGGTAGGAAATCATCCTCTTCGATATACTCTAACTCGTCATCCTCAACCGTTCTGTTGAGAACCAAAAGAACGACGACGACAGCGATAATCAGAACGATTACAACACCTGCAAGACCGATGTATAGTCCAGTATTGCTGCTATCTTCCGCTTCCGTGTATTTTGCCACATTGAAGGAAGGAATGCTTGCAATTTCCTGATTGTTCATGTCTAGAATCACATAACTGACGTTTGTCGCCGGATTCGGGAATTGATCCATCGAGATTCGCCAACGTGTGTCTTCACCGGGAAGAACACTGAATGGGCAGGTGTAACTGATAGGAGCGCTGGCTTCACCACTAATCCATGTCACAATCTGGATTTCCAGAACACCTTCCTTGTTGCCTTCATTGCTGAAGTCGATTAGGAGATCAAAGTCAGATTCAGCCATCGGTCGGTCAACGGACATGTCCACACGGGATATGCTGAATGCTGCCGATTCGTAAGCGATTTCGTATGTTCCTGCACCACTGTTGACCGAGTTGCCAAATGAACCGGCACCATTGATGGTTTGTCCCGCGGTATCATGTCCTGTCAGCCAGAACTTGACGATGACATTCTCCATGTCACCTGGGAGTGGTTGTGTGGAATCCCAGAGATTGAAACAGGTCGAAGTCGCACGAATACGGCCCTGAGAGCTCTCAAGATACAAAGGTGTACTTTCCCAACCAGGTCCATCTTCAAATGCGTTCAGATATTCGGTCCAGTTGTACTCGAATCCGCCCACTTCCTGAGTTTTGTAGAACATCCAATTCAAATTCACCGAATCGGTATCCATGTCCTGATATTCATCGATGAAAATTTCAGCATCCAAACAACCCATGAGGGATGAGGAAATGCTGCCTTCAATGGTTTCACCCGTAATCGAGTTGGACAAATCCCATGAACCGAAAACGGCGTCTGGCCTGTCGCCGTCAACCTTGACAATGAAAGAACGGTGTTGGGCCAGTGTGTTGTCTACCGCACCTTCTGGTAAATTCAGCAATTCCATTGTGTAACTATATTCATTGGTTGCAGAGGCAGCAGGGACGATTAATTGGAAAGTGCCGTTTTCAATTTCATATTCATTCACATCAACAAGCGCTGGAGAATATCCCTTGTCAGGCATTCCTGCTGGGTAAAGCGGCGTACGTGTGATCTGTAATGTAGTTGGAATTTCTGGACTGACCAAAACCAAATCTTCGACTCCTGCACTAAACACGTATCGGCCTTCGATGACCAAGATGTCTCCTTGGTAAACGAATCCACCTTCTTGAGACCCAACACCAACTGTTGGGAATCCAGATGTGTCCTCAACTTGGAATGTGGACAGGTCGAGTTGGATTCCACTAGCGTAGGACCAGCGCTGTGGATTTCTTGCTGCACTGATGTGAACCTCGTTGTTGTTCACATCCTTGTCCTTCATTGCAATGTCTGGTGTTTTGACACCACCCACATAAGACAGAGGGACACCCCAACTCAATCGGATGGGGATATCAAGGGTGAATTGCTGTTCAAACGGTGAAATCAAGACCGTGCCGTCGCGCGTGAGCATGCGCGGTTTAACACCGGTATTTTCGAAATCATCTTGAATTACAAGCCAATCGTTGTCACCACTTGTCCAAGCCGTATCATTTTGTGGTGAATAGAATACCTCAACGCAACCTTCTGGATCATACGAAGACCCTACTTCGTTGCATATTGCTGGATTCATGGTGATGGTAATCATGTCAATATCTTGCCATCCATTGTCATCTTTTCCATCGACCAACAAGTGGTATACGTTACCAGCATAAATTGAACGATTGTTCTCATTCAACAGAGTCCCGTGGGAATCTGAAATGTGGAATGCTTCGACCAAGGGTGTGCGGCTTTCCATCGCGATGTATGTGACCAAATCCTCGTTGACTCCATGTGCGCCACCATCAATTTGGTTGCCACCAATATCCCCTCCAGACACATACAAACTGACCATCTGAGGAGGGTCGATTCCACTGTTTGCATAATCGCTGATACATTCACAAGGATGGTCGATGAGGTAGTAAGAAGTGTCCGTCATCGTTTGGCGGACCAAATCGACCTGGCTGTATTCATTCACCTGAGCAATTCGATCCTTCTCACCTGTGTCGGCAGCGGTGTATCCTGGGTCGGTCGGACAAAGTCCGTCTAAGCCACAATCATCTGAAAATTCGACCCAATAATTGAGGGTCAAAATCTCGGGGGCCATCGGCAAATCTTGAGCAGCGATTCGGAATTTCTGGTTGTTACTCGCCTTCACCCAAGTGTCGTCTGCAAGTTCACGCCAATCGCTCTGCAAACTGAATACTGAGATGTTCATCAGATGGGGGGCAAATGGATCAAGGGTGATTGCGAACCGAATTGCACAGTCACCGTCGGGATTGAAATTTGCGGGTGGGCAAATGGTATCACCATCGGTGTAATTGTGCATGAGTAGTCGATATTGCTCGTTACCAGCTTCTGATGCTGGTAGAGTCGGTTGCCACGAATAATCTCCATCAATTGTAGCAGATGTTGAATCGACGAACAACCAATCCTCAAACATGATTTCTGACTGATTGCGCTTTTGCAGTACAACTTCGTAACTGTTCGGGTTCGGTGCAACATCCAAGTCTTCGTATCGGACATTGAAGTCCATTGTAATCGAATTGCTTGAGTAGGCGTTGTTCAGATCGGTCTGTTCAACACCGCCTTGGTTAAAGAGTTGGAAATCGGTGATTCCAGCATCGTTTTCCACAGCGTTACCAGTAGACGGCTGAATCAAGTTACCAGCGGGAAGGCCGCTAACACCCGTGCTAGAAATTGCTGCTGCATACAAGCGAACGCTGGGTGTGTCATCCCAAGATGGGTTGACGGTGAATCTCCAGTTCAGTTGCACTGCTGTCGAACCATCCACAGTACCAGCGAGCGATTGCATGGCCATGAAATTGATTTTGTCATCCTCATCGGATTCTTCCCAGAAACTGCCATTCATATTGTCGTAACGTAATTCCATATTTCCAGTTTCAGTCTCGAAAAGTAGACTGGCGCCTCCCAAGGTTTGGCCTGTGGACGAAGATACATCGTGTGTTGTGACAATTTCAATGATGTCTCCATTTGGATACAAGCCGGTAATTCCACCGTCATCGTAGGTGGAATCGTAACCACTGGTGGTGGAAACCGACAGTGATGACAACGAGATTGAACCACCAGATCCGCCGACGATTCGAATTGGTACAACAACGCTTTCTGCTGTTCCACCACTACTGGCGAGAGCAACGCCTTGGTTCATTTCCCTCGCGATATTGTTCGAATCGCTGAGGGCGCGCTGCCAATCGTAGAGGATATCCAAATCTCGGAATGTGATGGAGGCCCCCGATGCGGATGTAGGTGCATCGAGTGCCAATCGGAACAAGCACCACTCATTGCCATACCCATCGACCCAAGCAACTGGCACCAACGGGTTGTCCAGCAGACTTTGGATGTCGGATTGTAGGGATACAAGTGGGCTACCTGGATATGGGATATGGTTGTCACCCTCGTAGAGGCTACTGGCGAGTAAAACCTCCTCATTACCGCTAATCAAAGACAAATCAAATTCACCGATGTTGTTGTTTTCATAATTGAATTCCGCATAATGAATGGTAGCACCCTTGGGTAGAAGGAAGGGGGCACCCTCTCCTTGAAGATTAATATCAAGGGAAATTGTTCGTTCTGGTGACCCCTCATTAATACCGTTGACAACACCCATACGGAACATGTCTTGGCGGCCAAATTGACCAAACGCCGGGTCGGTCATTCCCCACTCAACATCTCCATCTGCTGCCACATCGAGTGTGATCCCACGTGAGTGGTGAGCAAATCGATACTCGGCATGGAAGGAAAAGACATCGCAGTATGATGTGTAATTCGCCATGACGCCGACTGTGAAAGCCGGAGCGGCGAGTTCAGTCCACTGATTGTTTGTCAGTTGAGTCATGTCCGCATCCGAATTGAGACTCATCCCAACGACGAAGTTGGGGCCGCCGCAATTGTCGGCGATTACTGGTTTGATGGCGACCACTGGCATTGAGAAATCAGAACGTGTCAACATTGGTGTGAATGAATTGTCTAAAATTCGGGTTGAAATCATGACTTGGGAGCCACCGCTAAATTCGGAGGTCCACTTTCCATCACCATATGTTCCACCTTCGAAAAATACGCCATCCGTACTGTTGAATGTGGTTCCAACCATAGTGCCCAAACTGAATCCATACAATACAGGAGTGGACAATCTAGAGGATCCCGAACCATAAGTAAATCTGAAATCAATCAAAGGATAGGTGTCTGCATTAATATCCCACAATTCAATGAGGCTGCCCTGCAGATTTGAGAGGGTGTTGCCGTTTCGGTCAACCACAACATTCCCTGTTCCTGCATCCAATACATCCACACCGAAGTCTGCAGAGGCGGATTTGAGCAAATCAAGATTTAGCAAACCATAGCCATCTGGGAATCCTGGTTGTCCTGAAGCTTGTGGAGCGAATGAGCGGAGGGTCACATCACCCTGAGCAGGTAGAGGGTCTCCAACTCGGACGCCGTCGATATACCAACCAGCATTCAACATCTCAACTGGGAAAGCGCCTTGACGAGGATTGACTTCGTGAATAAACAAGAGTTTGATATATCGACCTTGATGTTGACTTAGATCGAGTTTGACATCGGACCAACCACTTGGACTATTCGACGAGGTTGTTCCATTTCCTGCAAGTACGTAATCGCCGGCTTGTGGACCATTTGTGCCCAATAAATTCCCACACCGTGCGGCTGGAACTTGATTTGTAGATGTACCCAATTGATGCAAGCCGTCTCCAGATGATACGCCTGTGGTAGCTCCAATATCGAAGGGTGCGAATACCGGGTTTTGGAAATCGACATTGTTTGTCGAATTCTGAACTGCGACATAGGCGCAGTCATCGTAGTAGTACTGATTGGTTCCAGCTTCTCTGAAGAAGAAAGAGTGGAAACTGCTGAAGGTCATGTCCGCCTTCCCAGGATGGACAAAGAAGGAAACGCTGGTGAGAGTCATTTCGAATTCTCCATCGGGTAAACTAGCGGTATAGTCAGGGTTTTCAAAATCGGTTCCAAAACAGTAATCGCCGACCCCACAACCGAGTACGGGCAGAACATTGTCGTCCTGATGCCCTCTTGCCCAGTTTGCCACCATTGGGGGGATGCCTTGGTCGGGACCTGTTGTCCAACCTTCAGTCCCAGATTCAAAATCAGCATTGTAACCCTGAGTTGTGAGTTGAAGGGATGTTTCTTCGACCGTGAAGTCACTGGCTGCGGAGTATTGTGTCATACCACCATTGAAGACTGGATTCCAGATTTGACCATTGGCAACAAGAGAACTGTCGATGACCTGAACATCATCGTGTTCAGCGTAATCTGTTCCGACGATGAAGCCTGCTGCATTGACCGTTTCACCGGCCGGCATGCTGATGCCTGCAGTCAAATCATCGCCCCAAGTTCCTTGATCACGAAGTTCGACATCAACATCGGAATTGCCGTTGGCAAACGTGCTAATTGTTGCTGCATGAACCAAGGTGGTGGAGAACACCATCAAGCAGATCATGGCCAGCGATAGGGTACGGGTTCGGGTTGTCATGTATGTCACATCCAAGATGAACCACGTAGTGGTTCTACGCTGGCCACTCAAAGCCCGCATATAACACCCATCATTCGTTGGTTGGCCCCGAAGGGGGCCAAAAACCATCATTATGTGCTCAAGGGTCGCATTCTAAGCGATTCAAGGCAACCATTTACCAAATTGGCGAGGCCGCCTTGAGCCACCTCATTTTGACGCAATCGACTGAGGTCTGCAACCGTCGTTGGCCGGTCAGGACCCAATGCGTCACACAACTCAGGTCCTGCTGCGATATCGTATGTCCCCAACCCCCTGGCCTCGTCGATAATTTCCTGTTTGTCTAATCCGAGCAAGGGCCGCAATATTCGATAATCGCTCGCTTCCTCAACCGCACCCAAATTCCCAAGGGTTTGACTGCTTACTTGGCCGAGGTTTTCTCCTGTCAAAATGGCGGATGCACCGACATCTGATGCGAGGGAACTTCCAATCGCATTGAAGAGGCGTTTCATGTGAACAAAGTAGTCGCGGTGAGCCTCAGGATCCGTGAATTTAGCCAATGTTTCACCGACGGTAACCACCCGAAGATTGGGGTCGATTGAACCCGGTGCATCCAAGGTCTCAATCAAGTGGGTAAGACTTGCAGCAGTTTTGTCCTCTGCTTCACTACCCGTAATCGGTTCCTGCGAGCAATGAACGGGTACAATGAGCCAGCCCGAACGCACCATGCGAGCAACGGCGACGGGAGAATCGATGCCACCCGAAACCAAAGCGATGCAAGTTGGTGCACTGGCCATGTATCGCCCTGCCGCTTTACCACCATAATGGGATGGGTTGGAGGAATCTAGGTGACAGCCTCAAGAGGGAGAGGCGCCGCCCGAGGAATGAGGATAGAGATGTCTGACCCTTACTCGACCGAGCCAGTGACGAAAATCGATGAGGTATTCCCACAGGATACAAATGCCTACAACACACTCTTTGGAGGGCGATTGATGAGCATCATGGACACTGCTGCAGGAATGGCTTCCAGTAAATTTGCCCATCGTGAATTTGTCACCGTCTCTGTGGATGCGCTGAAATTCAAGCGACCTGCATACCAGGGTGATTTGATCGAAACGACTGCGCGGGTTGTTCACACGAGTACGCACACGGCAGGTGTACACGTCATCGCCAAAAGATTGGATCGAAGCGAATGGGTAACTGAAGAGATTTGTTCGGGGTTCTTTTTCATGGTCGCAATCGATTCACAGATGAAACCAATACCCATACCACAATTCAAGCCTAGTGGTGAGGATGAACAGAAAATGTGGGATTTGGCTCAAGCCGCTAGAGATGCCATGAAAGCTGCTGGGCAGTAACTGCATGAGTAATAGGACGGTCGAAGGGCATGCCTGTACTGAACGTCGCCTTTGTCGGTACCGAAGAATTGGCGAGAACATTGGCGAAGAAAGGCGATGTCCGTGACATCGAGTCCTATGTCTACAAGGAAATTGTCGATGGGGAAACTCGCATTCTATCTTTGCTGAGACCACTTCGACATCCCGAACGTCTACGTCCATTGCTCAGCGTGCTAAACGTAGCGAAGGCCGGGGTCGTAGAAATTGCAGCAATCGATGCTGCTCTTGGAGAGGTTCTCGTGGCCTTCGGAGCGGCAAACATCGATGTTGGGCACGCGATTATTTCCCCACAAGAAGGAGGTTGGGTCGATCCAGAACAGGTGCGTGTCATCCTGGATCAAGCCGGACTAGGGAAATGGACCTTGCATGAGCAAATTCCGGATGAACATGTACTACGAGAGGCTCTTCTCTCCAACCTTCAATCGGGGGATGAGGGGGCACCACTTGTGATTCCAATCGATCAGCACTTCAATGTGAAAGGTGTGGGTCTAGTTGCCATCGGTTATGTGCAAGCCGGAACCGTTTCAAAACATGATGAAATTCTAGTACTACCTGCTCAAGAAACGGGAATCGCGAGAAGTCTCCAAGTCATGGATGATGATGTCGAACAGAGTTTTGTCGGCGACCGTGTGGGTGTGGCACTTCGAAACCTAAGGGAGGAAGTCCTTCACCGAGGGTGTATATTGACACATGGAGATGGGGATGCTTTGACCCGTCACAACAGTTCAACTTTTACCCTTTCAAAAGCGCCATTTCAGAAGAGAGAACTTTCCAAAGGTGATGTTGTTCATGCCGCTGTAGATTTACAGTTCCAAGTCGGAAGGGTTTCAACGATTCAGAATGATGAAGTTGTGGTCGAATGGGAACAACCGCTTTGGATTCAAAAGCGTGATGCTGCGCCCGTAATCATCGTCCAATTGGATGCTGGAAATATGAGGGTGATGGGTACTGCTCAAGCCATCGCGCCCGCGCGTGAGTAGAACTACGAAACTGTGGGTCTCATGGTGATGATTGCCAATAAACTGTATAAGCAGCAGGTTGCGCTGACGTTCTGGGATGCATCAACAGGAGGGACCCTTTGGGGTTCAGCCTGAGCAGCGAGGGAGCGAAATTCTCGCAACGTTCAGGCTGGCCGGAGTAGGCGGGGCCATCAAGGGTGTACTAAACGAAAAGTCGTTGTTGCTTGAGCGCCGAGATGGCAAAGGTTTGCGAGTTGATATCGATACCATCCGTCGAGTCCGACATCACCACACCCCGGTAATACCTCAAGGATTGACTTGGATTGGCGTCATCACACTTATTCTTGCAACTCGTGTTCTTTCAGGTCCAATCCAGATTTATGCATTGATTATGGGTGCTGTGACAATTTTCACCTGGCTAATGGGCCGTAAACCCACACTTTGCATCGATACCAAACAAGGGGACAGGCATATGCTGCATGGCCCTGACAGTCTTCTCTTACGAACCCAGATGATGATCAATCGCCTATGCGATGGAAAGACGATGGATGAAGCAAGGGAAGGGTTAGATGATGTCCAAATCAATCCAAACTTCCCCTCAATTTCACCATTGGAGGCAATTAAGGTACAATCTGCGGCCATTCAAACAGAATCTGTAGAGGAGGCTGAACTACTGCCTGAAGTCGGAATTTTTGATGAGGCAGATTTGGAACAGGCGTTGAAAGCTATGTACCATGGTAGTGCCGGGGAAATCCCTGAACCAAAACCCGCTGAATCCTCTCCAACAATCGAAACCTCTCCTGCAACTGAAGCATTTTCTTCTGATAGTTCAGCTGACCATGCAGGACGAGGACTACTGGGTCGCGCTAGGAGTTCACTGCAAGAAACACGCTCGGAGAGTGACGAATGGCAACAACAGCAAAAGTTGGACAGTTGGTCGAAACCATGGGAAAAACCAGCCACTGAAAATACGATTGCACAAACTGCATCTGAATCCGCTTACGAACGCGCTTGGGGCCGTGGTGATCCGCAATGGTATTGCGAAAAAGAGAGTGGGACCGGAACTCGAATTCAAACAGCACTCTCTGAGGCCAAAGAAGAGGGCGACATGTTCTTCTCAGGTTCAATGTTTGATGACCCCGCACCATCTCAAACAACAGAAACTGGACTCTTTGGAAATATGTTTGATTCACCAACCCCGGCACCAACAACACCGATTACAGAATTGGAACCCGCGCCGGCATGGTCAGGGCAAGCCATTCGCGATGCATCTCAAAATCCGAGTGCCCTAGCGACAACACTTCCTGAGCCGACGCTTCATGCACTGCGTGAAGAATGTACACCAGGTGTGGTTGCTGCGGCTAGGGTAGCAACACCAGAACCTGAAATTCAGGCGCCAGCCATGGAAGGACACAACCTTGATGAATTTCCTGCCCTCGGTGCATTCCTTCGAAATTCTCCAAGTCGCCGATTGCGGACTTCTACAGCACCCAAGCCAGAGGGGCGTCTGGCTCAGTTTGCCAAACGTGGATTCGACGCTTTGACACGGAGGAGTGAGAAGTCTCTGGTACGGAAGAAGGTCAGACCTGTGAAAATTGAGGGTGATGATTATGCTGAAATCTATGGAGATGAAGATGGATTCGATGATGGGAAATATCGAGAAGTGGCACTCCGCTCTGGACAGATCCTACGGCTAAGGGCGGACCAAGACCATCAAGCGGAAGTGGCCGAACGAATCCGAACACTGTCGAAATCCTCAGGCGGAGCATTGGCGGATGATGAAACGGACGCGCTAATCGGTCGGCTCTCTGCAAGTGGAGATTTGGAACCCATTGCCGATTTACTAAAAGCAGCCGACACAAAGCAACTCTCATTCGGGCAATTGGCGAGCACCTCGCCATCTAAAGAAGCACCAGGTCATCATGGAATATCCCGATTTGGATAATCAAATCAGGCCAACCATGCGTCTGTAAGCATCCAGTCTAGCGTGATATTCACCCCGGTCTAATCCGAGGATTGCTTCAGTACCAAATGCAGAAATTGTGAAGGAAGCCGTGACGGTAGCATGCACCAACGCATTGTGTAATTCTTCGTGTGTGGGATTCAAATTTTCAGATTCGGATAGCAACGTCAACAATGTCCCTGCAAACGAATCCCCACATCCCGTGGGATCAACAATCTCGGAAGTTGGGAAGGCTGGAAGAGCCAATAGACCATTATCGGTCAGTGCAACACAACCATGCTCACCTTTTTTGATAATTAGAATCGAAGGGCCAGCACCCGCTTCTTGACCCCCGGTTAATGCAAGGCCAGAACGTATTGACTCGCCTGCACGAATCAGGTTCTCATCTTTGGCAATCATTCTTACCTCCTGATCATTGAGAATGGCTAGGTCGACACGGCGTAGTACGTTGGAGAGTTCATTGAAGGCGATATTAATCCACAGATTCATGGAATCCAAAGCTGTGAATTTAGCGCCTTCGCATTGGTCCAATACATGAGATTGGATCGAAGGATGATTGTTTGCCAAAAACAGAATTCTGGGTGACCACCAAGAAACTGGAACATTTGGTTCATAACCATCCAATACATTTTGCTGAGTTTCGATGGTGATAGCCTCACTCATATCGCCTTCATATCGTCCGTGCCAACGAAATGTTCGCCCCCCCTCGATGGTTTCAACGCCTTTGAGATCGAGGCCTTCTTGGCGTAATATCTCACAATCTGATTCATTGAAATCCTCACCTATAGCACATACCAACCCCACGGGAAGGGGCCCATCTGTATCCAATCTGTGGTTGGCATGAAACGCGGCAGCAATTCCCGCAAATGTGCCGGAACCACCGAGTGAATCTGTGATTTCGCCAGCCTCAGTTTCAAGATGGTCGTACGCGAGACTTCCGACGATCACGATGTCCATGGTATCACCCGAGCAGGTTGGGATGGTCTTCAAGATATTGAATTGTGATGTCTCTAGCGATAAAATCCGGTTCGACCAAAATTGCTTTGTGCAATGGAATGACGGTCTCGACACCGATGAGAGTTGTCTCCTTTAGGGCGGCTTTCATCTTGGCAATTGCCTCCTCACGATCTTGCCCCCAAACAATCAATTTGGCCAATAGAGAATCAAAACAGCCGGGCATATCGTAACCGATGTGGGCGTGAGTATCGACCCTAACCCCGCGACCTCCAGGGAAATGACAATCCCACAATTTCCCCGGTGAGGGGATGAATTTGAGCGGGTCTTCAGCATTCAACCGGCATTGAATTGCATGACCTGAGAATTCGACATCCTCCTGACGAATTGGAAGCGATTCTCCCGCTGCAACCCGAATGCCTAATTTCACCAAATCGACACCGGTGATCATCTCGGTAATCGTGTGTTCCACTTGAACGCGTGGATTGACTTCAAGGAAGAAAAATTCGCCATGCTTATCTCGAAGAAATTCAAATGTTGCTAAACCGCGATAACCAACCGCTCGAGCACCTTCACAAACCTTGGAGCCGATTTTTGCTCGAACTTCATCGGTAAGCCAAGGGCCCTCTTCGAGCAACTTTTGGTGGCGTCTTTGAATCGAGCAGAAGCGCTCGCCGAAGTGAATTGCATTTTGTCCATCGGCAAGAACTTGAAACTCAACATGTTGAGCACCCTCAATGTATTTCTCGACAAATACCCGATTGTCCCCAAATGCGGATTGGGCTCTAGATTGACAGAGATTTAGAGCCGATTCAAACTCGCTTTCCTGGTGGACAATTTGCATCCCAATACCACCACCACCTGCCGCAGCTTTGATGATCACAGGATATCCAATATCTGCAGCCAATTGACTTGCAACTTGTGCATCATCAATGGCTTCATCGCTTCCTTTGGCAACCGGAAGTCCGGCTGCCTCCATCGCTTTTCTGGCCTCGATTTTGTCTCCAAGTAGAGAGATGACCTCTGCACTCGGTCCGATGAAGGTGATTCCTTCTTCTTCACAGCGTTTCACAAAGGCGGCGTTTTCTGCGAGAAAACCATAACCTGGATGGATCGCTTCGGCCCCAATTTCCTTTGCCGCCTGAATAATTGCCTCGTAATCAAGATAGGAATCCAAAGGGTTCGAACGGTAAAGAGGGATTGCATAATCCGAAAAACGAACCGGCAACGAAAGTCGATCTTCCCTGCCATGTACAATACAAACCTCGACACCTAACTCTCGTAGGGCTCGACTGATTCGGAGCGCAATCTCGCCACGATTGGCAATCAAGACGCGCTTGAACATGGAGTTGGCCATTCGCGTGCGGTTCAAAGGAGTGCCGCATCCGCCTTTAGGGCGGATTGAATCAGTAAACGTCACGCAAGTAGCGTTTCTCTTCCTTCATCAGCGTCTGCTCAACAAATGCCTTGGCATCTTCATCTGAATAACCACCGAACTCGGCACAGATGTTGATGAGAGTCGAATGGACATCCTTGGCCATGTAGTTCTTGTCTCCACAGACATAGAAGTAGCCGCCATTGTCAATCCATTCCCAAATTTCGGCTCCATGCGAAGCCATTAGATGCTGTACGTAGACCTTCTCAGGGCCTTCTCGTGACCAAGCCAAGTCGATCTTGTCAATCGTTCCTTCTTCTACGAATTCATTGATTTCATCTCGATAGAGGAATTCTCCCTCTTCGGTCCAATCTCCAAAGAATAACCAATTTCGACCCTTTGCATCGTCCATCTTTCGCTGCTGAATGAAGGCACGGAATGGTGCAATACCTGTTCCGGGGCCCACCATGATGATGTCTTTTCCACCGTCTTCGGGCAGAACGAAAGAGCGTGTTGGTGACATGAAAACGCGAACATTGTCGGTTCCTTCGGGGACCCGATCTGCAAGATATCCAGTTGTCAGGCCAGCCTTTGCTCGACCCTGCCCCTCATATCGAACAATGCCTACCGTTAGATGAACGGTACCAGGTTCGAAATCTGGAGAAGAAGCTATTGAGTAAAGACGTGGTTTCAGTCGGTCGATTTGGTCGACGAATTCTTGGCCACTGAATCTCAAATGGCCGAAGTCATTGAGGACATCGATGTAATCTCGACCCCAGAGATAGTTCTCCATGGCTTTGTCATCGGAAGTCAATGATTTCCACAAATCAAAGGCAGGATCTACA
>JBJLBW010000006.1:0-13533 GCA_045568015.1 Candidatus Poseidoniales archaeon | reverse complement strand
GGAATGGCCATCTTTGCCGCAGCGAGTCTTGCAGAAGCCGGAGATACAACCGCTAGTGAAGAAATGGTTCAGATCGTCAGAGCATCATTGGTTGGATCGATTCTTGGCAACCTCTTGTTGGTCTTGGGATTGGCTTTTGTTTGGGGCGGCATCCATCACAAAGAACAGTCATTCTCTCCCACGGCAGTGGGTGCGAACGGTTCGTTGCTTTTGTTGGCAGTCATCACCTTGACGATGCCAACAGCATATGTTTTCGCGGTTGGAGACGCCTCTGATTCAGCGAAATTGAATCTATCTCATGTGGCCGCAATCATTCTAATCGGCCTCTACGGATTGTTTCTTCTCTTCCAACTTCGAACGCATCAGGAACTCTTTGCGACCGATGGAAAGCACCACCACGATGATGCAAAAATGTCCTACAAAGAAGCCATTGTTTTGCTGATTATTGCGACTATTGTTCTCGGATGGATGGCTGAAATTCTGGTCCACTCAATCTCTGAAGGGGCAGATGAACTCGGACTGAAACCCCTGTTCATCGGCGTTATTTTGCTTCCATTCTTTGGCAATGCTGCTGAGCATTTCACCGCGGTTACAGTAGCAAAGAGAGACAAGATGGATTTGTCATTTGCAATCGCTGTGGGCTCATCCACACAAATCGCAGTGTTTGTGGCACCGATGATGATTCTAATCGCATGGTTCATGGGCGTGGATCTCGACTTTGATTTCGGTCCCTTCGAAACCATCGCAGTATTTTTGTCGGTTCTGATTGCCAATACGATCGCAGCCGATGGGAAAAGTAACTGGCTTGAAGGCGCGATGTTGCTTGGAACATACGCCATTATGGCTGCTGCATTCTATCTCCACCCGTGATTAACATGAAACGCGTCATATTACTCGTCATCAGTGCAATTTGCGCGGTCCTCATGATCGGTGGAATGATTGGTTACACATACGAAGACTCGATTGAAGATGTGCCCGTTCCCATGACGGGAACGGCGGTGGGTTTTGCGGATGAACCATTGACGGAGAGTGCGATACCATCGGCGTTAATCAGTCCTGAATTGACAATCACATGGGACGCCGATGTTTGGGTCGGGCTCGTCAATGAAGAGGAATATCAGCGGTGTGCACCCAGTGACGGAGTTTCAAGCACATGTGGTCCAACAACAACCAATTTCGCAGCGGGTGGGCCGGATTCACAAGACTCGAAATCGTTCACTTTTGATATCGGTGATGATGTGTATTACCCCGTCGACGGGCAATCGTTAGGAGGAACGGCCTCAACAGTGGATGTCGATTATAGTGTCAAGGTCACTCTGGCATGGCCTGTCATCATCTTCCTCGGAGCACTTGGAACCGGGTTGCAGGTTCTCGGTTATCGAATGCGCTAGAGACGATGTGATGAGATGTCTAGTTTTCGCATTGCTGTGACCGGCACCCCAGGAGTTGGAAAAACAACTTTCTGTGCCAGTTCAGATTTTCACGTTCTGACGGTCGAAGAAATTGCAGCCAAGCATGATTGTCTCGATGCTGTGGATGACGATGGTGCGGCGCCGATCGATATTGAACGATTGATTTCAACAATTACTTGGCCTGAGGAAAATCAAATTCTCGTCGATGGTCATTTGTCACATCTGCTTCCAGTCGATGCGATTGTCCTCATTCGATGTCATCCAAACATCCTCAGAGATCGCTTGTCGAATCGAGATTATTCATCATCGAAAGTCGATGAAAATGTGGAGTGTGAATTCATTGGTGTGATTTCGGCAGAATGTCCTGATGTCCCATGTCTGGAGTTGGATTCGGCAATTGGAATTGAGGCGATGATTGCGACCGCGGAGCGCTGGATAACAGATGGTTTCAAACCCCGTCGGCCAAACGAGGGGGTTGACTGGATTGGTCAACTTCATGGAGGCGATTGATTGGCATTTGAAAAAGCGAGGACTTGGCACACCAAACTCCTGAAACCAATCGTCGATCGTATGTCCAATGTCGACCCGGCAACATTGACTTGGATTAGCGTACTTTTTGCGGCGGCCTGTTGCTATCTTCTCGCCACAGCCGGTAGAGATACAGATGGTGGTTGGCGACTCATTGGGGCGTTTGCATTGTTGTTTATCGCAGCTGAATTGGATGCGCTAGACGGGGCTGTTGCTAGAGCCTATGACAAGGTATCGAAATACGGTGATTGGTTGGATCACACCATCGACCGACTTGTCGATTTGAGTTTGCTTATCGCCATCGGGATCAACACTGCTTGGATCTCTGTTCATTGGTTGGGTTGGGCCGCGGCAACCATGACTTTACTGGGCTCATACATGGGAACACAGGCTCAATCTGTAGGCCTCGGACGCAATTACGGCGGCTTCAGCCGGGCGGATCGCCTTGTTACGACCTTTATCGGGATATTTGTAGGTGCAATCATGGCATTCCAAGGCACGGCTGACCTCGCAGTTCCGGATGCGATTGGCAATTTCGTGGGAATAGATGGAATCAATGCACTGAGTGCTGTTTTAGTGATTTCATTATTGGGTGGAATTTGGACATTTTTGACACGCGCGGCCTCTTCACGTAGGGAACTTCTAGGCGGCGAATAACATACACTATTCCAACCCGCCTTAAGGCGGGTTTGAAGCCGTCAGACTCAAATGGACCACAATGGCAGGGTGAAACCGAGGCGAAGCCATGCGTAAGACGAATTCTCGTGTTCCAATGCTTTTGATTGCCCTAATGCTAGGATCCCTAATGACTTGGGCTCCACCCGTTGCTGCAGAAGGAGAATCTAGCGACCCTGCTGAATTACAAGCCCAAAATATTGGCGCGTTTTTCGACAGTGTCACTGAGACAACAACGGTTCAATGGAGCAATCTTGAAACTGAAAATTACCCTTTGATGCTACAGATGCAAGAGTCTCGTTATCTGGTTTATCGGCACAATGCACCACTAAACGATTCGGTCGTGACCAATCTGAACCCTTGGGCCAATGTTTCCATGTGTCCATCTGTCAATCCCGGTGATTGCTCTGGAATGATGTTCTCTGAGACATATCCGCTGCCTGCAGGAACGAACGGTACCTACTACTATGCAATCGTCACTTACTTCGAGAACAACGACGATACGGATGCAACCAACGATTACGAGTATACGCTCGATGAGGTCACATATTCTCCATCACACGTTGGGAACTATGTCCACGGAGAAGCCAACGTCAGTGAAGGGGTCATGGAACTTACGAACCAAATTACCGCCCCGTTTTTCGTTCAAGCCAACTTTATCCCAACTATAGGGGCCTTCAATGAAGGGGCGACAGATATCAGTTGGGTCAATCTGAACACCATCATTCCTGACAGCCTTCCAGAAGTGGGTGAGGCTGCTTACGAAATAGTGGTTTATCGCCATCTTAATGAAGCTGAGAGAGGGACTTGGTCAAGCATACCGAAAGTGCAAATTGCGCAACTAAGCGCTGGTGATACCACCTTCCGTTACATGCTTGAAGCTAATACAGATCAGGATGCATTCTATTCTGTAACCTACCTTTACCTCGGTTACGAAGACGTTCGATTCTTAGGAACAAACACACTTGCAGAATCCATTCATGAGGACAATGTAGCGCCAGAGACGGTTACAGATGTTGTGGCTTCGTTTGAGGCCGAACCAGCTGGAGGGACTGGAAATACAACCATTACATGGACCGGGCTTGAAAGCGAAACTGACGAGACCTACCACATTTGGCGCTCTGGTTCACCAATCAATGACACATCTGCAACCGGTGTCGAAATGATTGGAGTTGCAGGGGATGGGGAAGAATCCTATCAGTTCGAAGTCGAGCGTGGGATGCTAGGTCTGGCCTATTATGCTGTGACCGCTTCAGATACAAATGGAAACCACAACAGTATCCCCCAAGAAAGCACCGGGGCTGTTGCTGAAGATACCTTCACGCCTTGGGTCGCTGAACCAACCAATGTCTATGCCGAGTATAATGGCGGTGGACAAACCACTGTGACCTGGATGGATCAACTCGGTGTGGAAGGTGAACAGTATCACGTTTGGAGATCTAGTGTTCGCTTGACATCTCTCTCAAACCTCGAGTTGGTAGCCGATCTTGTGGCCACGGTTCCAGACTCTGTCGAAACAGTGACGATTGAAATTGAAGACAATCTCGATGAGCCCGTTTACTACTGTGTATCGAGTCTAGCCCGCTATAGTCTCTCATCGCAACCATATGAAGACCTTCGATTCATGCAAAACTGCTGGGGTCCTATCGATGAAGATACCAGAAATCCTGACCTTGCCTTCCTACAAGATGCATATATGACTAATTTGGGAGGTGAAAAGTTTACGCTGCTTCGCTGGATTAACTCGCAGGCTGAGAGCGGAGAGTCATACCAGATGTGGATGTGTGAAACTGATCCAACCGATGGCAACGAGACCATGATGAGTGGTGACGTGATACTAGATGATCGATGGATACCTATTGGTGACCCTGTTGTTTCTACATCAAACTTTGAGACTGACTTTGCAAGAACCATTCCACTTACAGAGAATCTCGACAAGCAAACTTGGTACGCTGTAACGATGACGGATCAGTATGGCAATGCAAATACCCAATTCTCAATGTCGATGAATGCTCGTATGGTCATTGAAGATACGACACCACCAGAATTGATCCTCGAAGTGGTCGACACTGAATCTGGAGAGGTTGTCAGCGCATTGCGTGCTGGGAACTATCAACTACGCATCTATTCGAATGAGAAATTGAGTGAATATCCCATTCTGGATATTACTACCTCTGATTATGAACAGGATGAGTTTGGGACCGTTCTCTCTGGCGAATTTTTCACCGAACGTGGTTCTATGGTTCGGGCACAGCCCCTACAAGGATCTGTAGAAAATGCTTACAGATTCAACTTTGAAATCACGAACGATATGCTGAACGCGGAAATTCACGCCATCGTCACCATTACTGACGAAGCAGCGAACACGGTTGTGATTGACACTACTGGCTGGTCGATTGATTCAGCGGAACCAACAATCGAAGTCTATGCCCCAAGTCCTGACAGCCTCTACCTCTATGGTGAGCAAATTCATGTCTATGGTGCGGTGACAGATGATGTTGGAATCGCTTCGGTTGAAGTCAAATTCCGTTACTACGAGAACAATCTCATGCGCGAGACCGAATGGACCACTGTGACTGATTTGACGAGTCACTCTGCAGATTCAGGAACGATGGTCTTTGAATTGTGGGAGCCGGCAGCAACTTTCCATGACTTAGGATTCAACCAGCGCGTCTACATTCGCGTAACTGACACCTCTGGAAATGAGCAGGAGTGGAATACACAATTCACGGTTGACAATTGTGTTCGAACCATTCTCGACTATGAATCAGCCTGTATCGGCCAAAGTGTGTTTGAGCCTCCTGCTGAGGTTGAAGCATCTGAGGAAAGCTACTACGAAGGTGTTTACCTGATGGTCTATGCACTCGGTGGAATCAATATCGTTCTTCTCATACTCACAATGATGAGCGTTCTCATGGCATCTGGAGATGGCAAGAAGAAGAAAGGGGAAGAGGATGAAGAAGACGATTGGATGCGAGAATTCATGGGAGGAGGGGATTCTGACGCGGGCTCTCCTGATGATGTTCGAGATGACATGTCATCACTCTCTGAAGGGGGAACCGAACGCGCTGATGAAGATGATCCATTTGCCAAATCAGAAGGCCGAGACCGAAAGCGTCGCGATAAGAAGAGTAAATCCGACGCGGTTGAAGAAGAGGTCGACGAAGACGATGACGATGACGATGATGAATTCGATGATGAAGATGATGATTGGGACGACGATGCAGGGCCGAAAAAGAAGGCTGTGCGTAAGACTGTCAAGAGAAAGAGCGTCAAGCGTCGGAAGTAGGGCCTGGTGGTCTACTGTTTGGAATGGGTGACCCTGCAACGGTCATCGACCAATACAGGCGCTATGTTCAGGATGGTCGCCTTGAGATCAGCGAGGTTATGGCCTCAGAATTGAGTGATTTGTTGTTGGCCAAAAAAGGCAAAACCCTGACCGAGCAAGGACATCTCGTCACAGCCCTCAGAGATCTCTCAAAGATTCTAGAAATACGTTCCAAGTGGAAAGAGAGTCGCGCTGCTGCATCGATGCTTGTCAAGGCGCGAAAACGATACGCCAAACTGTTACGCTCCAACGGAATGCGCGATGAGGCTCGAAATGTTTCCAAGACCGAAGCTGCTGATGAGGTTCAACGCGGGCGCGTGCGCGCGCACGAGGGAGCGCTAAGAGCAGCACTGTCCCATTGGAAGCGAGCGAGGAAGGTTCAGCCTCAATTGATCGAGGCCTACTGGCGCCCGATTGAAGCACACGAACGAATCAAATCGACGCTCAAAGGAGCCGGAAAGGCTGGACTCTCTCTGGCGAAAGTCCTGACTTCAGTCGGACCTGTCGGTCGGGTTGGAGAATCATTTCAATTGCAACCAGAGAATACGGAACCACAGCCATTGGATTCGTTGTTGACCGATCTTTCAAGATGGTTGAAACCTGAATTGGCTCTTCCAGCCAAGACATCGGTCGCACTCGATTCTGCAAAGCGCGAAATCGAGCGCCAAATCGCTTCAATTGAAGCTGGAGAACAGGCGGCAAATGCCAAACTTCAGGCCGCCATTGATACACTACAACCAGCGGTGGATTATCACGAGTATTCCCGCGGTGGGACGCGGTAATCATTCCGGGCCAATATGAGTCAACCATTGGCGACATGTTTGACAATATGTCCAACGATTCCCATCGTGCACTGCCTCTTGAGGTTCGCCACCACACGTTGTACAAGGTGCGTGAACTGGTGACTGAGCCATATTGAGGCCTTCAGAGTTTGAACCACCACCGCGAATGACTATTGTCACGAGAAGGCCAACGAGGAGGATACCCAGGAGGGCGACAATGCCCAGCACAACGGTGCCAGTCGTACCCGCAAGTAAGCCTTCAGATTCAGCCTCGGGTACAATCTCACATCCAGTTTCATCAATCGCAACATCAGCGGCTGAATCCGGGCAATCGTCGACTTCGTCAAGGTGGCCATCAGCGTCGGAGTCATCAGGACAACCATCGCTTGGATTGGTATCAAACGCTCCTGCAGGGGTGTTCTTACAGACGTCAGCATTGTCCATTACGGAGTCACCATCGGTATCGATCTGCGAGAAGGAACAGCCGTTGAGAAAACTAATCTCGTAGTCAGGAGTGTCAGGACAGATATCATTCTCATCTGAGACACCGTCACCATCCACATCAATCAGGGCATCACATCCATCGACAATGCCATCTGCATCCACATCGATTGAATCATCGTGGCCATGGCATGCATCGTCGTAATCTGATATACCATCGCCATCCGAATCGATGAGATCATCACAGCCATCGGCAATTCCATCCGCATCGATATCAAGATCGTCGCGGGAACCCGGGCAAACATCTTCTGAATCAGGAACTGAATCGCCATCTGAATCAATCAATGCATCACAATCGTCGGGTACATTGTCTGCGTCGACGTCCTTATTGTCATCATAGCCTGGACACAAGTCATTCTCGTCGGCAACCAAATCGCCATCTGAATCAATAAGAGGATCTAAACAATCGATGATTCCATCACCATCGACATCAATCGTGTCATTGGCACCCGGACATTGATCCTCACCATCGGCAATTCCATCCGCATCCGAATCGATGAGTTCATCGCAACCATCAATGATGCCATCTGCATCCACATCGATTGAATCATCGTAGCCCTCACACTGATCTTCAGGATTGGGGACCCCATCCTCATCATCATCGCGTTGAGCCCAAGAGCAGCCATCCTCATCGACTTCGGCACCAGCAACTGTATCTGGACATCTGTCATCGGTATCCGATACACCATCGCCATCTACATCCTGCATCCCTTGTGCTTGGAATCGCCAGGAAAGTATGTCCGAGCCGGAGCCGCTTTCATCAAAATACATGCGAAGAGGGAAATAATACTCCGACAGAGCCTCTCTGTTATCGGAATCGACCGTGATGAGAAGTGCATCTAGGGTGACTCCGCCCTCTTCCGGATACGCTTCATTCGGAGGTAAATCGACAGCGGTCAATTGCGTGGCTTCGTGCGTATGGTTGTCCCACCACTCCTCGCTACCTGAATCAGTTTCACCGCTTTCCCATTCATCCGTCCAACTTTCTTGGAGGTGGTGCATTTGGGTCCAAGTATCGCCTTCATTAATCAACGAAGGGACGCCGGTGATATGCGCAAGAATTGAAACATTATTCCAACCGGCTTCCTCTTGAATCAAGACACCTGTACCTTGTTCTCGAATCCACACCTGAGCGTAGGTGATTTCTTTGGATTTCTCCCAACCATTCATTTCTGGATGGGTGTAAGTGATGCTATCTTGGGTAAATTCGTAGTCTAATTGTGTATTCTGCTCATCATCGTAACCGGTAAGATTCACCTCAACGGTTTGAGTGCTGACATGACAAATAACGGGGGAACCATCGAAGCTGCAATATTGATCCCCCAAGATTTCCACATGGATTGAACTGATGGCGTTGATTGTCGCTCGATCAAAGTCGCCTTCTTCTGGATTTGTCAGTTCTGCAAGTATCATTTCACCGAATGGGTTTCCATCGAATTCGAAGAAATCCCCAGGTGAACCGGTCCAAACGGTGGTATTGATTTGGAATCCACCTCGAGCATCGGTGGATTGGGTTGCTTCAGGTTCCAATTGAGAAATGGGCATTGTCCAAGGTAGCGCGAGAATCGTCAGTAACAGCGTGGCACAGAACAATGAGACAGTGCGGGTCATATCAAACTCGAATAGGTGGACGCTGAAGAGTGTTCTCCCGCCAATCATAGAGTGGGATTGCTCTATTCTTTTCCAAGATAATTCAGCCATTGACGACAGGATGGGCACCAAGTCCAACGATTTCCGTTATTGACGGCCTCATGTGCGGGCCCACCACAGGTGGAACACGGTGCATGAACGCCTGTAGAGATTGGTGTACTCGTTGTTTCAGCACCACCACCTGAACGTCGCATGAATAGAAGTCCAAGAACCACGACTGCGAGTAAACCAATGATGATCCCAGACCAAGCCACCATAGAAATGCCCTCACTTGATGATTCACCGCCCGTTGGTGAACAAGCCTTCTCAGTGCAAGCCCATTCACCTCCGTTGGGCCCCATTACACAGACGCAATCGTTACAGTCATCTCCGGCGGGGCGTGTTTCACCCTCGATACATGTGGGTTCTGGCTCAGGTTCAGGTTCTGGCTCCGGCTCAGTTTCGTGAGTTGAATTCACCCAATATTCCAAGGTTTGACCATCATTCGATGTGCTGATCAAACGGAGCGTCAATCGATCATCATTTTCCCCACGCGAACGTTCAAACATGTCATTGAGTGGATCGCGATCGGGGTTGTTCTCAGTCCACCATGCGATTGCACCAGGTGGTTCAATGTTCAACATAAGGTGTTCCATTCCCTCTGTTGAATTCCAACTTATTCCATAGATCGAAACTGTATCTGTACTTTCAATTGTGGATTTCCAATCGACACTGATCGTCCAAGAGGATTCAGAGCCAACAACATCGAGGTTCAATTGGGCGGGGAGGTCGAAATCCAATGCCTCGTCACACCGGGTTGCATCCTCGGGATGGTTATCGATGGTAAGACCCGTATCAGAATTGGTTGGACAACCGTCACCGTCTATGTCGGACCATGCCAATGGATCGATTGGGAATGCATCGCCTTCCTCAATACGCAAGCCGTTCATGTCTTCAATCCACGAATACATGTCGCCCCAACCATCGCCATCCGTGTCTTGATGCTGGAGTGGGTTGGTTGGGAACGCATCACCATTTTGGGCAGTCCGCAACCCATCCGTGCCTAGGGAATAGGTGTAATTGTCACCGACTCCATCAGCATCTTGATCGCGCCATTGGGTCCAATCATCGGGGAAAGCATCGCCGTGCTCATTAATTCTCAATCCCGAAGAAAAGTCAAATTCAAAGTAGTGCTCATCTCCAAATCCATCGCCATCGGTATCACACCATTGATTCGAATCATTTGGCCAAGCATCACCATAACCGCCATTGAGAACACAAACAGGCCAATCGGCATCAGCATCGGACCACTGGTCTCCATCCGTGTCTGGACAGCCACCTCGGTCAATCGTAGATGTCCCCCAAACGGTTGGACAACCATCACCACCTGCCCCCGGTGCATTGTTATCGCCAAAACCATCGCCATCTGTGTCCACCCATTGCAATGGGTTCTGTGGGAAGGCGTCATTGTCATCGATGACGCCGTCGCCGTCAGTATCAGGAATGATGAGCCACCAAGATCCTGTGTGATTGGCGACGATGAGGCCGCCTGTATGGTCGATGACAAAACCGCGAGGGATACCCTCAATCGCCCATGTTGCCAATTGTGTCATGTTGAGACCATCAAAAAATTCGAGTTGGCCTGAAGCGCTGTTGGATGCATCTCCACTGGCCACAACGAGGAAGGAACCTGATGTGAATCCAGCCCCAAAGCCTTGGTCAGTAAATTGGATCGACAACATTTGCTGGCCATTGAAAGCATCCCAAACAATCGCTTGGCCGTCCCATCCGACTGTCATCAAGGCATGAATCTCTTCGTGCCAAGTGACCACTCCGGTGTAATTTGAGTGACTGTATTGAACGCCGTTGTCGGTCCACAAAGCTGGATCGGGATCTTCGGTCAACCACAGGTGTACGGACCCATCCTGTGCGGTACTGGCGAGCCAAGCACCATCGTTGCTGAATTCCATCGTCCAATATTCTGTAGCATATTCCCAACCGGTTACCTCAGCCATTTGATCTAAATCGAGGATTGACACCTTTCCGGCAACACCAGTGGTGGAGTAATTCTGCGTCCAAGACATCGCGAGGAGGTTTTGTGTTGGATGCATATCAATTCGACCAAATGCCTCCATGGATGGGTGTTGCTGATCGATTCGCCAAATCCAGACTTCTTTTCCATCCTCCCCACAGGCTATGATGGTACCATCTGAGAATCCAGCGATGACAAATTGCTGATGCATCACCACACTCTTGGCGAATGGGTACTCTCCAATCGGCTGATCGAAATCAGGATGGAAACACTGTCTCGTGATACCTCCTGTATTGTAATCACGAACTGTAACGACTCCGCTGGATTCAGCAAAGGCGACGAATAAATCGTCAGGGTGGAGGTCGATTTCCCGGATATAGTCTGGACTAAAACGCCGATCGATTTTCAATTGTAAATTTGAATCAACACTGTGAATTTCGATGGCACCATCTTTTCCGGATGTTGCATATTTCAATCCTTGATCATCGATTGCGATCGCGGTGACATCCGAGGGGTAGGCTTTGTTGTTCCAAACAACACTGTGCCATCCGTAGTCGGATAGAATTCCACCTGCTGAGTCGACCATCAATAGACGACCTGGATCGAAGAGTCCGACCGCAACGGCTGTCCCATCTGGTGACCAACGAATACTCGAAACATTTTGTGGCACTGGTGTATACCAATTGATCGCCCCACTGTCATGGAAGAAATCGGTGATAACGCCTTCATTTGGGCGATTGTAAGCGACTGTGTAAGTACTATCTTGAGGTGAGAAATCAATCGCCCAAGCCATTGCTTCGCCTCCTGCTACGTTTCGTGTCCAAGATTGTGATAATGCGTTGCCCTGCACCTCCCATCCTGTCACAGTATCTTGATATGTTCCAGAACTTGGGCCTTGGATTCGATTCAGAGCCGCTACGAAGGATCCATTGTTCGCGATGGCACAATCTGTCCCCCAATCAGTGGTGTATACGTGAGCGTTATTCGGGGAGGAACCATCAATGAAAAATTGGGTATTGGCAACAACGACTTCCCCTCCAATATTTGGGTCGTTAATCGCACCACAGAAAGTCAGACGACTTCTATCATGGGTGATATCGATGCCCCATAGAGAGCCAGCGTAATTACCAGTAAGATCAGCTGTCCAGAGTCCCGTGCGAGATATTGTAGAATTCATGGGCCAAACACCACCATCGTCTACAACCTCAAAACTATACCAACGAGAACCACCATCTGCTGCGAGGACATGGCTGTTGTCTAACCAAACCACGTCTACCAGTGAATTGGCATGGGGTGCATGGAAGATGACGCGCCCGTCTGTACTGTTCCAAACCGTGAGTAAATTGGTCGAGATATCCACAGCAGCAATCATTCTTCCATCGGGAGAAAAGTCCACTTCCCAAAGCATGCCCGTGGGTTGAGGCTGCCAAACCTGTGGACTCCAACCAGATTGCCAAATCGGTCGGCTGTCTTGATTCCAATTTTGCTGTTGATTGGTTGGTGCAGAAGATTCTGCAACTTCCTCATCGAGGGCAATCGGTTGGCTAGACCAAGCGCAAAGAAGCAGCATGGAAAGGACCCAAAATACCCGCGCGCGCATGATTGGGCCAGAATTGACTTCCAACATGAGTCTTTTCACCTACTGATTGAACAAGAAATGAAGGACTGCGAACCAGCACTCGGATTTTTTATGAGGGTCTCGAAATCGCCTTCTCGCTTCTTTTTCGGTCGGAATGGTTATCTTACCGACAGCGAGCCTGACATCATGCGCCATCTAATTGATAGGGTATTGGAATTGCAAGATGATGAGGAAGAAACGGATGGGACCGTCACCAAGGGAGTGCCTTCAGCGAACAATGCTGAATTGCACGAACTTCTGAAATCCCTCCAGCCAAGAATTCGAGTTTACGGCTGTGGTGGTTGTGGTGGAAACACCGTTGACCGTCTCAATGCTGCTGGCTTACTCGACGAAGACTCCGTGCGAGGTTATGCGGTAAACACCGATGCCCAGCATCTGATTAAGGTTGGAATTGACAACAAATTACTGATTGGTCGAACCGCACGCGGGCGCGGGGCCGGTGGAGATCCAGAAAAAGGAGAAAAGGCAGCCTATGAATCCGAGAAGGCTCTGCTGAATACAATCCAAGATTGTGACCTGGCCTTTGTGACCGCGGGTCTGGGTGGCGGAACGGGAACCGGTTCAGCCCACGTTGTTGCTCGCTTGGCCAAAGAAGCGGGTGCACTGACCATTGCTGTTGTTACCTATCCATTCGAATCCGAAGGAACATTGCGTCGACAAAATGCAGAATGGGGTCTTGAAAGACTTCGCGAAGTTTGCGATACAGTGGTCGTGTTGCCCAACGAGAAATTGCTCTCTGTAGATGGGGTGCGCGATTTGCCAATCGAAGCAGCATTCAGAGTTGCAGATGAACTCTTGATGCGGAGCATTGCAGGTGTCACCGAATTGGTGACGAAAGAAGGTCTGGTGAACCTCGACTTCGAGGATCTTCGCTCAGTGATGCTAAACGGTGGTGGAATGGCCATGATTGGTCTCGGTGAAGCCAGTGGACCAGACCGTGCTCAGGAGGCTACATTCGAGGCATTGGACAGCCCACTACTCGACATTGATGTCAGTGATGCCCGAGG
>JBJLBW010000005.1:0-13693 GCA_045568015.1 Candidatus Poseidoniales archaeon | reverse complement strand
TTGCCTCTCTTTGAAAGAGCGGATTCGACCAGTCCAGAAATCCTCTGCCATGGAACAATGAAGCGTAGCCCCGCAACAAATGTGAGGAATAGCATCGCTGAAATCACCTTACCATAGGTGAGGCGTAATTCCAGCGATTCTCTGACTTGGCCACTCCACTGTCCCGAACCTGCCCATCCTACGACATCGATGATCAGGTCGTCGAACTTTAGAGCGAGCATGGTCACAAACCCTACCGCTAGAATGACGACAACTGTGTGCTGCATGTGCGTATTGAGGATACTCTGGAATTGGCGAACATATTCAGGGTCCTTCTTGCATGATTCAGGTAATCTGAATGCATATTCTAGGAATCGAATCGTCGCTTGTGCAGTTTCAGTGTAAACCATCAACAGTATCGCAACCAGCAACAAGTCCCATACCTCACCTGAAATCAAGCCACCCAATGTGTCCGCTTCCCCGATTTGGGTAGGCAGTGGATTGAGTCCTGGAGAGTAAGGATCTGAAACGCTCGATAATTGGCTGACCACTCCTTCGTATGACAGCAGGGCATACAATCCAAGGAATATGAGAATATACGCCATCGACCAATTGACCATTCGCTTTGAGAGGCCCCAAATCCCCATCAATCCAAACAGCACAGGTGCCATGAAAAATAGCATCACGAGTACCTGAATGTAGACCGATAAGGGCCAGACCAAATGATTTGCATGATTCATCGATTCATCAGATTGTCCGAATGGAAGATACAAATCGAAATTCATAATCATTCCAAATGTCCAAGTGAGTATGAACATTCCAGCAAGGAATAGAATCATGGCACCCAAGAGTGCAAGGGTAATCTTTCGTCTGCGGGCTGGTGGTTGGAAGTTGAGTGCAACCCAAGCGCCTGCAATAGCCATGGTCAATAGAATGGGGACGAAATATCGTCCATCACCCTCGTTACCTTGACCTGTAATCCAATCAGGTAAAGGCAATTCATCAAAGCCACCACCGTCGGCAAATCCTTTCTCGATTTGATCCAGAGTTAGCGTATGATCCAAGGCAGGACACCATGCGTCATTGGCGACGTAGCTTGGGTGACAGTGGCCAAAGACTTGTGTCATGGTCAGGAATAACCAGATTAGAGAAAGACTGGCAACCATTTGAAGACATACAACACGCCATTCCTTTCGCAAGGTTCGCAGATGGAGGGTGGTCAAACCTTCTTCCTGTTGTGCAACTTCATCCGCCATTCATTCACCTCCTTACATCTTCACCTGTAGCAGGGCTTGACTCAATTCAACATCCGGCATCCAATCGATGACACGTGCACCATATCCAGCAACCGCCGACAGCCGGTTTTGTCGTTCGAGTTTCATCACCTCATAAGACATCCGAGGAATTCGGCTAACCAACCTCTCGTAGTCGATGCTGGATGGACTGAGAATGACAACTTCGTGACCACGACCTGCCAAATCTCGAATCGCATGAGGGACAGTTCCATCCCCCTCAAGGCTAGAGATCACGAATACAGGACTGCCGCGACTGAATCTGGGGGCGAGAGAATTGGTTACGGCTTGGAGGGGCATATCACCCTTAGGAGCCACTCCTGCTAGGCTGGATAGGACCTTGAAATACTGCTTGTCACCGCCATCTGCAGGCAAGTAGGAGAGTGTGTCATCATACACAGCAAGGGCGACAGAATCGCGTCTTTTGATGAAATAAGAGGCCAAACTTGCAGCCGCAACCGTACCCATCTCGAGTGGATTTTTCAAAACGGTTCCAATCCGGCTGATGTCCCTAGAGTCGAGTAGAATGAACACATCTGTAACTGCATCGCGGCATTTTTCGTTGACCATCATGATACCTGTGCGAGCAAACGCCTTCCAATTGATAATCTTGAATGGATCACCTGGGACGTATTCGCGTAGAGAATAGAATTCAGAACCGGGCCCCGGGGTTCGGAGGGTCATTGCACCCGTGTACATCTTTGGTGTTCGGCTGCGAATCATCGCTTCCTCAATTTCCCTCACCTGTGGGAACACAATCAGTCCAGATCGATGGTCGATGTACATTTCTTGACTGAATAGATTGAATGTATTTCGATACCGAACGGATACGGGCCCAAATGAGTAGTGGCCCCGGAGCGGGCATCGAAGTACATACCGAATTCTCGTGGTTTCCCCTGGTCCAAGATTGACTCGCATGTAATTGAGTCCACTGCGTAGTTTCATCTCGTGGGGAACGTTGTCAAAGACCTCTAACTGTTGTGTTCGGCGGAATGAGCTGTTTGTAATGGCCAACTCGACATACAAATCATCACCTTTGTAGAGGTTGTCCGCGGATAGAGTTCGTACGACCTCCAATTCACCATGACCTGCGACCCAAGAATTGATTGCCAAGAAGGCGATGAACATGAGGCCGAGAATCATCAGCTGGAAATTGGCAATCATCATGCCAATCAAAACAAGAGATATTCCAGAGGTCATCAGTAGTGCTGCTTTACGTGTCCACATCTCATCTCACCTCCGCTTACTTGCGCCCCCACATCTTGACTCTTTTGACCACAGCAACGAGTTGTTCAAGGCTGTAATTTCGATCCTCAAAGACGAACTTAATCAGCACTGGGTCACCAATCATCTTCTGCAATTCACGAGCCGGCAATGCATCAAACTCATCTCGAGTCAAAGAATTGAGATTCCTCACTCTGGACAGTAAGACCTGTTTGACTTTGTTTGCACGTCCATAATATCCATACCGCCTAGCATCGCCGAATCCATAGTAAATGATACTGAATACATGTCGCCATGGTTCAGGATCAACCTTCTTGATGATGACTGCCTCAAAGGCGATGAATAGCGCAAGGAAAAGGAACAACATTGCCATCCAGTCATTGGTGAAGTAAACCAGAATGTAGTAGATGAGATTGTAGGTATCTCCCATCGCACTTGTTTGTTGGTGACGGCTTTCATCAAAGATGACCTGTTTGCCTGATGCTGAAGTTCCGTTGAACTCATCAGCAGCCGTGTGCATTAGCAAAGATTCTGCGATGATATCTAGAATCCAACGGCGATTGTCGTTATCAGGCATAATTTTGCCATTCAAATCGCCGTATGTCTCCTGATTGGTTTCCTCCCAATCATAGATGGCATTCATCAGAACTGATCCATCGGTAACAAAAATTGCGCGTCCCATTTTCTCTCCAGGGTTTTCTGCACAATCTTTGCTTGCACACCACTTCACAGCCATTGTGAACGGACCCGGCTCGTCACTCTCTATTCCACCACCTTCGAATCCAACATCACCTTGCCCGTCATCATTGGTGTCGAGATAAGAATCCTGACTGGAACTGCCCCAAGCATATCGATTTTCGGAGTTATCTTCAGCCTCCTGTTTGTCAAAGGCAGAAGGTGTGTTTAGCAGAACACTGTAATTTGTGCTAAAATTCCAAACTTGGGCCCCAGTTTCATCGGTTTCAATATGGTGTGAACAAAGTCCAGGTTCCCATGTAGGGGTCATCCAGGGCTCATCTCCTCCGTTGACAGGACTGTTTGGTAGAGAATCCAATCGATCGATGATTCCATCATTGTCAGCATCGGAAAAGCAAGGATGTGAACCAGACTTGTCTACTCCTGTGTAGTCATAGGGGTTCGATGCATTCATCCAGACGTAATTGTAGTCGAGGCCCCGAGCCCATGCCTCTTCATCGTAGAGTTGATGGCCGCTGTAACCCAATTCAAATGCCTCAGCGAGTCCTGCTGAGAAACCAAAGTCATCCATGACGATGAGTGTTCCACCTGATGCAACGTACTGCAAGATGGCTTGAATCTCAGTGGTCGTGTATCCTTCTGATTCTCTCCATTCAACGACCTCGACATCTCCAGTAAATCGAGGCAGAGAAATCGTATCTTGTTCTACCCCAGTGACCATGAATACAGTATCTTCAGGATTTTCGATTTCTCCTAACAACACAGGACTTGAAATCATGCTCGTTGTATCGACACCCATGTCCTTCAGATCGGCTCTGAAAGCCGACAAATCATCCCAATCATCGTCATATGCCGATAGATGAGGGTCGCTTGGGACGAGGTAAGAACCGACGATGCTGTAAAGCAAAAGGGCCAATACTGCGTAGAAAGCAACCATCAATCCAGCACGGCGCGTCTTGCGCGATTTCAGGACGGTACCGACGTCAACCGAACCGATTCTCATTTCGACTGACCTCCCACATCCATAGGATGTGCAGCCGCGAGACGCTGAACCAAGCCTTAAGACGGTTTGGGGGTGTTGGGAGGTTCTGTATTGTCGTAAATTCTGCCTCAGCGATTCAAATGAATTTCTTCATCAATCGAGGCAACCTCGTCGGTTGGAACAACCAAATGTTCTCCAAAAGTCGACCAAGGTAGCAGTTTTGGATCCAAACCTTCGTCTAATTCGAGAAGCAATCCAAGCACATTTCCACTCATATCATCGATGAACAAGTCAACAACAGTTCCCAATAAATCTCCTCGACTATCAACAACTCGTCGACCAGACAGTTCTGCAGAGAAGGCTGCCGGCATTTATCCACCTCAAACGCTTTCGATTCCCATCAATGTGTCATTATTCCGACGGATGCTTTCCAATCCACTGGTTAGGAGGCCTTCCAATTTGTTGTAGTACTCAATCATGTCAGGTGTAATCGTGGGGCGAACTCTAGCAATCGCTTCCTCGAAATGCTTCTTCGCGACGGACTTCTTTTCCGCCCGCATTGCGATTAGAGCCGCCTCGCGACAGACCGCTTCAACATCAGCTCCGGTGAAATTCTGCATCTTGTCGGCCAGACTATCAAGATCAAACTTGCCGAGTGGCATACCCTTGGAATGAATTTTCAAAATCTTTCTGAGACTTGCATGGTCTGGTGGTGGGATATGCATGACCCTCTCAAATCGACCACTGCGCAATAGTGCAGGGTCAATCATCTCGGGTCGATTTGTAGCCGCGATTACGATTACACCTTCCATCGATTCAACCCCATCCATGCTGGAGAGCATCTGATTTACAACACGGTTTGACACATCACTGCCTTCACCTGAATTGGGTGTTCTTGCGCCAGCAATCGATTCAAACTCATCTAGGAAGATGATGCTGGGGCTGGCCTGCTTGGCCTTCTTGAAAACTTCACGAATTGCTTTCTCAGATTCCCCCACCCACTTGGAGATGAGTTCCGGTCCTTTGACGGTAATGAAATTCGCTTTCGCCTCATGGGCGATGGCCTTTGCAATAAGCGTCTTTCCAGTTCCTGGAGCGCCAAAGAGAACAATTCCACGGGGTGGCTTGACACCAAAGTGCTCGAATCGATCGGGCATTGTCAATGGCCATTCTACACTTTCTTTGAGTCGTTCCTTCACCTCATCTAAGCCTCCAACATCTTCCCACGAGACCTCGGGTATCTCAACATAAATCTCTCGCAATGCACTCGGCTCAATGTCTCTGATTGCAATCTTGAAGTCGTTCATCTGCACTTCCATCTTTTCAAGAACTTCAGGTGGAATCTCATCTTGTTCCAAATCGATTTCAGGCAGGTAACGTCGAAGCGCCTTCATTGCCGCTTCTCTTGAGAGGCTGGAAATATCGGCACCGACGAATCCATATGAATTATCCAAAATCCATTCCATGTCAAAATCGTCAGCGATTGGCATTCCACGAGTGTGGATATTTACAATTTCGCGACGACCGTTTTTGTCGGGGACACCGATCTCTAATTCACGATCGAATCGCCCTGGTCTTCGAAGTGCCTGATCGATGGCGTCAGGTCGGTTTGTAGCGCCGATGACAACGACATTGTCACGGCCCTGCATACCATCCATCAAAGTCAGTAACTGGGCGACAACCCTGCGCTCAACTTCGCCAGAAACATCTTCCCTTTTCGGTGCGATTGAATCCAACTCATCGATGAAAATTACCGCGGGTGCGTTTGAAGCTGCGTCGTCGAAAATCTCGCGTAATTGTTTCTCCGATTCACCGTAATACTTGGAGATAATTTCCGGACCATTAATACTGGTAAAATGTGCATTTGTTTCATTGGCAACAGCCTTTGCAATCATCGTTTTTCCAGTACCTGGTGGCCCATGTAAAAGCACACCTTTCGGCGGGTCGATACCAAGGCGGCGGAAGAGAATTGGATGTTTGAGGGGCAACTCAATCATTTCACGAACTTTGGTAAGCGCTTCTCCAAGACCCCCGATATCTTCGTACATGATTGATGAGACCTCTCCAGGTTCCTCATCCTCAACCATTTCTTCTTTGATGACAATTTCAGTATCGGGAAGAACTCTAACGATTCCTTTCGGTTTGGTTGATACAATTGCGAATGGCAATGCTTCAGCAAAGAGTGTCATTCCGGGGATAAAGATACGATCTCCAGCAACCACTGGTCGTTTGTTGAGTCCACGTCGGGCAAATCCTTCGATTCCAGAACCAAACTTGACTTTCTGTTGTTTTGCCATCACAGGGCTTAGAACAAGCCTCTCACATTCGTTGGTTTCGACCTTCTTAATGGTTACACGGTCGCCCAAACTGACACCAGCGTTTTTGCGGATGATACCATCGATTCGAATGACTCCGAGGTTTGCATCCTCAGGGCGACATCTCCAGACGATTGCAGCCGTGTTTCTTTCACCACTGATTTCGATTACATCGCCTGGCTTGAGACCTAAATCGTTGTCAAAAGGTACGCGGGCTCGACCGTGGCCTACGTCGCTTGGAATCGCTTTTGCTACGCGCAAGGAGAGTGTTTTTTCTTCATCGTCAGCCATAGTGGCACCTCAATAGCAATACTACCAGAAAACGTGAACCCCTTTGAAGATTGGGAATTCCCCTCTCCTTAGACCCAAGTCTGTCAAGTTGTATTCAAGCGCCGTAAGGCGAGCATTCATGATGGGGTCTACACTCGACAAGATATGGCGCAGGTACTCTCAACGGGTCTGGAATTCCTAGAACATAGCAACCCAAACGGCAACCCTTCTGTAAAGGGATACAATATCATCGATGGCGAACTCAAACAAGCCAGCGATGGTTCGACATTCAAATCGATCAATCCGGCATGGTTAGGCGATTGCCTCGGCGAGTTCCCTCTCTCTACAGAGGAAGACGTACATGAGGCACTCCGAGCAGCTCGAAAGGCATTCCCCGGCTGGTCTGCTACGCCTGCGCCCACGCGTGGTCAGGTGATTGGAAACATGGGCCGTCTGCTCATGGAACACAAAGATGACCTCGTTCGCTTGCAAGCGCGCGAGATAGGAAAAACTCTGAAAGAATGTGGTGGCGAAATCCAGGAAGCAATCGATACATGCCTATTCTTCCAATCAGAAGGCCGCCGGCTCTATGGTCAAACCGTGAATTCTGAGTTGCCCGATAAGGAACTTTTCACCTATCGCCGACCATTGGGTGTCTGTGGAATCATCAACGCCTGCAACTTCCCATCAGCAGTTCCATTTTGGAAAATGATCCCTGCCATTATGTGTGGAAACACATGTGTTTGGAAATCCCCTCAAGATTCCCCTCTGCTGTCATTTGCTCTCGCGCGGGTGATGCACGAAGCTGGTTTGCCTAATGGTGTCATCAATCTCGTTCATGGCAAGGGAAGTGGTGCTGGTCAACACTTGGTTGATGCGGTGGACAAGGGCATGGTCAACAAGATTTCATTCACCGGTAGTACGGCTGTCGGCAAGATGATTGGAGAAATTTGTGGACGCAACCTCGTCTCAGCGAGCCTCGAACTTGGCGGAAAGAACCCGTTGGTAATCATGCCAAGCGCCAACATTGACAATGCCGTTGCAGGGGCCTATTGGGCTGGTTTTGGAACCGCTGGACAAAGATGCACCAGTCTTGGGAATCTGATAATCCACGAGGACATTTATGATGAATTCATGACCAAACTCATGGCCAAGGTTGAGAGTACTACAATCGGTGATTCATTGCGTAACGAAGAAGTTCTGTATGGGTCAATGCTCTCAGAGAAATATGCGACTGAATTCCTCAAGGGCTTAGAAATGTGCGAAGCCAGTGGCGCATCCAAGATCTATGGTAACGGGAGAATCACAAACGACAACAAACCGTCGGGATTCCTCGGCGATGCTTCCGAAGGCGTCTACATGTGGCCTCACGTCTATGAGAATGTAACAGAGGATATGGAATGCTTTCACGAGGAAATCTTTGGTCCAGTTATCACCGTGGTAAAGGCGAAAGATTTCGAACACGCCCTCCATCTCGCCAATGCAAGCCCCTATGGCCTATCGAGTGCAATTTACACCAATGAACGACTTGAGGCATATCGCTTCAAGACTGGAATCAAGGCAGGCATGACGGGAATCAACAACTCGACAACAGGGGCAGAGGCTCACCTACCATTCGGAGGGGTCAAAGGATCGGGTAACGGAACTCGCGAATCCGGCATTTGGGTCATTGAGGCCTACTCCTATTGGCACGCCGTGAACGATGAACTAAGCGGCAAACTCCAGTTGGCGCAGATGGATGTCGATGAAATCGAGATCGAAGAGGCCGAAGTCGATTGGTCATCTCTCGCCTGAGGCATTCCAATGGAGATTACGCGCGAAACCGTCCGCTTAGCGCTCTACATCACAGGACCTTTGGTTTTGGCATCGTATGTGTTTGGTATATCGAAGATGGAGAACCCCAACGATTTGTGGGGTGGAATCCCGGAATCTTGGCGCACATTGAATGTGTCTTGCATGTTCATTTCTGCATTTGGATTTTTGATTATGTGGTGGTTTTTCCTCTATCGTTGGGATGCGGCGCTGGTGGAATCCGTACAGTGGCCATGGGGTGAAGGAGATGCAGGTGGACACAATCGCCTCCTCATCGCCTTCTTGCTCGTCACAATACCATCCATGTTTTGGCTGGAAATGACCGCTTTCCATATGCGAACAGATGCCAATTGGACACAATGGTTGGTGATTGGAAATTTATGGTTGGTTTGTTTGGGCAACATCCTACTTGGTTTATTCGCATGGAGCGCACACCAACAGGGCATCGCATCTGACACAATTTGGCCCGTAATCGGGGCCTGCATGCTCGGAATACAAGTCATCATCAATGAC
Organism: Candidatus Poseidoniales archaeon; assembly: GCA_045568015.1. GTDB lineage: Archaea > Thermoplasmatota > Poseidoniia > Poseidoniales > Thalassarchaeaceae > MGIIb-P. The sequence continues at coordinate 4,610 of JBJLBW010000005.1, read as the reverse complement.
GGTATTCTCTGGAATCTCAAGTATCCATGGTAGTGAGTTCACGAAGCTGCCGCAAGGCATGAGAAACGTGTTTTTTTGGAGCGAATTGAGCAGTTATGGTTCCACGAATTACCCCTTCAGGGTCGACGATGAACGTAACCCTTGCTCGCATGAATCCCAGTGTTTTCTTCAACCGCATTTTTTTTGCCAATCTGCCACTGTTATCACACAATAATTTGTATTGAAGATTGAACTTCTCTTTGAATCGACGATGACGGTTCATAGAATCGGATGAAACGCCAATCAACTGAGATCCTAACGCAATGAAATCCTCATGCTTGTCCCTAAATCCACACGACTCAATGGTGCACCCTGGTGAACCATCTTTTGGATAGAAGAAAACGACCGACCACTGTCCCTTTAGTGCCTCTAGATCGAACCGGTTTCCCTCATCATCCTTTAGAGAAAAATCTGGAAAATCCTCTCCGATCCAATGAGCGTGTGCATCCATATTTTCACTTCCATAGTCCCAGCGAATCTCTGAGTGCAGGTTCCAAATTTTCATGCTCAAAATTGTATCCCAATTCCTGTAATCGATTGGGTCTTACGTTTTGACCTTCAAAGAGAAGCGGGCCAGCCAATTCCCCAAATAGAATCCGCATCGAAATTTTCGGGATTGGGGCGAAAGCAGGTCTCCACAACACCCTTCCCAGTGCCTTTGCAAAGGTCCTCTGCCGAGCTGGATTTGGAGCGGTTAGGTTGTATGCTCCTTCAGTTCCTTCTGTCATTGCAAGATGGTGGATCGCGTAAATCTCGTCATCCATTGAAATCCAAGACATCCATTGTTTTCCATTTCCAATCCGGCCACCTCCTCCCATTTTCCATGGCAATAACATGCGTCCGAGTGCACCACCTGTAGCTGATAGAACGATTCCATTTCGCAGATTGATTACTCTGATTCCAGCTTCTCTGGCAGGATCTGCATACGATTCCCAAGCGAGAACTGTATCGGTGAGGAACCCTTCACCACTTGGACTGTCTTCGGTCATAATTTCGTCACCTCGATCCCCGTAATATCCGATTGCGCTGGCGACGATGAACACCTCTGGTTTTGATTGAAGGCTACTCAGAGTTTCAGCCAACAACGTCGTCGATGCTCGGCGCGACTCGACAATCAATGCTTTGCGTTTCTTCGTCCAACGTTTGTCACCAATGCCTGCACCACCCAAATGAATGACGATGTCAAATCCTTCGACTTCCGCCGAGTCGATTGAACCCTTTGCTGGGTCCCAACGAATCTCATTTTGACCATCCCTAATTTCTCGTCGAACCAATCGCCAAACGTCATGCCCACCGGTGTCTAAGAAAGCGACCAATTGAGTTCCAATCAAACCGGAAGATCCTGAGATGAGGATTCTTTTTCGAGCCAAATGCGCAAATTCCGAATGTCTCTTCAAATCCCGAATTAGACGCAATTCGCGTGCCTTGAACATCCTTTGTAGGCGCTTTCGAACCATTCTGGAGCCAAATAATCGACCTAGAGGACCGAGTGGAAGTCGATATTCAACCTCATCGTGAACGGTTGTAAGTCCCGATTCGTGTTCGAAGCGATGTATATGATGCCATGAACGAAAAGGTCCCTTTTTCATGACGTCTTCAAATCTGTGGGGTGGCTTATATCCGAGGTGCTCAGCGACCCAAGTCATTTTGATTGGACCCATTGGGAATCGAAACACGCGTTGAGCTCCATCCTTCAGATTCTCATCTGCTCGAACCTCTTCTGCTACTTCCCAAGGAGGCATCAACCTCCTGAACGATCCACGACGCTCAAACCAATCGAACACCGACTGCTGGGGTGCGTTGATTTTAGTTCGGTGCACAAATTTCATCAAACAACTCCCCTAAATTAACTGAAGGACAACATCACCATGTCTGTATTGTCGGCGGAAAATTCCGACCTTTATTGTAACCCTCTTCTGCACCCTTAGTCCCCTGAAGAATTTCAAAGGAAATATCATAATGAATGGGTGACCGGCTTCAAATTGGATGGAACAAGAGACCTCATGTCAAGTTCTCATTGTCGGCGCGGGACCAGGTGGTCTAACCGCTGCGATGATGCTTGCAAAAGCAGGTGTCAAAGTCACCATTCTTGAGAAATGTGAAGATGTAGGGGGTCGGACAAAAATCGTTGAAAAAGATGGTTACAAGTTCGATAACGGCCCCACATTCTTCCATTATCCTGAAATTGCAGAGGAGATTTTTAGTGCACTGGGAAAGGATGCTCATGAAGAGTTGAAACTCATTCGCTTGGATCCCAATTATCGCCTCGTCTTTGGAGCAGGGGGTAGTCTCGATGCAACGACTGACTTGGATGACATGGTTGAACAAATTCGTGAATTGTGCGGAGATCAAAATGCGGACGGATTCCGCAAATATGTTACAGACAATCGTAGAAAATTGAAGTTCTCAAGAAATTGTTTGAATTCACCATGGAAAGGCCCACTAGATCTCTTCAGCCGTCGCGCATTCAGGGTTTCCAAAGTGCTGCGCCCTTGGCGCTCAGTCGCTTCAGATTTAGCCCATTTATTTCCTGATGAACGGATGCAATTGGCCATGTCATTCCAAACCAAATATCTGGGAATGAGTCCTTTCAAGGCACCAAGTTTGTTCACAATATTGGCCTATCTAGAATATGAATACGGTGTTTTCCATGCAGAGGGCGGCCTTGGAAACATCACGAAACGTATGGCGGACATCGCGCGTGAAATGGGCGTTGAAATCCGTCTTAATGAACCGGTTGAAGAATTTCTCTTTGAAGGCAAAAAAGTGGTGGGCGCCAGAACAGAGAAAGGGACATATCAGGCTGAAAAATATGTCATGAATGTCGATTTTGCAACCGGGATGAAGGATCTGGTACCCGATGAATTGAGAAAGCGTTGGTCAAATAAGAAGTTGGATCAAAAATCATATTCTTGTTCAACATTCATGCTGTATCTCGGAGTTGACAAGCTCTACGATGTTCCACATCACCAAATTTACGCCGCCAAGGATTATCAGAAGAATTTGCGAGAGGTGACCCAACACAAGGTTTCCTGGGATGACCCCTCTGTTTACGTTCAAAACGCTTGTATCACCGACTCATCAATGGCGCCTGAAGGCCATTCGACGGTGTATGTTCTAGTACCTGTCAGCAATCAACATCCAGATATCCGTTGGGATGAAATTAAGCATGATTTCCGAGATGTCATCCTTCAACAATTGACACACCTTGGCTATGATGACTTGGAAAGCCACATCGTTTCAGAAACCATCGTAACACCCGATGATTGGGCCGATAGGGACATCTACAAAGGAGCGGTATTCAATCTCGCACATGGACTTGATCAGATGCTCTGGCGCCGTCCTCAGAACCGATTTGAAGAATTGCGAGATCTCTACCTTGTTGGAGGGGGCACCCACCCTGGAAGTGGACTGCCCACCATTCTAGAAAGTGGTCGAATTACAGCCAAACTCATCTGCGCAGATTTGGGAATCATACCGGATTGGAACGGTGAGGAAACCTGGTTCTCCGATTGGCCAAAACCAAAGGCCATTCGCAAATTAGAATCTCAGCTGTCCCAGCCTTCGGCTTGATCGGTATCGTAATCAAACGTGCAACTACCGTTGCAAGTATCGTTGATGATTCCAGTGAGCAGGAAGTCTTCAACCATTGAATTGACTTGAGCAATCGGTGCGATTTCGTTGTGCGCTAGCCCTGCGTCATTGATGGGTGGTGCTGCATTGGTATCTGGCATGGCTGTATACCCTCCATCCCAATAGACAACGGCCGAACCTGTGATCGGACCGTCGGCCACATCGACCCCAAATGGTGACCACATCGATCCGTTTAGCACCGGAATACCCGCCGTTCTTGCGGCACGGTCCGATGAGAGCATGGGAACTTGTGCATCATTGATGGATATTGTTGAGAGGATATTGAATGGGCCTATTTCATCTCCATAACCACTTTCTGCAAATCGCAACCAAGTCTCGGCATCTGTTGCATCCCACATGTGTTGGCAGACCGCAATCAGGATTGCGCGGTCGTTCCGTTCTGGATAGGCATAATCAAGTTTGAACCCATCAGAGAATGCCGCATAGTTCGTACTGCGTTCAATGAATGTGGAGAATCCAGACCCACCGACCCAAAGTGCGGCTCGGTCAATATCAGGAGAGAAGGCTGTGATACTTGCACCATAGATTCCACCCAATGAATAGCCCATGTAATGGACATCTGAACTGTTGACCAAATTGGTTTCGTTGTGGTACAACTCTGTAATGTCGCTACAAACACCCTTGAACGTTCGAGCCAGTGCCATTTGATTGACGAGCATCTGTTGAAGACGATCGGATTGGTGTTCGAAATAGGACACGTTGAGTAAACCCATGAAGATGGTGTCCATATCAGTTTCCGACCAACCAGAGATGTCGGTGGCCACCATTGCAACTTCATATTCTTGCATCCAACCGATGGCCCAACTCGAGACCGTTGCTCGCCCGGTGCCTAGGAAACCATGTCCAAATACGACCAGTGGTCCACCCTCATTGTTGTCCGCCAGTACCTTGGGGATGATCAGTGTGAATGGAATCTC
>JBJLBW010000004.1:0-13844 GCA_045568015.1 Candidatus Poseidoniales archaeon | reverse complement strand
GCCATTGCTGTACCAATCGCCAGACGGCGGCGTGACGACTTGTCAACCGGTTCGACACCCCATGGCATTCCGGCCAATTTGGTTTGAACCTTGGAAATCTCTTCCCGAATATCGAGTGTATCTTCGCCGTAGTCATCGCCAAGTTTGAGCTTGTGGAATTGGCTGAGGCCAATCATCGGACCGAAACAGGCTAACAGGAAGATGAGCCAATATGCTCCCCCGGTTGCATAGATGAGGAATACACCCAATCCAAACCAGATGAACGTCGCTGCGACAGCTTGTGTGGTCTGATACAATGCCATATGAGTGGGGCCCAAACGAGGATCGCTTACCTCTGCCCAAGTGGTGATGAATGTGAAGATGAGCCAATCGGTAATCATCAATGTCGGCATCCAAAGCACGAGAAGGGCAATCTCTGGTGCGCCGATGAGCATCATTACACTGAGACCCGCATAGCAGGCGATTGAACCCATAGCTGACAATCGCAACACCTTGGCGCGGCCATAATGATCGGACAACCAAGGACCGAACAGACCGAGATAAGTGGCGAAGATGAAGATGTTCGCCCACAGTATGGCTTCACCGGCATCAAAGCCTAGGACGTCGCGCATGTAGAACATGAACATCCCTTCAAATCCGTCACCGAGAGGAATGAGGAAACAGAGGAAGAGGACGATCCAAGCGGTACGAGTTCGCATGGCCGCCAAGAGACGATTCATTGTCGAAGTCGACTCAGGGAAGGCCAAATCGGAATTGTCAATCGCATCTTGCATGGTCTTTGCAATTCGTCGTTTCTTCTGTGAATCCGGACCGCGTATGGCCTCTCCTTCCTTCATGATGAGAGTGATTACGACAGAGAAGAATGCGGTCACCATCGCAGTGATGAGGCCGATCATCTGAATGGTTCCCCAATCGGTAGATGCGCCATCGGCAAAGGGGCTGGACGTAGACGTCAACCATCCCATCGTAAGCAAAAGAATGTGCCCCCCACCGCGATAAGCGAGATTGATTCCAGAATTGAAGCGGCCCAGTTTAGGAATGCTTTCAGCCATCATCCCTGCAACGGCCTGCTCGGCGAAAAGGCGGGGGATTAGTGCGACGAAAACAATTCCAACGAAGACCCAAGTGGCCGTTTGGATATCAATAAACAGAAGTGGGATGAGTAGCACAATGTGCAATATTGTCCCCAACAGAATCCAACTACGGCGTCGACCGAACGGCAATTTGACAAAGCGTTCGACTGGTTGGGCCCAAATCAATCGAAGGAAAAATGGAATCTTCAACAACATGATTGCAATCGCAATATCCTTGATTGGAAGTTGGAACTCATTGTTGGCAACCGTACCGATCCAAAGTCCGACGAATGCATAAGGCAACATCAATCCAAGATAGAAGATGACGACCCAGATATCACGAAAAATGTCATTCTTGCCGATGTCCTTCCATCCTGTCTTGGGACCGCCTGAAGAGACGATTTCCGCTTCGAGGACGTCGGACATCGCGCGGCCTACGGCCGCGATTCAGTCATGAGTGTGACGGACGGGGCTTTGGAAGCAAACTCTTGACGGGGAACCGACTCGACAGGGTATGCGAGTGACGATAACCGGGGCAGCAGGCCTCATCGGGGGCATCGTCCACGACCATTTGTCATCGCTTGGACACGAAGTCATTGGGATTGATCGACCATTGAACGATTGGTTGGCTTCCGGCAGAAACACAGAAGATGAAAATGCACGAAATCGTGTCTCGATTGAAATGGATTTGACTTCGATTTCAGACGAGGAATTGTGTGCGGTTCTCGAAGGTTCAGATTGCCTCATACATTTGGCGGCTGATGCAAATCCTTCCAATGATGATACCTCGATGATGCGTAACAATATCGAACCGACAACCGCGATTTTCCGATGCGCAAAAGCATCTCATATCAGCCGAGTAATCGTCGCTTCAAGCGGCCTGGCTCAAGTTGGTCTCGAACCCTTGTTTGCCGAAGGTGGACCAATGCATGGTCGACTGATCCGGGTCGAAGATGGAGTGTCGCCAACCTCAACATACGGTGCTTCAAAGGTCTATGCGGAAGTGATGGCTGAAATGCACGCTAGAATCCATGGCATGGAAACCATTGCTGTTCGTATTGGAACAGTCATCCCCGACGAGTCAGAACATTGGAGAAGGGGTGGGCGATTGCAAGCGACCGCGTTCTTAGCCGAAGATGTTCGACGATTCTTCCAAGCGGCGGTTGAGCAACCATTGGATGGACATCTGCTTACAGCCGCACAATCGGATTCACCGGGAAGGTTTCTGGATTTGGAGCCAGGGCTTAGCACACTGAATTGGGCCCCAATTTCGTGGCCGGACAGTGCAGAGAACCTGCAATGAACCGGTTCGTCCTCGGACCACATATGTCCGACTCATTCACACTGGGAATCGATGTTGGAACCAGTGCCACAAAAGTGCTCTTGCTCAGCCCAGATTCTACGTGGGAAATGGGTGTCTGGCCGACTTCAGAAGGCCTATGGGAAAACCTCCGAAACTGGTTGGGGGAGAAAGGTAAACTGGTCAACCGCGTTGGAATCACAACCCATGGTCCCTCGGCGGTCATCATACGAGATGGTACACTTTGTGGACGAATCATCCCTTGGTATGAGGCGCTCCCTGAAATGTGCCATAGGCCAACAGAAGGGGACCAACAGTTGCCACCGACCCGTGCATGGGTGCCCTCCCGTCTAGCACAATGGGAATCGGAAAATGGGCCTCTGGGAAATGGTGTTGCGGTCCAGCTCAAAGATCTGCACAATTGGGAACTGACTGATATCATTGCACGTGACCGACGCTCAATGAGAGGATTTGATGGCGAGGGATATTTCCAACTGCCACAAAGCGTGATTGGAGAAGTGACAGAAGATGGTTCGAAACTCTCAGGAATCGCTCAAGGTGCAGAGGTCATCTGCGGTTGTGATGATTTGACTGCGGGGGTGATTGGATTGGGTGCTCCGGCTGGAATCGTGTTTAATCTTGCCAATACCAGCGAACACGTTGGTATGGTGGATGGGGAGCCCCAGGATGGAATGAGTTGGTTACCAGCGATTGGATGTCTACCGGCATTGAGTTACAATGCAACCTCTACACATACGGATACCGATTTTGAAATTCGGAACAGGAAAATCGCTGAACTGCGTAGCCGATTCCAATCAGATGAGATGTGGATTGGCGGGGGGTTTGCGATGAATGAGCAATTGGTCAAATCACGTGATGCATCCTACAAAGCCGGTCAAGAAGTGAGTGTATTGGGTGTGGCCAAATTGGCTAGAAAGAGACCCTTGGGCGTCATCTTTGGAGCCGGGAAGGTTGGAAGGGGATTCTTGGCACAATTACTCAATCGAGCGGGCTGGGACTTTTCATTGATTGATTCACATGACAAAACCGTTGAGAAATTACAGGCGAATGATGGTTGGGAAATATACAATCTCGCAAACGGAGAAACTGAACGATTGAAGGCCTGTGAAATCATGAATACCAGCGATGATTTGAGCGGGATTCTTGGTGGAGCAGATCTCATTATGACCGCGATGGGGGCCGACCATCTTGTCCAATGGGCACAGTCGATTCGCGGACCGTTGTGCCAGCGATTGAGGAATGGGTGCATTGACCTCATCTTGGCTGAAAATCACCCTCGACCCGCAATCGCGGTTCGTGACGCACTGTTGGATGGTGCCAGTGCCGAAGAAATGGGTCTCATTCAATCGAATCTTGGAATTGCTCAGGCTCAGGTTTTGCGGTCTTGTATTGAGCCGACAAGTGACCAACATCCGCTTACAGTGCAGATTCAAGATCACTGGATATTGCCCTTGGATGGAGATGCTTTGCGAACAAAAATCACAATCGAAGGATTTGATCTAAAACCAAATTTTGAGCGTGAACTGACGCGTAAACTGTTCACCTACAATTGTGTCAACGCGATGGTGTGCTATATCGGACATCTTGTCGGATACGAGTGGTTGGCAGATGCCGCGAACAATCCCACCATAGCAGAACTTGCGCTGCAGGCTGGGAGAGAATCCTCGGCAGCATTGGTTTCTGCCTATGGTTTCGATGAAAAAGAGCAGCATGGATGGTGTAATCGAGCATTGGAAAAATACCAAGACAAAACCATTCGTGATCCCATCGAACGAAACGCGAGAGACCCAAACAGAAAACTCGGTCGATTTGAGAGATTGTTGGGGCCAATTCACCTCTGTAAGGAGCATGATTTACCCTACGAGGCACTGATGATTGGAGTTGCGGCAGCCCTTCGATACCCCGGAGCGAATATGGTGGAAACTCTCCCTACGGGAGAGGCTGAAGCGAGATTGGAATCTCTCCTTGCTTCTGAATCAATTTGATAGGTGGTCGCAGACCTTGCGGGGGCATGGCTCCCCCGGACACCTCTGATGAAGAAGACGAGGATGTGGATGAAACACCTAGAGGGGCACCCCCTCGAGGACCGCCTTCACGAGGGCCACCCTCGCGCGGACCACCGGGCCGCAGCCCCCCAAAGGGACCACCATCCGGACCATCGAGTGGCCCCCCAAAGGGGCCTCCATCCGGACCACCGAGGAGGGCACCACCGTCCGATGCGTTCCAGAGTTCCGATCCTGAGCCAGAACCGGAACCTGAGTCTGAACCGGAACCCGAGCCTGAATCGGAACCCGAGCCTGAACCGGAACCCGTTGAAGAGCCGGAACCCGTTGAAGAGGCACCTCCAAAGAAACGTGGGCCGCCCAGCCGGGGTCCGCCAGGTCGTAGAGGTCCACCTTCGCGTGGACCGCCGGGTCGCAGCGGACCACCAGTGACCGATTCACCACCTACTGAATCTTCTGAGGCATCAACATTCGATGCCGCACTTGCCCGAATGACTGGACAAGAGGCAGAAGTGATTGTCGATGCTGATGAATTGGCAGCTCAGCAAGCCGCTGAAGAGGCTGAAGAAATTGCCGTTGTAGTTGAAGAGAATAACAAGTGGGAGGAGCCTGAAGAAGATGAGGATGAACCACTTCCAGAAATTGAACCGATGCCCAAAGAAGCGGCAGACGGTAGTCGTTATCCCAAACTCAAGAAAGCAAATACCGGTCGGCTAAAGGATGCACCACTGAAAGGACATATTGTCCCCCATACCCATTGGGATCGGGCTTGGTATTTGCCATTCCAAAAGTATCGATATCGTCTCGTGGAATTGGTCGATGATTTGTTGGACTTGATGGAAAACAATCCAAAGGCCTACCCCTCATTCGAATTAGATGGTCAGACGGTCGTACTGGAAGACTACCTAGAAGTCAAACCTGAAAACGCTGGTCGAATCGAAAAATTGGTCAAGAAGGGACGATTGAATATCGGACCTTGGTATGTGTTGCCCGATGAATTCATCGTGGGTGGAGAGGCCTTGGTTCGAAACCTGATGATGGGGCATCGAACCGCACAGCGCTGGGGCGGGCGTTCAGAGGTAGGGTATGTCCCCGACCCGTTCGGCCACGTTGCTCAGTTACCAGCGATTCTGAAAGGAGCAGGACTGGATTCATTCATTTTCACACGTGGTGCTGGACCTTGGATTCAGGAAGCCGGTGGAGTGTTCAATTGGTATGCTAGCGATGGCAAATCAAAGGTTCTCGCAGTTCAGCAGGTCCCTGATTACCCCAACCTGATGGCTTGGGGTTTTGAAGACAGACCGCTCGATCGAAAAGACGGACTCGACGTCAATGTCGACACGGCGATGGGGCGTATGCAGCGCTTGCTGGACAGGCACGAGGCATTGGGATGGAAACCCGATGTGTTGCTATTTGGACAAGGTAGCGACCACACCCATCCACAACCCACCCTACCCATGTTGATTGGCAAGGCAAGTCAGAAATTCAATGGAAAAATCAAGTTTGAGCACTCATCATTCCCTGCCTACATCGAAGCGCTGAAAGGTTGGCTGGGCAAGAAGAAAGTGTTCCGCTATCAGGGTGAACTACACTCTGGTTGGGACCGGAACATCCTCTCAGGGGTCTTCAGTGCCAGGCTCTACCTCAAGCGTGCAAACGATCAGACCATGCGAGTTTTGAGAGATCGAGTTGAACAATTAAGCGCAATTTCTTGCGCACAGGGTGGACGATTCAGGGGCGAGAGGCTAGATTTGGCATGGCGTGAAATTCTCCGAAATCATCCACACGATGACATCTGTGGATGCAGTGTGGATGAAACCCATGATGACATGGAAGTTCGATTCACACATGCACAGCAAATTAGTGCAATGCTGGAAGAAGATTTGAGGATGGAATTACGCGAACAGATGGATCTCAGTAATGAAGACAGGGATGCTGTTCCAGTGTTGTTGCATAACCCGCTGACAAAGGCGTGGTCCGGTTCACTGATGATTGACTTGGCCGTTCCAAAATTCCGCTGTTGGCTTGACCATGGACTGCCTGTCAAGATTGAGATGGCTGCACCCGCCGGTGATTGTTTAATCGACACTTCAGGATTGCAAATAACTCCAAAATCTTGGGATTTACATGTTCATTATGATCGTGTGGCCAATGTCGAATTACCGCGTGTGATTGGTCGAATTCATGTTCATCGACTTCCACCTGGACTTTCGGTAGCACACATCTTGCCCGGAAGGGGAACCACGAGTTTACCTGCAGAACCAGTCAACCTTGGCGGGGAATTCGGCCGAACCGATTGGATGGACAACGGTCTAGTTCGAGTATTGTTCCGTGCTGACGGTCGTTTCGACATCATGGATCATACAACTGGAAGGCACATTGTAGGGGCTGGCAGGCTGGAAGATTCAGAGGATGCCGGAGATTCCTATGATTGGTCAGCCGGTGGACACCCTGTCCCACAAGCTGCTGGTCGTGGCGAAAAAATGGCTGAGCGCGTTTTGGCCACGGATGAGCGATTTGCCGACACCGATGAATCGAACCGACAGGTCTACCTCACGATTGAGCAACAGGACGACTGGACGGCGACGGTTCGCCTCCACATCGCTTGGGCCCTTCCACTTCGATTTGATGATGCAACCCAAAAGCGGAGTGAAGAAATGGAATGGAATACCATCGACCATTACATCACATTGCGAAGTGGTCATGCCATGGTTGAAGTTGAAACATGGGTCAACAACTCATGTGAGGATCACCGCTTGAGATTGCATATACCAACAGGTGTTGATGCCAAGAAGGTGCATGCTGGAGCGGCCTTCGATGTTATTGAGAGACCTGCAAACTGGCCACATCTTCCAGATTGGGAACAACCACATGTTCCAACCCATCACTTTAGTGACATGCTGATGGTTGAGGAAAAGACCGGCGGCGTGGCATTGTTCTGTCCCGGCTCAAATGAATATGAAGCGATGCCAAGTGAGGGTGGTACAACTCTCGCTGTGACACTTTTGCGTGCAACTGGACATCTCAGCCGAGATGGATTTGCCAGCCGTAGAAATCGAGCAGGTCCCGTTTTTGAGGCTCCCGGGGCTCAATGCAAAGGTTCGCATTGCACCCGTTGGGCTGTCATGGCCTATGAGGACTCATGGGCGGAAGCCAACATCCACCAAATTGCGGAAACATTTGCCTGCCAAGCAAGTATCATATCCGCACTTCCAAAACCACAACTCGATGGCGAATTCGATGAGGTTTGCACTGAGGGAACACGGGGCAAAAGGTTGCAACCCATTCGACTTGTGGGGACAGGCCCAACACCGATTATCGCTTGTCTAAAACCAGCTGCTGATGGAAACGGAAATGTGGTCCGCCTTTACAACCCAACAGATGAGGTCTGGGAAGGAAGAATTGAAACGGATCTGCCTCTATTCAACGTCCGTGGTTGTGATTTGCTTGAAAATGAAACAACCAAACCCAGAATTTCGAAGTCTGGCTGGCCTGCCAAATTGAATGCCAAAACAATTGGAACCTGGCGCTTCAACTGAGGCGGTACTATGCCTGAGGATGCGGATATCCACCGATGCTTCGCCACAGAATATGTGACGGCTAGGCAACGATTGCTTGACCGGGCAGAGAAAATGGAACTTGAAATCGAAACGATGGCAATTTCAAAAAAAGGGCCGCATGAAGAAACGTTGTCGACTGATTTCCTTTGGATTGGGCCTGAAGATGCAACGAAGTTGATTCTGCATACATCCGGTGTTCACGGTGTCGAAGGATTCCCCGGCTCGGCCGCTGCCATGTGGATCTTAGAGGGCATTCAATCCAAGGAATTGGTATTGCCTGATGATTGTGCAATCGCTTTCGCTCATGCAATCAACCCCTGGGGGATGGCATGGCTTCGAAGAGTCAATGAAGACAATGCGGACTTGAATAGAAATTTCTTACCACCCGGAGAAGCCTATGATGGAGAACCGGAAAATTATGCCCGTCTGGACCATCTGTTGAATCCAACAAGCATGAAATCCGGACGGGAATACTACACTATACGCGCCGCATGGCACTCTTTCAAATTGGGTTTCGCCAATGCAAAACAAGCGGTTCAAGAAGGCCAGTATACACGACCTACGTCACTACAATACGGCGGTTCGGAATTGGCTGAATCCAGTCGGAATTTTATCGATTGGTGTGAACGAAGATTGACGGATGTGAACCAAATCGTTTGGATTGATTTCCATACAGGACTTGGACCTTTTGGGGTCGATTCTCTACTGGTGGCAGAAGATGTTGACGAAGCCAATTTGAAAAATCGATATGGTGGCCGCATACAACCATTGGATCCTGAAAAGGGAGTTGCATACAAAATCCGAGGTGGCATCCAGGCTGGAATCAAATCACGATTCCCAGAAAAAGAATGGACCAACATCACACAAGAATTTGGCACCATCAAACCAATCCCATTGCTAAAATTGGCTCGAGCTGAAAATCGGCTTACACAATGGGGTGGCAAACCACCATTGCGACTTCTACAGAGTAAAGAGCGGAGAGATATGCTAGATGCATTCAACCCCCGCTCTCAAAAATGGCGGAAGATGATTCTTCAGAGGTCAAGAGCCATTATCGGCGATGCGATTTCACATCTGTCGGAGGAATGAAGGGAGCGACGCTCTTCGGTGGGTCAGATGAAGCGTGTAGAGGCCCGTGCACCGGTGCGACTCGACCTGGCTGGTGGTTGGACGGACGTCCCACCATATACTCACGAAGTCGGTGGTGAAGTCGTCAATGTGGCAATCAATATTCATGCTCATGCATCACTGGAAATTGATGATGATGGCCGCCTTTCGGTGAATTATCGCTGTGATGCTCCAGTCGGTTCCGGCTTGGGAACAACTGGAGCGATTAATGTTGCATTGATGGCCGCAATCAACGGAGCGGACAATGCTGAAGAGGCGGCCTACCAATTTGAGGCACTGCTAGGGAATACTGGGGGCCGCCAAGATCAGTGGGCTGCAAAGCATGGCGGATTTAACCATCTGATGTTTCTCGGAGATTCGGTCGAAGAAATGCCATTTGATCCCCCTCGAAGCGCGAGATTTTGGTTGCAAAAACACTTGATTGTCGCGAATACAGGAATCCCACATGTAAGTGGTGATTTGCACGATGCGATTTGGGAAAAATACGCGGCTAAGGATGAGGGGGTCATCCAAGGGCTGATGACAATTCGGTTGGCGGCACGAAAGATGGCTCAGGCTCTGGACCAAGACCGACGAGATTTGGTTGTCGAAGCACTGCAAGATGTATGCAAGGGTGTCGATGCACTGGACATGTCGCTACATGATCCGTTCCGTGATGTTGTGAATCCACTTATTGCGGATAAAGACATTGCAGCATGGAAAGCATTGGGAGCTGGTGGAGGCGGTTGTGTAGCCCTACTTTCTGGACCACTGCGACAGGAGGCTGTCATGGCAGCCTGTGAAGCAGCAGGCTGGGATGTTCTCGCTTGGGATTATGATGACGATGGGTTAACCATCAATGCCAATTAAGCCCCTCAATCGTCGTCGAAAGGGTCGAAATTGCAGGCTGTAGTGCTTCTACAATTGTCGCGGCCCATTCGGCCACGCCTTCCCTGGATTCTGAACGAGCGTGGAGCAATGGCCAGCGGCCCATCGAAGGTGGCCACAATTCAACATCGCCAGGTAATTCAAGCGGGAAGGGACGTGCTTCAGCAGCCCACATCATCTCCCCGGAAAGGAGGGAAAGTGCACCCCTTGAGGCATTGCATAGAGCCACTGTTCGAAGCCCATCAAGGCGGTTTGGTTCGGCTTCGTCTGGACGATCAAGTTCACCTGGTGGAGCGCGTTCAAACAGAAGAAAACCCCGCCTAGAAATCGATTCATTCCAGCCCAATCCAACGAAAATGGTGAACAGGCTACACCAAGAATTCGGGGCTCGCACATACCAACCCATTCGATCCGCTTTGTTGTCGATTTCAAGGTGCCAAGTCCAATCGGGTAACAAGGGCGAAACCCTATCGCGGATTTCATCGAGCAAATCCCGTTGCTGCGACACCGATTCAAGTTGCGATTCCAATGGATCTCCTATATGCTGAATCACCCAACTGGAAAGTTCGGATGACAAGCATGATGGAGAAAGGGACCAACGATGAATGCCCATCCGTTCAGGGCCATCATTCATCTGAACACTTTCAGTCGTCCAGCGGTGAATCGAATCGGCATCAGCACCATTTCCAATCAAAAATGAAAGGCGTGCATCTCCAACACTGATGCTTTCTTCGGTGTAAGTGAAGGTGAATTCACCTTCTGGGTCAGCGCCATGCCCACCATCGAGAGGGTGATCATCAAAGTCAATCTCTTCCCAAAGGCGTGAGAACAACAGACGCTCCATGAACACCGCGAAGAGGACGGACGCCTTAATCCATCACAGACAAAGGTGCAAGGGGATTTTCGTCGAGGCGGCGCAGTAGAAGTGCTTTGGATTCACTTCGTGTTAGAGGTGCAGCGTCTAGAAATTGATTCCAAGTTTCTTCGGTCCATTCAGCAAATTGAAGCGCCCAACGATATGAAGATAGAATGAATTCAGAATGCTCGCAATTTGGTAAATTTTCAGCCTCCATCAAGTGACTACGCGCCATCGCTGAAGCCAATGACCTCTCGGAACGCAACAGATCAGCCATGCCATCTTCGACAACAGTGTTGGCAATCTTAGCACATGCACCGGGTACGAAATTATCATCTCTAAACCAATTTTCTGATGGCATCCACCGCTGATTGGCAATGACTCTCCAGACATCGAGATAACGAAGCCTGAGAATCAATTCGGAACTTTTCTCAAAGAGGCTTTTCGATTCCATTGGCAGATTATTTTCTAATATCCACTCCGTTAGGATCTCACCAACATCCCGATCAGGGTTGGTGGTCAATGCGAGAACAGTATGTAGGTTCATATCGGCCCACAACTCACTAGATGCATGCCGACTCGACCAGCCTCCTCCAAGTGGAATAATCCAACTTCCTGCCCAATCCTTGGGCCGCACGTTGGCAATTCCAGTCCAACCTCTTTCTCCGCACTCAACTGGACCCTGACTCCACTCTGGACCCATCCAGTTGGGCACCATGCCAATGAATTCGTATTCACGCTCGCATTGGAACTCAACCAACCGGGCGGGGCCCTCTTCAGCTATGGATGGATTCCAGGGCTGATGGCGCCAGTAATCGGTGAGCGTGTGTTTGACTGAAACAAAGAAACGAGGATCTCCACCCCATTTTTTCAGTACTTTGGACTGAAGCATTCGATTCGCGTGCACACCCTCTTCGGAAAGATCCCAGAGACGCAGGATACACCGCTTTCCCATCTCTCGGCAAACCACAGACTCGAGTAGTTCAATCACTTTGCGACGGCGGGTAACCCCATCCATCGAGGAACAGCCGATACATTCGCAGCGCAGAAGATCTACTCGCTTCAAACCTGTAATGGAACTGTCAAATGTTTCCCCATATCGAAAAACAAGTCCGCGAATTTGTGGAGCGGATTCAATCACCTCTCGAATGGCGTTTGCAGTAATTTCCCAACTGTCTTCTCTACCAGGACAACCTGCTTCAGAATCGGAAGGGAGGGTGAATAAGTCATCCATGAGCCAAACATCCAGGCCTGAATCGATCGCAGAATCAATCCTCTGAACCAATTCAGGAGTCACTCCAAAGAGGCAACCACTCATTTGATCGGAGATGACCACATCGGTAAATCCCAGACTTGCCAAACGGTTTGAATCGCGATAATCTGTCGCTAAACTCTCGTGTAAAGGGGAGTCATGAACATAGGCAATTCGCATCCGATTATCGGGCATCCCTACATCTCCAGAGCCACGAGGTTCCAGCCGTGCTCAGCAAAGGCTGGTTCCGCGCGCTCCATGAAGTCGTCGTCAGGAATGATGCCAATAATCGCACCTCCGGAGCCTGGCTGCTTCGCGCACGAGCCAAGTTCACGTGCCAAATTGACCAGTGTGAGATTTTCTCCGAGGGCTTCTTCACCGAATAGTTCGGTTCTCAAATCGAAATTCCGATTGATTTCAGAGGAAAGCGCAGCCATGTCTCCCGCAAGTAGAGCTTCTTTACCGCGATGTGCGCACCAAGCGAGTTCATTGATGACGCGAACCATGACCGGTTCTTGTTCCGCCCATCTTCGTGGCATGTCGGCGTGAACCTTGCCGGATTCTTGGCCGACGCCACCGTGTGCCAACCACATTTTCGGGAGTAGAGATTCTTCCATGTGTGAGTAAGCCCCCCATCCGCGACCAATCATCAATTCCTCCCGGAAGTCCATGTGAAGCATTCGATTGTAGGCTTGAGGAAGCCTGTCCTGAAGGCCGCCATGGATATTCAGTCGATCTGTTTCGACTTTGAGAACCATATCTGCAACCGCATGGGGTGGTAGAGCGGTACCCAGACCATGATGGGTTAACATGCAACGAATCACTGCTGTAATGACAGCTGAAGAACCTGCAAGGCCAACTTGACGTGGAATATCTGTATCCAGTTCGAGTTGGAAACCGCTCGCCTCAATGGCCAATCCACTGGCGACACAATCCTCCTGGAAATGGATGAGAGCCCCTAAAACAAGACGTGAGAGGCCATCGTCACCAAGTTCCGGTGGGTTTTCTGCTAAATCTGAAAGCGATTTGCATTCCAACTTTTCATCACCACAAGTAATCTTGAGGGAAAAATCCCAGCGGTTCTCGTGTGGTGTCAGTATGCACCTCGCCCGCCAATTACGTGCGAGGGAAG
The DNA here is from genome assembly GCA_045568015.1 of Candidatus Poseidoniales archaeon. Lineage (GTDB taxonomy): Archaea > Thermoplasmatota > Poseidoniia > Poseidoniales > Thalassarchaeaceae > MGIIb-P. The sequence continues at coordinate 652 of JBJLBW010000004.1, read as the reverse complement.
AAATACACTGACCATTGTACCCATCCGAGGGGTTACCGAGGATTCCAATCCTTGCAGGGATGGAACAGAAGATGGCCTCGGCACCTCGTCGCATGACGGCCGACTCTAGTTCACGGGTATCTTAATTCCGTTGACGCCAAGCGGGATTCATGGCGGGGGCAAATGGGGTCAAATGGGCCATCATCCCAGCCGCTGGACTCGGCACTAGAATGTCTGAAAACGCTATACTGGGCTGTAAGGAGCTCGTTGAAGTAGGCGGTTTGTCTATGCTCGAAAGGACCATTCAAGAGGTTGAAGATGCGGGAATTGAACACATTGTCGTAGTTTCTTCACCGGACAAGCCGGCCATCGATGCAGTATTGGAAAATCGCGGTGTATTCATCGTCCACCAAGAATCCCCGAGGGGGCTTGTGGATGCCGTTCGATGTGCACGCATTCAAACCGGAGATTCGGATTGCCTGATCGCCCTTCCTGACGTGATGTTCACAGAAGCAAATCCATCAGAAATATTGTGTAATGAATTTCAAGGTGATTGTGTGCTTGCAATTGTCAAAACCGAATCACCATGGGCGAATCATCTTCGTGATACAGGCCGGGTAACCGAGTTGGATCAGAAACTGATATTGGAAATTTCAGAGAAAAATCCAGAGGA
>JBJLBW010000003.1:0-14263 GCA_045568015.1 Candidatus Poseidoniales archaeon | reverse complement strand
TGGACCTGAGCTGATTCGTCAGCGCTTTCGCGTCGCGAAACCATTCGTCAACCTCCTGTGATTGGGATAAAGCCGATGTCGGGACTCATTCCAACTCCTTGTGGAACACCAATTAGAGTTGGATTGAACGCGGCCAAATTGAACAGAACCAAGCAGATAATCATCATCATACCTGCGTGCTTCATTCCGGTTGAAAGACGACCAGTGGCCATGAGTCCTGCCATTGCACCGTTGCCCATGGCTTGCGCAGTCACGCCGTAGAAGAATACGACCAGGAAGAAAAGAGGGTCGACTGCGTTGATCTGCATGTTTCCAATCGTTTCGCTTTCGCCACCACTGTTACTACTCGCAATCGCAGGAATAAACACGTTTGATAGAACGATAATAACGCCAATAAATACAATGAAAGACACCCAAATAACAGCGATGTAAGAACCGATTGCACGGGCACGTTCACCCTTCAAGAATTGGATTTCGCGACTGTCGTTGGCTGCTGTAACAAGAATATCTGAAATTTTACCACCGGCCTTGTTGGCCTCGGTTACAAGACTCACAGCACGTTGTACCAATGGCGTACCGACACGCTCTGCAAACATCTCCAATACGTCTCCAAAAGCGATACCCCACGATAATTGATCAGACATTTTCTTGATCTCTCCATTCAACGCACCATACTCTGAGTTCGCCAATGTTCTCACCGCGAGGGTCATTGAAAGACCACCTTTCCAATATTCTGCAAGATCTCGCAAAAAGTCAGGGAATTTGTCTTCGACCGCTTCAATCTTGTTCATCTGACGGTCGGAATAAATAGCGGCTGGATAAACCATGATGAGGAATCCAAGACCAAAGAAATTGACGAACATCGTGGGCCTTAGGCTCAATGGTCCCAAATTGACTTCTGGACCCAGCCAGAGCGATTTGTTGTTCATATTTTCAGGGATTCCGTCCCATGACTGTACAGTGACTGTGAAATCGACGGAATTCAGCATGGTGGCACTATCACCATCTGAAGGCATTTGGAATTTAATCCACAGTTGATATTCTCCTCCCGGTTCAACATGAGGAACTTCACCGACACATGTGCCATCATTGGCGACACAAGAGAATGTCATAATCTGGTCTCTTTGGGTCGACCCAATCTTGTAGTGATAGACGGCTACTTCAAACTGGTATGACTGATATGCATCCGCTGAAACCGCAACCCGCATCTCCTGTTGTGGATGTTGTTGGAGTTGACCATTGTCGATGAGTTGGTTGGGGCTCATGCCGGGCACATTGAACGATTTGGCCAAACCTGGGGGTTTGACTCGAGGCCAAGATTCGGACCACACCTCTTCGTTAGGGCTTTCTTCAGTCAAGAAACAGGTTTGATTGTCAAAGTAAGTCGGGCCAGCTGGATCCATTGCGTCAAATGAATCGGGGCAAGCCATATTCAGGAATGCAGGGTTGCCGTTGGCCTGTGGCAATACCAGTCCAGAATTGGTGAGCCAGAATCCAAGACAGGTGATGCCTATTAGCATCCCCACCATCAGTATTGCAATGAAATTGGATTGGGTTTTGTCATCCTTTGGAAGCTCAAGATTCACTCGGATTTTTTCTTTCTTTCGTGCCATATTTTCACCCCCTCACATTTTTTGTTCTTCGCTCATCATCCAAACTAGAATTGCATATGCGATGTGAATCATGGGTAGAACACCCATCACAATTCCGTAAACCTGACCTTCAGTGATTTGGCTACCCGCACCAGATACCCAGAACATAATGACGAGCATGACGATTAGGAACAATGGCATTGCGACCGCGACAACAACATAGGATTCAGCCATCAGACCCAGTGTTTCAAGGAACATGGTCAGGCGAATACGATTCTCACGCATGTAGTGCTCCGCACGATTTAGGAAGTACAACTTGAGGTTTCCACCACTGGATAGTGTACCGACCATTCCCTGGAAAAACTCCGTGGCCCATGGTGAGGCTGCACGATCAACAGCGTGCTTGATCGCGGTAATCAAATCCATTCCCAACAATGAAATGTCTCGATAAATCATGGCTGAATCATAAGCGATTTCACCATAGATTTTCTCATTTGCTGCCAATGACTTGAAAATTTTCATCGGGGTCGCATTGGCTGCTGCCATCGCCGCAGTGTATGATGCAGCGTAAGGCAAGAACTTCTCTAGGCGATCACCCCGAGCGACCCTTTCTCGTTCGGCGGTATTTCCAAAATACTTGAAGGCTCCAAAGGGCATCAATATACCAATGATGACTACAAGCATAGCTTTCGCAGTAAAACCAAGAATTTTGGTTTCGTAAAATGGACAGCCGCCATAATGAACGCCTGATGCGGAATCGGACCAATCAAGGTCGTAATTGATGGCATCTCTATTCTCAAATGCCCAGATGATACATGGGTCGACGCTCTCCGCGGTTTGCTGGTTTTCGTATATGGCAATGCCACCAGAATTTGGTAAGAATATGAGTGCGAGAAGACCGACGCAACCCAGCGCTGCGAAAATTGTAGACATCAATGTCGTCGCCTTGTAAACTTCAGGCATAATCCGAATATCGGCTTGAGAGAGTGTCTTCATCAATTCCTTGTCGGCACGCGCACTCTTTCGGTACAAACCACCGAAAACAGAGTTGGAGAGTTTCTGCCACTCCGTCAGGACCATTCCCTCAAACAGAGGGCCGGTATCCTTCTTCTTCGCCATGTTATGCGCCTCTCAACTACCATTCATCGTCATTGTAAGTTCAGCGCAGACCATCCACACGCGCCAGTACATCGTTGGGACGAACGTAGTATTCAGTGATGATTTGAGCCACTTGGTCCGACTTTCGAATATCGTTGAGAACCATCCAATCGAGAATACGTTTCCGAGTACGAAGTTCTTGACGCATCTTCTCTTGAGTATAGTTGATTTTCACCATGATTTTCTCAAGTACGTAGGACTTTCCTGAGAAATCGAAATCGTCACGGGCTGGATCCCACTTGAACACCTCATTCGTAATCACTTCTTGGCTGTGAGGATCGACACCGACAATTTCGACTACTTGTTTTGTACGGCGAACACGTCGACCGTTGATACGTGTCTGAATTTGAATCGCCACAGCCTCAAGAGCTGGCAATAGAACACGTGGGATATCAATCGGTTTATTCTCAAGACGGTGGACTAGGCTGGGCACGGAGTCAGCGTGAACCGTTGAGTATGAACAGTGACCTGTGGCCATGGCTTGGAACAGAACATAGGCTTCAGCACCACGAATTTCACCGACAATGATGTACTCAGGCCGCTCTCGAAGAGCCGCCTTTAGCAACTCGAACTCACCGATTTCACCTTCGCTGGACTCACCGCCGAATCCCTGACGGGTTAGGCCGGGAATCCAGTTGGGTTGAGGAATGTTCACTTCACGAGTGGATTCGATACTGACAATCTTCATCTGCCAAGGAATGAACAAACACATCGCGTTCAGTGTGGTTGTTTTTCCAGATGCCGTTCCACCGACGAATAGCATTGAAATTTCGTTCTGGAACGCAATCCAAAGATAGGCGACCATCAGACTGGTCATCGTTCGGAATGCGACGATGTCACAAGGGCTGAACGGATCTTCACGGAAGCGTCGAATACAGAATGTCGAACCGCGTGTCGACACCTCTCGACCCAACTTCATGACAATCCGAGAACCATCCATCAGTGTTGCGTCAAGCAGTGGTTCAGCAACTGAAATGTGCTTACCACAACGCTGTGCGAGTTTAATCACATAAGATTCCAATTCCTGATCATTGGGCCAAGAAATTGTGGTCTCGGTCGATTCGAACTTGCGATGATATGCGAAAATTGGGATATTCGTTCCATCGAGGCTAACGTCCTCAACGTTGGCGTCATTCATTAGAACGTCCATGCGACCATAGCCGATGAGATCACGCTTGAGATAATAGAAAATCTTCGAGCGAGATTTTTTGTTGACTTTCAAACGATATGATTTCACAATCTGATCCATTGCTTGACGGAGATAGAGCTCAGGGTTGGAATCAATCTCATCAATATCAGCAGTCAATGCTTGAATGAAAATGGTCTCAATTTCAGCACGAACTTCTTCTTCTTTCTTGGTCAAAGGGGGCTCAATCACCTGGTAAACGATGTTTAGTGTTCGCAAATCACGCACGATTCTAGCGAATGCGTGAGGTGGCAACACCGGGTATTTGTCGAGTTCTTCATACTGCTGTTGTTGGCGACGTTTCCGTTGCTGCCGACCGCCTCCACCTCTCCGCGCCATTCTCAATACCTCCGGCCCTTGATTGTCGGATACTGCTCCGCACACTATAAGATTCCGCAGGGAACCATAGGTTCCCTACCTACTGTTGGACAACTGACTCTCGCCGAGCATGTTTGCTGGATCGGTGAAAAACCCTATTTTCAGTTCTCAAAAGCAGCTCGGCCCCATCTTCGTTCAAGCATCAAGAGGAACGTCCCCCCCAACGCCAGCAAACCCAAGGAAATGGCGATGATTCCACCAAAGGATGCTTGGGCTTCAGTTGAATCATAGGATCTAGATTCGGCACCGATTCCACCCGCTTGAATTGCATCAAATTGATTCGCATAGAGTGACATATCACCCTGTGTGAAAGAAAGAAGGAATAGAGATACCAATGGTAGGACTGTCGCCACCCAAAATATGGCCATAATCTGTGTATCAAAAATTGCCTTGTTCGGTCGCAACCCCATCAATAACCCACTGAGTGCAACAATGTATACTGAATTTGCGATCATTACCAATAATGCAGGCAAAAGACCAGCCCATTGATTCAGCAGATGCGCCATCAATATGAGGAAGAGGATTGAAATCCAAGTTGTCATGATGAAATAGACAATGATTTTCGCCCGCAATAATTGCGGAACTCTAACCGGTAAACCATTGAGAAAATCCGGGCTGTCAACCGCATTGAGCCACGAATAGAAATTGAATCCAAAGAAGCCTAGGAAGGGTGCATATGACAACAGGTTGAATGGGATTGGGAAACGAGCAAAATCAGCCATCCAAGCCAATGCAAGGAGGAATAGCAAGGGGACACAATAGGAACCGAGCATTTTGAACAAAGTTCCCGAGCGCCAAACATCAACCATCTCTTTGGCAACCAGCGTGCGCATCTGCCCGTTTCCTAGGAAGAAGAGGCGTTGGTGGACAGGGACGAAAAGTTCTGTTCGAGTTGTCACCCTAACCTCGAAATCGTCTGGAACAAGATAGGCGCCAACTGTAGCGATCAAAAGCCAAGAAATCGCAGCGATTGGAAGCAACACCAATTCATGTGTCAGCTGAACATACAAACCAGCGATTGCGGTTTCGAGTGGGACGATGTCGATGGCGACAATAATTCCAGCACCGACCGCTCCGATTGGAACCAAGAGCGCGCCGAGTCGGGAACGTGACCAAATGGCACTGGCAAAGAAGGACAAAGCCAGGCCCTGCATCATCGTCACCAGCATGCATGATAGGACGATTGGTAGTGAACTCCAAAGAAGTGGAATGGATAGTCCAGTGAACATACCAAAGAGAATCCCCAATGCCATCCCTCCAACAACTGGAGATAAGATTAGACAGAGGTAGAAGGTCACTTCTTTGCAATAGTATGCAAGGTATACTGGCGGCAATTCCAGAGGCAATAACGCCGGTCCAGCAAGCAAATACGATTTCCCACTACCACGTTGACTCACCATGTTTCGTCCAATGAATGCAAACGAACCCATGCCAAGACTGAACATGAACAATGAAAGATGTAGACCAATTTTCAATTCGTCCCAAGTGAATGCCTTCTCAGCTTGAGCCTCTGCTGCCTTTACTGTATCAAATGCTGAATCAATCCCAGCATCACCGGTCAAAAAACGCAATCCAACTGTGATCACCATGGTCACAAGAGCGAGCATGACTGGGAACATCATGATGTGTCTCTTTCGCGCGAAATCGACATTTTGTCGCCATTCCTCTCTAAACATCATCACGAAGTTAGAACGAAACGAAGTGCCGAAAGTCGGTGGCTCTCTCAAGCCATCATACATGCTCATTCCTCCTCATCGGTTCCTGAACGAGATTCAATCTCGGCAACGGAAGCACCAACGAGGCGGATGAAAATATCCTCCAAATCCTCACCGGGTTCTTCTCGCAATTCATCGAGTGTTCCGGCTGCCAATACACGCCCCTGGTCGATGACAGCAACCCGTGTACACATTCGCTCTGCTACCTCCAAAATATGTGAGCAGAGGAAAATAGTCCCACCTTCACCAATGTGTTCCATCAGCAATTCACGACATTTTCTTTGGTAGATTGGATCTAGATTGACAAAGGGTTCATCCAGAAACAGCAAGCGAGGTTCGTGGATAAAAGCTCCAGCGAGCATCACCTTCTGGCGCTGTCCTTTAGAGAGGTCCTTGCAAAGTGTTTCTCGTTTGTCTTCAATTCCAAACCACTCCAACCAATAATCAACCTTCGAATCGATGTCTTCAATCCCTCGAATTCGACAAACAAAGTCGAGATATTCTGCCGAGGTGAGATAAGAAGGAGGACTCTCTGATTCAGGAACAATGCCGACATTTGCCTTGACCTTCTGAGGATCCATTGCAACATTTGTGCCCAAGACTTTGGCTGAACCCAAAGAAGGTGAAAGTTGGCCTGTTAGGAGTCTGATGAACGTCGATTTTCCCGCCCCGTTCGGTCCGAATACTCCGAAAAATTCACCGGGATAAACCAAGACATCAAGTGGGTGTAGGGCAACAAAATCGCCAAATCGTTTGCCGAGATCCTTGGTCTCGACCAATGCATCGCCGGCCATTCTTATGCCCCTGTCCACTCAGCTGTCTCTCGATTGAGGAATGCCTTGACACCGATTTCCATATCTGCGGTGTCAAATAGTGCACAGAACAAATCTCTCTCCACCAAAATTCCTGCACTGAAAGGTTGTTCCAAAGCGGCGCGGACAGCGGCCTTAGCAACACGAATCGTGTGGGGTGATTTACTGGCTAGATTTTGTGCGATTCCCATGGTCTTGTCACGAAGTTCATCTTCACCAACGAGGTGATTGATCAGGCCGATTCGATGGGCTTCTTCGCCTCCAATCATTTCTCCACTCATGACCATCTCCATCGCACGACCGTATCCGAGTAATCGACACAATCGTTGTGTCCCTCCACCACCAGGAATCAACCCCAAATTGATTTCAGGCGTGCCAAACTTTGAGCGTGAGGTTGCCAAACGTAAGTCACAAGAAAGTGCGATTTCGGACCCGCCACCCAACGCAAACCCATCGATCATTGCGATGGTTGGTTTGCTTAGATTCCAGATATATTCCCATGGATTGTCATCGAAAATTGGGCGTATGTCAATGCTTGATTTACCTTCAAATTCGGATATGTCTGCTCCTGCGACAAACGAGTTGGGTTTCGGTCGCTTGCCTTCAGGTGGCTCATTTGGGCCTGCACCTGTGATGACAATGACTCGAACAGAATCATCTGATTCAGCCCAATCACAGGCTGATTTCAATACAGAATTTACTTCACTGTTCAGGGCGTTCAATTTTTCTGGACGATTGATGGTCCAAACCGATACCACCCCACCTGCTGGACTGGACGATTCTGCTGGGACATTTTCGATTTGAAGCACGTCGGATTCTGGAGGTGCGCTCATGTGGTGCGGTAGGCGCCATACTTCTCAACCCTATGGGTTGAGAATTTACTCGTCCATTTCATCTCGTAAGGCATCTAACTTCGAACTTGATGCGGGTGGCGGAAGTGGCAAATCACCAATTTCAGGCAATGGTGGAGGGGGTAAACCACCGAGGTCAGGTAGAGGGGGCAATTCAGGCAATGGCTCTGCGCTGGCGATGAATCCTTGATCCAGTGGCAGGCGAACCTTGAGGATTCGATTGTCGTCGATTCTGGCAAAGACTGCTCCGACAGGACTGCCGGAAGGAATGTCACCAGCCACTTCGTGAATAGTGTGACCATGATTTTCGGTCCCAAGCAGTGTAAGGATGTCTTCTGATTCGTCTGCTGATTGGTAAATCTTGGCTGTTTCAGAACGGATGTCGGCAAGTTGCTCTCTGCGCCTAGCTTCGATGCGACGGCGAATCAATGTGTGTCGGTCTCGGCGATCATCGATGAATGACTCAATGTCTGCTTCTTCCATAGACTCCGCATCGATTTCGGCAACGAACTCTTCGGCAACGTGAACATTTTCGTCGATGACGGTGACCTCTATTTCGTCATCGGCCAAACTGACGACTACTTCGTCGTCAACGGGTTCCGGTTCGGGTTCAGGTGCTCCACTCCGACTGCGGGATAGTTTTGCATCTCGACGAGCGGAGGCGTCCTCTTCGGATTGAACCGGAGCCGGGAGCTCCTGATCTGGTTCTGATTCGGTCTCTTCTTGCTCCATCTCGGAACGGCGGCGGATTCGTTCGACTTTGCGTCCCCCGCCAGTACCCATCAAGAAAATAATGAGAAGGAGAAGGACCGCACCGAAAATCAATCGCTCCTTCTCTTCCATTTCCCCTGCGAGTGCGAGGAAGCCGAGGACACCGATAGCGAGTGTGAACCACAAGAGCAGTCGCTTGAACGTGACCATGACGGCGCCTCCAACCCCATCCACTTGTTTGCCCGTCTTAGGGATGCCGACGCTAGGCTCCGTCATCATTCAGGTAATCGAAGAGGGCGCGTAGCGCCCTACCGCGATGACTGTATTCCGATTTTTCTTGTTTGCTCATCTCGGCGAAGGTGAGGCCGTTTTGACCATCATCAGGGACAAAAATTGGGTCGTAACCAAATCCATCTCCCCCTTTGATTTCTGTCGAAATCGAACCATCGCAGCGACCGACGAACACCTCGACCGCTTCGCCGGTCCACAACGCTGCAACCGTCAAGAAATATGCCGATCTTTCCTCGTCGAGTAAGCGCAAGATACCATCGCATCCAATCGATTTCAGAACATGTGCGGAATAGACACCTGGGAACTCCGATAAAGCATCGATAAACAACCCTGAATCCTCAACCAGCAACGATTCTTGAAGGCGCCCCTGTGAGGCTAACAATTCAACTCCTTGAGCAACTTTTGCCAAAGCAACCGTGGTCAAATTATCACTCTGAGGTTCGACGACTTCTGGTACTTCTCCATCGATTTCAAAAGCTTGGATTTCCCAACCGAGTGGACTCAAAAGAGTCTGTGCTTCTGTGAGTTTACCCGAATTTCCCGTCAAGAAGTTCAGAGTCGCCATGTCACTGCGAACCGAGGGTGAGGGTTGAAGTCTTCTCTTTGGTTCCAAGCGACCATGGAACCCAAGATGCTCGCTTTGGTCGGAGTGGGTGGAGCCATCGGTGCTGTCCTGCGATATATGATTGGAGAATGGATTCCTGATGGCTTTCCTTGGGGAACATTAACTGTCAATTTACTGGGTTCGTTACTTCTGGGAATCATCGTAGGAATGTCGCTTTCAGCAGAGATGGGGCTTCTTCTTGGGACGGGAATCATGGGTGCTTTCACCACGATGTCCGCCTACAGCGTCGACCTTGTGGAATTGTTCGACAATGGAGAATATGGTCCTGCGGCAAGTTACCTGTTGATGACATTGCTCGGTTGTCCTCTTCTCGCCTATGGCGGAATGAAACTCATGCAAACTGCCTAACCGTGATATCGTACCCTGCTTCGAATATCATTGAATCGTGTGACGACCTCTTGACCACCTTCGTTGAGATAACCTGAAAGAACCCTGTCAATCGCTCCTTCAATGTCTGGGTGACTGGCTTTCAGACACTCATTTAGAACTTGTAAATCAAGTCCAAGGGGTTCGATATCGTCGGTGATTTGCGACAAACCGAAATCGATGATTGAGAGGCCAAAATCTGGATCCCAGAGAATATTGTGGGTGGTCAAGTCTCCATGGCTGATTCCGATGGAATGAATTCTGCGAATCGTGGCTCCAAGTTCTTCCAGCATTTCTGACCCCCCACCGTTTCTGAGATGCTCAAACAAAGGGCCCCCTGGCATTCGACTCGTGACCATCCAACCTTCGGTGGCGTCGATGGCAAACAATACGGGGACCGGAAGCCCTGCAAGATGTAGGCGGCGCAAGAGGCGGACTTCAGCTGACATTCTTGATTTGGTCAAACGTGCATCTAAATCTGGATGTCGCCATTTACGTGGCTGCCGTTGTTTGAGGACGGCTTCTTCACCCATCCAAGTGCCGGCATGAACGATGGCCTCCGCCCCTTGATGCAACATTTCTGCACCGTCCCATGGTCCCGCCATCAACTCCCGGAGATGAGATGAGTTCAAAGCGGTTGCACTTGACGGGAAATTGAATGGGACTCAATTTGCCGACCGTGCCTTTGCCGCGCGCGGAATACGATCTTCCATCATTTTCAGATGAAGAAATAGAGGCTGAAGCGGTTCGACTTCAGGGCGCAATTCAGCAACATCAGCGATGGCCGCTTGAAACATGCCGCAGTATTGCACCTCTTACCTTGGAAATCAATCGACTGAAAAAGGAAAATGATGTCTTTCTAATCGCGCATTCGTACCAAACACCAGACATCATTTACGGAGTGGCGGATGAAGTTGCAGATTCCTATACACTCTCCAAAGCGGCACGCGATGCGCCGCAACAGACCATTCTATTCTCCAGTGTTCGCTTCATGGCGGAAACTGCAAAAATCGTCAGTCCACACAAAACCGTCCTGCATCCTTCACCAGAGGCTGGTTGCAGTCTTTCGGATGGAATCACCGCACAAGATGTCAGAGATTTGCGGGCACAATATCCGGGCGTTCCAGTCGCTTGTTACATCAATACGACCGCGGCTGTCAAGGCTGAATGTGATGTTAGCGTCACGAGTAGCAATTACATTCGAATCTGTGAACGTCTACCTGGTGACCGCCTTATTTTCGTTCCAGATCGATTCATGGGTGCCCATCTGCAGAAAGCACTTGCTGGGAAAAAGGAAATTGTTGTGTTCGACGGAGAGTGCGAAGTCCACGCAGTATTCACCGGTGACAAAGTCAGGGAATGGAGAAAGAGAATTGGAGAGGAACTCACTGTATTGGCACATCCCGAATGTAGCGCAGAAGTCTTGGAGGAATCCGATTTCATCGGCTCTTCAGAGAAATTGATTCACGAAGCGATTCGGCTCGGTGCAGAAGGCAAACCGAATGTGATGCTGATTACAGAATGTGGTACGGCAGAACGTGTTTTGGCTGAAACTGAAGTTGAGCTCAATCTGTATGGTGCCTGTGTGATGTGTCGCCACATGAAGGCGACGCAATTGGAGGACATTCTTCAGGCACTCAGGGCACCAAGGACTGACCAGATTATCGAAATCGATGCGGATGTCATCGAGCGGGCACAGCGAAACCTCGATGAAATGTTCAGATTGGCTGAATAGTCACTCTTCCTCGTTGGAATGACGTTTGGGCAGAATGTGACCCTCGTTCTCCTTTAGTCGCTGGGCCGTCCATGTCAAAAGGAGTAGAGGGAAAAGAAGGATGAACAATTGTAATGTGTTCGATGAATAGGGTTCGAGCACGACTTCAAGAGTGAAAATACGAATTTCTGTTTCGTTGTCTTCATCGACTTGTAGCCATGCAATATGGTCCTTCATCACCTGTGGTTGGAGTTGATCGATTTCATCTTCGGCGTGCAACTGGAAGGATTGGTTCATCTCAATATCGTGATAATCGACCTCCCAATCGAGATACATTTCCATCGGATTGTTTGAAATGAGGAACTGGTGATGTTGCCAAGAGACGTATCCGTGCCCGATACTTGGAGCATCAACTGGGAACACAGGGTCGCCAAGGATCCGTTGTTCACCACTTGTGAGGTCGACCAAAACCAAACGATCAATCGCACTGAGATTGACCAAAGCGACAAGGTGGTTGGCATCGAGTGCAAGATCCGTAATCGTTGCATTGTTGTAATCAACAATTGTATCCGTCATCTGGAATACCTGTTCGTCCCGCTCTTCATCGATGGTTGCATTGATTTCAACCGTGATATGTTGTTGAATTCCGTCGATGGTTTGAATGTGGACAGAAAGGGGTGTGTCCACCTCAGTATATGCAACCCGATTGTCGTCAGCCGCGATCATTGATACTGGTCCATTGGGAGTGGTGGGGAGGCTTGTGCACCCGTTGGCTGTGGAACAATCAATACCTCCACGGAGTCGTACCTCGACTTCATCATCGTTCAACATGACCATGCGTGGCCATTCATCATTGCCGTTAGACAGCATAGCGATGTCATCAAACAGGGGACCCGTCAGCCATTGACCTTCCCACTGATTCTTGCTAAGATTGAAAAATTGCATCTGATAGCCATGCCAAACCACAATGTGAGATTCACCGATTAAAATCTCCACGGGATAGTTCCCCCAATCGGTATAGATGCCAAAGTTTTGCTGATAGGATTCTTCGGTTGAAAGATTCCACAAAGTCACCGTGATATTTCCTTCGTCAATGGTCTCGTAACTGGCCAACCATCCATCCGCTCCTGCGGCGACACCCGGTTGTGATACCCCTTCAGCCGGGAAATGTTGGTGGGTTGCATCCCATAGCAAGGTACCTCCTGTGCCTGCGAGTAGAAGCATCATGACCACACCGGTTTGCCGGCTTCCACCGACCTTGAACCAAGCGACCCAACCCCCTATGATGGAACCAATTTCATTGACTGGGCGGCGCCAATCTGCAAGAAGCCAAGATATTCTATGCAAGAAGGAACGCTCATCCAACCACCACCAAACCGAGGGGGCGATTCGTTCGGAAAGGTGTACTGCGAGCATTCCAACTGCAATGCCACCGATAATGTCACTAATCCAATGAATGCCCAAATAGAGAATTGTGAAAGCCGTCAATAGCGTGTAAACTATCATGCACGTGCGCCAAATTTTCCATCGGCCATCGAGGTCGTTTCGTGCGAAACAATACCAAATTGAAAATGGAATCCCGATGTGCAAACTTGGCATGCCGTTGGTGAATGGATCGATGCGAGTGAACCATGTCTCGATTTCGGGTGTGAGATGATAACCCAAAGTTTCCATTTCAGGAATGTAATCGCCAGTCACACGGACATTGAAGAACAGATAGAATGGAAGCGCCAACATGTAGGTTAGCAATAGTGTCAATGAGATTCGATCAGCCATATGTCGGTCGTCGAAATAGCAGGTGTATACGAAGGCACTGAAAATCACCATCATGTAGCCTGCAACGTAGAAATGAGTGAGAACTGAGGTCAGAATTGCATTCTCAAAGGTCTGCTGAAACCACAAAACTATGTCGCCTTCGATGGCATAGATGTAAGCGGTCATATCGATTCGTGTATTGGCCATCAATATTCGATCGACACCATCGAAAATATCCTTCCAAATGTAAATTGAAAACACGACGATGCCATGCATCCAATAGCGGCGGAACATGTCTTGGAACCCGGTGAGCGTGATTCGCGCCCAAGGTGGTTTCAGGAGTGGCATTAGGAGTAGTGAGGCGATGATTGCACCGGTCACCCATGTGACGTAGATGCCAGTACCGCCAACCATAGCAAGCCCTTCCAGAACGTGTCTAGAACGTATCTAATCAAGAGGGTTGTCACTTAGATGATTTCAGGAGCCTCATCTTCGTCCTTTGCGAGTTCGGCCAAAAGGTTCTGAACAATCGTATCGAATGCTTGTGCAGTTTCGCCTTCTGGGTCGGCGACAATCCTGTGTACACCATCATCTCCTCCTCGAACGACGCCTGGATCAAAAGGTAGGGCGCCCAAGAATGGTACCTCGAATTCAATAGCAGCGGCTTCCCCTCCACCCTGCTTGAACAGATTGAGGGTGATCGTCCAATCACCCTCACCATCAGCGGTTGCCTGCAAAGGCAATCCTTGCGGACCAATGACCGTGACCTCAGTGTTGGGCTCAGCTTTGCCTCTGAGTGTGTATCCACTCATGTTCTCGACCACACCCAAAACCGGAATTTTGACCGTCTTTGAGAAATTAATCGACTTGCGGCTGTCGAGAAGAGCGACATCTTGAGGAGTGGTTACAATCACCATTCCATCGATATTGGGTAGCGATTGAGCGACGGTTAGAGGCTCATCACTCGTCCCAGGAGGGAAATCGATGATGAGTGTGTCGAGTTTGCCCCACGCCACATCTCCAATGAATTGCTGTATGGCTCCCAATTTGATTGGACCTCGCCAAATTACAGGCTTGTCCGGATCTTCCAAAAGGAAGGCCATCGACAT
>JBJLBW010000002.1:0-14367 GCA_045568015.1 Candidatus Poseidoniales archaeon | reverse complement strand
TGCCGCCCGTTCTCTCGATATCCGAAAATGAGCCCTTTCTTCACAATCAAAATGTTGTCATTCAAGGGGATATAGTGGATGCAATTGATACTGTTCATATTAGGGGGACGATGGCCAACGGAGCCATTTCCCGACAAGCGGTTATTGAATCAGACTCTTTTGTGCTTGACTTCGGAATTTTACCGTCTGGTACACACATGGTTCATATTACCGCCACCTATGAAAATGGTCCTGTTGCAAAATATGGGATTACAATCACCGTCAACGAACCGCCGGAGCAACCCGTCACAATCTCCGCCTTCCCACCAGTGGTTTATGTCGAGGATGGAGAATCAGTAATCGCGAGGGCGAAAATTGTGCATTCCGCCCTGAATACATGTTCAGGGGTATGGACCGATGAACTCGATCGCATACAGGTCGTTTCGATCTCTGGGGAATTCGCCTCAATTCCGTTGGGTTTTGTCGATTCCTCATTCAATGGTACCTTCAGGATTTCTTGTGGTAGTAATGAAATTACAACCGACAATACATCTGTGTACATCTTCGTTTTTGTTGAAGAAAATCCAGATTTGGATGGCGATGGTATTCCAGATGAATCCGATCAATGCGTCGAGAGCACTGTGGCCTTTGTATCCAGTTCAAGCAATGACATGGATGGCGATGGGTGTCACGATATTTCAGAAGATACAGATGATGATGGCGATGGGCGACCAGATACGTCAGATCGATGTTCAAGGGGACTCATTGGTTGGGATTCAACGAACGTTGAACTGGACCATGACTCAGATGGCTGTCAAGACGTATCAGAAGATGATGACGATGATGATGACACCATTCTGGATCCATTCGATAATTGTCCTCTAGGAGCACCGGGATGGCAATCAACGGGAGCCTCAGATTACGATCGAGACGGGTGTCGAGATTCGGACGATGATTTGGACGATGATAATGATGGGACTCCTGACACACAGGACTCTTGCCCCAATGGTGTCATTGGATGGATTCAAACCAATGAAACCGACTACGACATGGATGGTTGCCGAGATATGGATGAAGATGGGGACGATGATTCAGATGGAGTCATCGACTTTGATGATCAATGTAGTCGAACAGTACTTGGTGCAGCAGTCAACATCTACGGGTGTGCTGCATACGAGTGGGATGATGATGGCGATGGTGTGATGGACGACACCGATCAATGCTCTGGAACACCAACTGGCCTCGATGTGAATGAAGTGGGGTGCGCAGACTTAGACGGGGACGGTATTTTCGCCAATGTCGACCAGTGCCCCGATTCAGAGACCCGTTGGACCTCAAACGTCGATGGCTGCACGGTTTTGCAAGTACCTGTCTCATGGAACTCTGGCCCCTATACAACCGAACGTTTTGGTATTGCAGGAGATTTCACACTACAAACCAAATCCGGTAACTGGGTGATGTCGCGAGACTGGGATGGTGAGAGTACATATCTGTTCATTTTCAATCAGGATTCGAGCTCTTACATGTCACCTATTTGGAATCAAGACATTGCTAGATTTTTGAATACCCTGCCCGAAAATGCACACGTTTTCTTTGGTTCCTTTGACAGTGATTACCGCAACGACATCGATGCAATGAACAACCGGGTCAACTCATACCGGAATGGATTGAACGATGCAGACAAGGCATGGGTCGATTCCCATGTCCATTACATCGATCAACAAGGTGGTTCCATCGGAGGCGGTCTCGGCGGTGTCATTGGGGATTGGAGTTCATTTTACTATGGAATGGACCGATTCCAACAATGGCGTGAAATCGGTTCACTCTACAATTGGGCTGGCACACACGGAGTCCAGTACCGCTTGGATTACATCGCCAAAATGCCACTCCAGTTCAACTCAGAGTTCCCGACTGAAATGCGCCGCCACGACCCCGGCGTCACAGTCGTTGACATCATGGTCGCTCAGCGGCACAGCGGAGGATGGGGTGGCGGCCATTCTTCATTGGCCAACGGCTCATTCCCAAATGCATCTGTGATGGAGGGATTCAACACGATGGAACTCTACATGCATCATGGTTGCAGCGAGCATCGAGATCGATATCAGAAGAGCGACGGATCCTATGGAGGATGCCACGAATGGGATTACAGCCAGTATATGCAAATTTGTGATGAGGTTGGAAATGCCTCTACGTGTAGCACCGAATTCGGCTATTGGATTACGACATACGGGCGCGAAGGTCGCTGGTTAACCGATATTTCACCGCGTTTGTTTGAACTCACCGAAGGTGGCGATCACATGTTCCGATATCGAGGCGCAAACGGTGGTTGGCTCAATGTCAGCGTCTACCTTTCAAATTGGGAAGACGATGGCCTTCGTGCAACAGGAGGTGAGTTGGCATTCAATGGCGGCTCATTCCGCGGCGAATACAACAACGAATCACAATACAAGCGCGTCCACGATTTGCAAATCCCAGAAGGGACGGAGAGAATCGAAATCTATGCTGTAATCACCGGCCACGGATTTGGCAAGGACAACGCCAACTGTGCTGAATTCTGTAACCATGAACACCGATACAGCATGAATGGATTCGTAACACAGGAAGATCACCCGATGGCTGGCAATAGCACCGTCGGCAGCGACAACGAGGGTTGTGCAAAGGAAATGCACAATGGTGCCCAGGCCAATCAGTTGGGTTCGTGGCCCTACGGCCGCGCGGGATGGTGTGCCGGACAAGATGTCAAACCGTGGACATATGACATCACGAATTGGATTGATTCATCGGGAATCCAAAACAGCTTGAGATACCAGGGCTTGTATAATGGGCAAAATTACGTTCCACAGAATGAGCAATCTGGCGCCAATCAGAACATTCATGCGAATATTTGGGTTGTTTACTACACCAATATCAGCACAAATATCGGCGCCCAATTGGATTCAAACCCGGCGCCGGCCCCGGTTGAGGAAGATGACGATGGTTCATTCACAATCGTCGATTTCGTCCGAGAAGAGGAATGCTCAACAGAGGATGAATGATTCAAAATTTCCGCCAACCTATACTGGTTGCAGCGGAGGTGGCGCGGGGAAGGCCTGCACATCTGATGCGACATCGGGCGTTTCGAGCAAGTTGTAATCAGAATCCCTTCGTTTTGCGACGAAGCCAGCTCTGCGCACCGCTTCTTGCAATTCGACTTCAAGCGCACAGGTTTTGTCCGTACCAGAGGCCGATACGACGTTCTCCTCCATCATGGTCGAACCGATATCATCGGCACCCCCGAACAGGGCCATCTGTGCCACATCAAGGCCCATGGTCGGCCATGATCCTTGGATGTGTGGAATATTGTCGAAGAACAATCTCGAGATGGCCACGTGGCGAAGATATTCACTCGGACCTGCACCCAATTCGATGCGGTTTTGACCATGGTTGCGCTTTCCAAATACATTGGTTTCAAGTTGCACAGGCCAAGCCACAAAGGAAGTGAATCCAACCCACTCATTGGAGATGGCTTGGTCCTGTAAATCACGAACCCGGTTCATGTGCTTCACGCGGTCTAGGGCGTTTTCACCGAACCCAATCACATTGGTTGCTGAAGTGGTCAGTCCAAGAGATTGCGCTTCATGCATTACACGCAACCAATTGTCTGCACTCCCCTTCTTCGGTGATATGTCAAGTCGGACATTGTCGACCAACATCTCGGCCCCACCGCCAGGCAATCCGTGCATTCCCGCCTCTTTGAGGGCTGAGAGCACCTCTAGCGTTGATAATCCACAGACCTCTGCAATCCCCTCAATTTCGATTGGCGAGAAACAGTCCAAGGCAATGGATGGATGTTGTTCGCGCAAATATCGAATTAAATCCGTATACCACTCCAATGGCAATTCAGGATTGACCCCACCTTGCATCAATACACGAACACCCTCAACAGCCTCCAATTCCGAAAATCTCGCTGAAATCTGTTCATAGGTTTGGGTGTATGTTTCCGAGTGACCCGGTGGACGATAAAACGAGCAGAATTGGCAGTTGATTGTACAGACATTTGTGTAGTTTACATTCCGATCAATCATGTATGTGACATGGTTGCCTGGGTTGACTACTCTGCGCCTCTCCAATGCAACACTGCGGAGTAGATTGAAATCCGCTTCTTCGTACAAAATGGTGGCATCTTCAACACTCAGACGCGGCGGAGATGGCCCCCGCTGAGCCTCAAGAATCTCTTGCCACAATTCAAACCCTCATTCGGAGCCGACAAGCGCTTCAATTTCAGTGATTTCCTTCGGGCATTTTGCCGTCAACACAACTGGACCATTTTCGGTAATGAGGACATCATCCTCGATCCGGACTCCAATTCCAGCCCACTTTGGGTCAATGTTCACATCCTCTCTCCATGCACCAAAATACAACCCCGGCTCGATTGTCAAAACCATGCCGGGTGTAAGCACTCTTTCGGGTTGGTTGTCCCCTTGCCGTCCTCCGCCGACATCATGAACATCCAGGCCAAGGAAATGACCCGTTCCGTGCATGAAGAATTGGCGATAAAGCCCATTGAAATCGTCACCAAGTGCCTCTTCAAAGGTGCACTCAAGGATGCCCAAATCGATGAGGCCTTGAGCCAAAACTCGTGAAGTTGCCTCGTGCATCGCCCCCCATAGTGATCCGGCTTGGCAGGCCTCAATACCAGCCAATTCCGCCTTGAGAACGAGTTCGTAAATAGTACGTTGAGCGTCAGAGAACTTTCCGTTCGCGGGGAATGTTCTGGTGATATCACTGGCATAGCCATCAATTTCACAGCCAGCATCAATCAGTACCAAATCCCCATCATCCATGACATCTGTATTTTCATTGTAATGGAGGATGGTTGCATTGTCTCCACTACCGACAATACTTGGATAGGCCCATTCTGACTGATGGTAAAGGAAACAACCCTCGATAATTGACTGCATGTGCCATTCTCCCATGCCTGCTTTACATTGCCTCATTGCCTCGACATGGGCATATGCTGCCAAATCGGCTGAGTATTGCATCAAAGCGATTTCATCCGCGGATTTGATGACGCGTAGTTCATCGAGAATAGGTCGGGGGTTTTTCGGCTCATCATGCAAAGCCAATTCTACAATTTGATCGACCGTATCATCGAGAGACTGGATGTGATATATGTTCTCAACATTGTCGAGTAATTGTGTGAGATTATCACTCAGTTCATCTCGGCTAACGGTTTCATCCACAGGCCAATTCTCAAGTGCACCTTCCACCCCAGGCCTCCGTCCCGTCCAAGTCTCCTTTACGATGTCACGTGGTTGTACATAGAGGCGGCACATCCAATTGTCACCATCGTGGTAGAATGCAGCCAAACCATCCTCTCCATGCCATCCTGTGAGGTAGTGTAAGTAGGAGTTGAATCGATGGCGATGATGTGTATCTCGACTACGAATGGACACGGGGTTGTTGGCGATGATTGCAACCGCATCGGTTGGTAATTCCGAACAGAAATCATGCTGCCGCTTTCTCATCTCGGAATGCGAGATTCCTTCAGGGCGTTCGCCCAAGGCAGCGGTCACCCTCTCATACATCGACATTGCCGACTCGTTGACCCTTCATGA
Source organism: Candidatus Poseidoniales archaeon (assembly GCA_045568015.1). Lineage (GTDB taxonomy): Archaea > Thermoplasmatota > Poseidoniia > Poseidoniales > Thalassarchaeaceae > MGIIb-P. Next base: position 8,791 of record JBJLBW010000002.1, on the reverse strand, counting down.
GCCATTCGGGTCATTCTCGTTTCCACTTGGGGATTGATGTTGACCCACCTGAATACTGCCTAACCGCTACAAGAACTGCGAGCAAAGCCAGAGTGATGGCGATAACTATGCCGATGATCGACAAGAATCCCATGCCGTCATCGGCGACATATGTTGGATCAGAAGGAGTGTCTCGCACGCCGAATTGAACTGTTATCGTATCACTGCCCCCATTATCATCCGTCACTTCAAGCATCAAGGTGTGAGGTGCAGTAAGGTCATCCGGGCATTGCAATTGTCTTGACCACCCAGTCATCATCGGCTCTTCGTCGATATACCATGTACAGACGAGTCCGGACTGATCGTTGTCGGTATCGGTTGAATCACCACATTCAAGGAGCCATTGCGGACTGTCGGTGAGAGTGATGATATCTCCATCTTCCAGTGCCTGACCTCCAATCCTCAGAGCTGCCACTGGTTCTTGGTTGGTAATGCTGAATTGGTGAGATACTGTATCGGAAAATCCTGCATCGTCAGCGACAGTCAAGGTGAGAGTGTAATTTCCAGCCTGTGATGCGTCGACCCAAAAAGTCCGGAAATTCTTCGCACTATGGTAATACAAATTTTCTCCAAACTCATCCTCTAAAACCCAGAGATAAACCAATCCTTCTTGACCCAAAAATTGGTCACTGCTCCCACTCCCATCAAACTGGATTTCCCCAGAAAATTCATCTGAATGAGTGGGGCCATTGATTGAAGCAGTGGGGGGGTTGTTGTCTATTCCTATTCTGTGGCACGATGAGGGTGATCGATCAACATCTCTCACAGCCCTGACCAGAAGGAAGTAATCCCCATCTTCGTAGTTGGTTGAATTGATTGTCAGAGTTTGGTTGTCTTCAGAGGAGGTCAGAGTGATCTCACTCCAGTGCATTTCTTCTGGCCATTGATGAGCATCTGTATAGTGGAATGAACACGGGGAACCCATGTCGCTGTGATTGCTAATTGCCCATTGCAAGCCCACAAAACCATGAGAATCTCTCGAAATGGCATGCAATACAACGGTTCCACTGATGATTCCCGGGGGGTTCTCTAGGATGATACGAGGGGGTAGTTCGACATTGTCAGGATGCTGAGAGAAAAACATCAGTTGTGCAACAACATGTTGTCCATTGGTGTCTTCAGTCTCAATTTCAAGGATGCAAGCGCAATATGAGTGGGATGAAAAATTCAGGTCAAGTGAAAACTCCCAAGAGTTGCGACTAGACTCATGGGACCCCCCACTCTCAACAAGGCTATCCAGTAAATCGCCACTCAACCATACGTCTGTGCCACGGAAAATTCTCCAAGAAAACGTATTTGGAAACTCTTCATCGATATAGGTGCCAGAAATGTTGAGGCTGGATTCGATTAACAGACCCTGATTCTGATCGAAAATAAGTTGCGGTGAATCATCCCATGTGTCAGTTTCGGAGATCCCGTACGGTGAAAGTAAAATCAACACGCACAAGGCCGAACCAATGCGACCAATGCCCTTCACCATGATAGCAGGGCAACCTACACCGTTTTGAATCGTTGGTTCGATTGAGCGCCCTAAAGGGCGCTTTTTGACCTTGTTTCGTCATTCAAAGTTGTCACAATGCTGACCTTGACCAGGGAAGCTGGTTGGTTCACGTGGGTTCGTGTACCATTTCTCTTCACATTTGTTCGTGTATCCATCTTGGTCAACATCGATGATTGCATCTGCCGCGTCGAATGGATCGAACTGGAAGTAGTATTCCCAGCCAGAGGCCATGTCATCATTGTCATGGTCTTGATAGAACACCTCAGGCCCGTCCTCTAGACCGTCCCCTTCCGTATCGTTTTGGACAGGACTCGTACCATTCAGGAGTTCCTCATAATTGGTGAAATTCTCCAGGTCATCATAGAACTGTCCTCCCGCTTCGGTTGTGGGGTCAATGTGGCAGTTGAATGTCGTTGGGTCATTGTGAGATGGACAGTAGCGATTCAATAGGTTTGTTCGATTCAAACCATCTTGATCGAAGTCCTCTTCGCCATCCTCAATACCATCCAAGTCACTGTCAATCATGCTTGGGTCCATCGGACCTCGAGCACCGATTGCTTGCAATTCCTCTGAGTTCGAAAGACCCAATTCAAGAGCCTTATCCGACCAATAAACTTCCCAACCATCTGCCAATCGGTCACCGTCGGTATCGTCATCAACAGGGTTGGTATTCCAACGGTCTGGTGCCTCCATCGCGTTTGGTAGAGTGTCATTGTCAACATCGAAGTTGGCATCAGGCAGACTACCCATGGCAGGGTCGAGGGCCCATCGGCCCCCATCTGCAGGCATTGAGAACCCGGTCAGGTTCATTTCCCAGATGAAGTATTTCGGATCGGCTTTCCCATCGTTATCCGCATCTCCTGCACTGCCAGACCATTCTTGGATACCGTTCAGGTAAATCCAGCCCCCAGCAGCCTTCTCGCAAGACGAATCCTCACAACCCACAGGCCTCCATGGAGTCATCGAGACCCACAGTGAATGCGAGCGTGTATTTTCGGTGGTTGATTCCACCTGCATCTCCCATCCATCCAGCATTCCATCATTGTCTGTATCGTTGACCAGTGGGTTCGTGGCAGACTGCCAAGGTCTGGGAATAAAGAGAACTTCATCGCCATCATTCAACGTATCGTTGTCGGTATCCGAATTGTTGGCGTGTGTGATGTATTGGTCCAATCCCAAGGCGATTTCTTCACCATCTTCTAGACCGTCGTTGTCCGTATCGAACATGGATGCATTGGTTGTATATGGGACGCCATCCCAGACGAACCCATCCACAGCTTCTGTGTAATCTTCCAGGTTGTCACTATCGGTATCCCTGTTGCTTGCGTTGGTGTAGGTGATGTAGTATTCACGACTGTCGTTGAGGCCGTCACCATCGGTGTCGAATACACCGGGGTCACTGTAAACATGAACTTCATTCACACCGCGATTTACAACTCGAATCGTCCATCCCATAACCTCGATTCCATCGAGAAGACCATCTCCATCTGTATCGGGGTTGAGTGGATCGCTTGAACGACCATCAATGACACCATCTCCGTCCCTGTCACGGGCTTCGTATTCATCGAGATTCGTAAATCGCTCATTTTGTTCTACAATATTCATCCAGACAAAACTCCGCTCTGTAATCTCTTGATTCACTTGAGCGTTGATTGAGTAAACGAATCCATCGCATGGAGCTGTAAGAGGAATGAGTTCATATTGCGAACCACCTGAACTTGCACCTGAAAGTGTAACTTTAGCCCACGCCACAGTCTGGTTGGCCGTAACCTCTTGATAGAGGTCAACGGAAATTGCGTGCACACGAGCAAACCCATCAAATTCAGAAAGGCGGACATCACCGTTACCATTCTGGTCGAATCCATCGTGGTCAGGATCTTCGATACCATTGCTACCATTTCGGGGGTTCAATCCATTGTTGGCTTCCCAGCCATCGGGCATGAAATCGTCATCCGAATCCGGATCTGTAGGGTCGGTGAATTGTGAAGCGCCCCATGTGTAGGCCACTTGGTATTCCTCGACGTTGGACAACCCATCACCATCGGAATCCGAAAACGAATCGGTTGCGTTGGCAGGGTCTAGGATTTCGAGATAACAGAACTCAAACCCATCTGGCATACCATCTCCATCCGTGTCCCAGTCACCTGGGCCGTTTGCGCGACCATCGCCATCCATGTCCTCCTCAAACCATGCGAGGTTTTCCTCGACGATTCGAGCTTGTGTGAATGGGGCCTCAATCGACATTGAGTTGACCGTGTTACCACAGTACGAATCGATGTTGATGTTTCCAAATGCTACCTCAACTTCATCGCCAATGAGGTCACCATCGCTGTCCTCGGACCAAGGATCAGTTCCATACCTCTCCTCGATGTAATTGGGCATCGTATCCGAGTCGACATCGAGAACGGTGTCACAGGAATGGCGCCCCGTGAATGAATCCTCAAGCAGGTTCCATTCATCAATGCCGAATGACTCAATCCAATCTGCGACAACTTGTGGGCTCAATAGACTGCATTCCCAGTTTGCATCGGTTGGGTTCATCAGGGTAAATGGAATACCATCAGCACCGATTACGGTCTGTTGGTGGAGTACTTCCCACCCATCGTTAAGGCCATCTGAATCGCTGTCTCGCAGGTTTGGGTTTGTGCCATATTCCGCTTCTTCAGCATTTGGCAATCCATCGCGATCTGGGTCGCCCATCGGGCCGTTGTCAGGATCGGGGAATGTCTCATTGTTTTCACCGGTAGTGACATCATCTTCGTTTGGATTCTGACTGGATTCTATCTCCCCAAAGTCAGCATCACCATCATCGAGTGGGTCTAAACCATTGGCGACTTCCCAACCATCAAGCAATCCATCCCCATCCGTATCATCATTATCGAATTCGGTACCGTATTGGGTGATTTCCATCCGGTCGCTAAGGCCATCCTCATCGGTGTCTTGCCCCTCGCGTTGAGTTTCATCGTCCGGCGCTTGGATATCATCTCCAGCCCCTTCGAATCCAGCAGAATCGAGTGTTTCTAGCGCTGAGCCGACGATTGTATACATGCCGGCTAAGCAGATTGTTGCGGTTATTGCGACGACAGCCCACTGATTGTGATTAAGTCCCATATGTTTCATCTCCACAGGGTGCGTAGCACCCTTCTGACTCTTTGGCGACACGACGCTTTACACTTAATGCTTGAGTGAGGCCGTGTGGCGTAGTATCACGCAATCACGGACCGTTATGAGACTATTCTGCGATGGTTCGGCGACTTTCCAATCGGATATGATGCCCGTCTTTTTCTGATGACCAACTCGCCTTTGCAGCACGCCCTTCTGCCCGCTCCCAACAGCCGATTAATATCCCGACGACAACCGCTGGGTGTAGTACTGCTGGAATGAGCAGTTCAACGCCACCGTGCCCATCGATTCCAGTCGCCTTAGTCACGCAACCCAGGCCCTGAATCGCCAGATGACGATTGGAAATCGATTTCCAACCATCAGGCTCGGCGACGAGGACCAATTCACCCGATGCCAGGAACTGTTTTCTCGAAGCCTCCGCCATTGCATCCCAGAACACAATTTTTTCAATTTCATCCACCCCCTTCCATTCGGTACGAGCATCGGTTGAACGAGGTGAATCTGCCATGTATGGTGTAGCCAAGTTCACAAATCGAAGTAATAGGTCCTGATGCAACATCATAACCCGATTTCCTTCAACCGTCCACACGCCCTCAGTTTCGTGTCGAGCCCGATTGTAAAGCCGCTCATCGTTTGACGGTTTTCCATCGAGGTCCGACCACGACAATACTGCCATTTTGGGCGCAGGAATTTCTCTTAAATCGAGGGTCGATTGAACAACGGTCTCGCCAGCCCCGCGATCAGACCATTGGAATTTGAAACGACATTCTTGGATACATTCCCATGCTGCATTCCCCATCCCAGCCGCGATTGCAGTCTGTCCCCGATTGGCTACCATCAGGGTCGCTCCATCAGCAGCGGTTTCAAGAATCTCAATTTGTCCGAGTCCCCTCACACCCCAATCGGAGTTCACGGCCGCGACACGCTTCTTTTGCTGACCGAGCCAAGATTTGGGAAGGGGGGGTGCAAAACCCCATCTCCTCTCCTCTGATTCGGCCGACGCATAGGCCAATCTTCGCCCCAATGTCTGGTTTGTTGTGGCTTCCAATTCTGCGAACCATCTTTCAAATGCTGGTAGTGTAACGCACCAAACCGGAGCGTCACCCGATTCACAATCGACGATTAAACCAGCATCAGTGGAGGGGTATCTCTGCTGTAATTTTTCGATGAGCCATGGTGTGGATTCATCCATTGTATCATCGATCAGTGGCATGAAATCACCTACGAAAAGTCCCGAAAGTCACCCAACTCATCGTCATCTCTTCTTTTCTGCTTCTTGGTCGGCATTCGCGTGATATCTTGAATCCGTTTGACCTGTTCAGGTCTCGCTGTTGGTCTGCGTGCCGCGCCTTCATCCGGATTTGTGTGTGTGGGTATACCGCGCTTGTCTGGACGGGTGTCCATAATCGGCCGTCGGTCCCGCTGTTTGCCAGATTGCAGTTCCTTCCCCTGGATACCGAGGCTGCGACGGTGCGAACCTCTGTAGGCTGCGGGTCCAACCAACCTCTCAAGTGTCCTCATGCCCTTGTCAACAGGTTTTGGCCTCTTAGTCCACCATCGCTCAGGGAGCGGCTGTGCCCGCGCAAGCCGACTCGATTTCATGTCACGCATGCGATTTCTCAAGCGATTCTTGAATGGTCTTTCTCTCTCTTTCGGCAGTCTTACAACCAGCCAACCAGGGAATCCAATATCGAATATGTTACCATTTACTGTAACGAGTAAACCCTTCAACAAGAGATGGTTTCCAATGGGCATTTTGTTATCGTCACCTGAGACCTTATGGGTCTTCATTTTCTTTGCATACAGTATCATTGCTCGCTGATCACGATGTTTGATTACGCGTCGCTGTAGTCTTCTGAATCGACGCGTGAATAGATGCAAGCCCAGTAGGGAAAGAGTCGTCCCAACCCCCACAAGGAGGTTTTGACCCGTTTCCATCCATGCCAGCCATCCGAGTACAAACCATGCAGGGAGTAGAATAGCCCAGTTGATGAGTATCATTACGAGGGGGGTGGTGTATGCGGGAGGAACACCTCTTTCCACAGCCTCATGCGCGAGAACCATCACATTGGCATTGAGTGCTTCATCCATTCCTTTGTGCGCATTTAAAGCTGCAAATGGGTTCACAGGGGCATCATCAATCCAAGCAGCCTTTTCTGCATCGTTGCCAATTGCAAGAGCGATTTCCAATTCATCAGCATCCGCTTGGAATCCAAGAATCCCGGCCAGTGCCTGAACTCTTGGGTCTTCAGGGCTTGATTCATTGACTTCTTCAAAGACATCGAGTGCATCAAACCATTCACCCAAATCAATCATGCACAGGGAGCAGGCGATTCGAGCCAATGTCGAATCGGGGTGAGTTCTGACGAGGTCAAGGCATAGATCGAGTGCTTCTTCACTCCTCCTCTGGGCCCGGAGCATGGCTGCACTTGCGATTTGCGAATGTAGAGACAATCGGTCGCTGTGTGCGGAACCAATGGTCGTATCGGGTGACCATGATTTGAGTCGGCGTTGCATATCGCGCAAGTGATCGATTGTAGAGTTATTTTCCCAATCATACAAGTCGTCATTACTCACACGCCCAGCCCATGGATCTAACCATTCCATCGCCAGAGCGAGTAATTCTGGCTCATCATACCCTTCAGGCTGTTCCATGCCACGCAGCGCTTCTTTGGCCGCATCGAATCGCCGACATGCAATATGGCCAGTTGCAATAATCATCCGGGCTTCATCATCTTCGCCACCCTGAATGGCGAGGACTTTGCGCGCTTCTTCGATGGCTCTAGGCCACAGTCCCCGCAGGGCTGACTCAATCATTTTCGCGCGTCCCTTTTCAAGCCGGACCACCGCCTTGTCACCGTCGATTTTTTCGGTTTGGAAATTTCGCAGTGATGCAATGTCATCGGCTCTTGCAGCGATTTCGATATGGGCGCGCATCCAATCTCCTCCACCAGCCATAATCACACCCTCTCTGCGCTCGTCGGGTGAAAGATCGAATTTGAGTCCTCTAAGGTGGCCAAATCTTCCCACTGAAAGAATCCATGTCAACAGGAAAATCAACTGTCCCGCTGCGATAAATTGCCATGTACTTTGCAACAGTAATTCTTCGCTCACTCGGCCACCATAAGGCATCAAGCCACTAAATTCCTTGTATGTTTGAAGAACGAGAAGGAGTACGACATAACCTGAAAATCCAGCCAAACCAAAGAAGAGAATCCGCCCTTGGACTTCCGGTTCGGTTCGAATGTCACGGGGTTGGGCAAGAATCACACCACCGACGCCGGCAAATGTCTGCCCTCCAAGGAACAGGTTGCGCGTCAATTCAAAGATGAACGCAAGACCGACGATAGCTACATTCAGCATCAGGTAAGATGCCAACACCTCTTGCAATGTTTTCAAAGAGATAATTTTCCGCATAAACTCTGAATTTTCCACCATCGAAAAGATTGCCTCACCGAGAATACCTCCAACATCGAGTAGACGATTTGCATCCTCAGGTTGATTGATGATGACGTGAACCAAGGTCACGATTCCATTGATTGCGGCCAAAGGCATGGTGGCAAGGAAAACCACAAGGAAGAGAGCGATCAGTCGGCGTAAGAAACGAGGACTATCAGGGTCAATCGGTGTCTTCCAGCCCTTGGCAGTACGCCATTTTGAGAGTAGTAGAGTATTCCAAGAGGCGCCCATAATGCGACCATATGCAAATATGGTTGGAGACATGAACACAAGGAGAGCATAACCACTCCACTCAATCATAACAGCTGGTTCAAATCCTGAATCCGAATTCGCTGCAGTCCAGCCATAATACAAGATGGATGCCAAAATCATAATCATCGCAGCAGCGGTTCCAAAATATCCGATGACCTGTGTCGAAATCTTCTGGTGGATCAATCGCTTATTCATTGCTCGAATTTGAGCATACATGGTGACGATTGGTGAAACAAAAATCGGCACTGCTACGAAGGCGATTGTGACGTAAACAATCGGCTTGTAAAATGTCCCAGGGCCAATCAACAATTCAGCCACAATAAGCATTACTCCGCCCATCGCCATCAGATATGACAGCACCCCAAATGATGCACCCCGCAAACTCAGTAGTTCCCTTGTCTGCATTTTTGACCGGGT
>JBJLBW010000001.1:0-15244 GCA_045568015.1 Candidatus Poseidoniales archaeon | reverse complement strand
AACAGCATGGTCAGGCACGAAGAATCGATATTCGATCTCGACCCCATCACCCGACATGAGTCTCGGTTTCCCACGACAGGCCTTGAGCATGATGCAACCGACCCATTCAAGCGAGAGATTCGCCCCGCCTTCACCATGGGCGAGCCCCGAATCCACAAGAACGGCATTGTCGACGTTGAGTTCGGTGAGGATGTCACTTTGGTTGAACCCGTCAACCTCTACGGTTGTACATTGGGCGACGGCGTGTTTGTGGGCCCCTTTGTCGAAATCCAGCGAAGGGTCTCGATTGGCGCGCGCACACGCGTGCAAAGTCATGCATTCATTTGCGAACTCGTGACCATTGGTGAGGACTGCTTCATCAGCCACGGTGCGATGTTCATCAACGACCCGTTCCGAATCGGCGGCCCCGCTCGTGGCGATCAAACACAGTGGAAAGAGACCACCATCGGCAATCGCGTGAGCATCGGCACGAACGCCACCATCATGCCGGTCAGCATCTGTGACGATGCCGTGATTGGAGCCGGTAGCGTGGTTACCAAGGATATCACTGAACCAGGCACCTATGCAGGCAACCCCGCCCGCAAAATGTGACTTAATCATCCGAATCTTCTTCTTGAGTCAAAATAGGAACATTGTCTAGATTGTTTTCGACCCACTCTTCCCTCGGAATAAACGCCACGATTGCCCCAGCCACCACCCCTTGTCCTGCTATAAGCACCAAAAGAAAACCGCAAAACATCCAAACCCCGCCGATGCACACGTTCCCCAATCCCTCAAAACCCAATCCGGCCGAATGGCTCCCCACTGGGGTATTCCAAATCCCATGCCCATGCATCATCATCCAAATTGCAAGAACACAGCCCATGAAAGATAATCCAAGCAGAACCCAATTGCCAACATCATCTCGGTCCATGATTTTGGATTAATAAATCCACTATGGATTTATTCCCGACCCCCCCTTTATAACCAACTTCCCACCCCAGTGGAATTTAACCCTCATGAAGAGGGAAGTGCAGGGACCTTTCGTCTCCTCCCTGCACTAAAAATTCCCAACTTAAACAGAGAGTAATCTCTTTTGTAGAAAATGAAAGTTAACTCAATTAGGCGTTTTCAACCCACACAGGGTGCGTAGATTCTGGAACTTGGTAGCACTGCCGCGTATCAGCATCAAACGAATATTCATGAGCGTTGTCTTGAGTGGCAGATCGGGGATTCTGTGTTCGATACTTTGGTTGACTACGCGCACAGCGAACTTGTCGCGTATGCTGGCATGATTTTGATACTGAGCGCATTCGTCCTTGAGACCAGGGGCGCACTACAAAGCAAGGAGATCCCCTACTTGGCCCTCATGGCCCTTGGTTCGGGCCTTCTAGCAGTAAGGGCGTATCTGATAGATGAGTGGGCCTTCTTGATACTGGAGATTGCCTGGTTCGCCGCTGCTATGCTGGGCATGTGGTCATTGTTCCGGCCCAAAGAAGGACAGTAGTTTCATGGCCCCGTGGGGCCATCAGGCGTTTTCAAGACACACAGGGTGCGTACATTCTGGGACTTGGTAATATTGTCGAGTTTCAGGATCGAAGGCATCAATCTGTAAGGTTGAACCCGCATTATTCACAGTGACAATCGACGAAGCTGCTGAAGGCAAGTAGTCCTCGCCCGTACTCATTAGACTCAGTCGAATTGTATGTCCTGCTGCAACTTCGACATCCATTGGGAAGAACTCCATCAGCGCAGTGATTTCCTCAAATGGTGCGCCCCAGGTCTGTTCATCGGAACCCCCTGCATGGTATCTGAGATCCATAATCGCGTGGCCGATATGAATGCAGGTCGACCCATCACAATCTTCGAGCAGAGCGTAAATCTGACCACCGACTGTCATGGTATTCACATTGACATGGAGTCTAGGCAGGCCACCGAAGTACAGATCTTCTTCCAGAGGAGGAGTCTCGTACACAGGTCCAGAATTTGCATCAGGGAGAATGGTGTTTGAGCCACCAGCCGCAGCAAGTTCAGTACTTCCCAATTCCCACAAAATCTCGGTGGTTTCAGTCATAGGGTACCGCTCTTCCAAGCGCCACTCCCCTTGGTTGGATTGAATCTCAACACCCAACCACGGCTTTTCGCCTTCATCTTTCAGGTAATAGGAAAACCACTCGAGCAGGTCCTGCATCCAGTCCATCCGGACCATCTCTGGATAGGCCTCAACACCCCGGCCCACTCCACTTCGATCGAACATGATGTCGGGCCGGTCCGGGTAATCGTGGTCCCATTGGCCAAAGAGCCCCTTCGCTTCGATGCCTTGGTCGTATAATCGATTGATTGTGGGGATCGCCATGTGCGGGTCAACGTTCCAATCATGCATGCCTTGGATCAGATACACACTTCCATTGTAATTGTCCAGAACCCGCTCAAGGAAATATCGTTCAGCCCAATAGGTACCAGCTGCTTCGCTACCCCACATCCATGCAGATACACCTGTCCCTGGTCCAATGATGTAGTCAGGACATGCATTTTGCAAATCCTCAGAATCCCCATCTATTCCGTAACTGCCGTAGACACCATTGTGCATGATGGGGGCTCGTGCTTCACTACTCCCATTTCTCCACATCAACTCCATGACTCCGATGAGCCCTGAGATGGGTACAATGGTAGCGAGGTGTTCATTTCCAAACATCGCCGCTTGCCAAGGTGTGCTCCCATCGTATGATTTTCCAATCATCGCGACCTTGCCATTGCTCCAATCTTGAGTACCCAACCAAGTCACAGCTGCATCCACACCGAGTTGCTCCGCATTCCCCATCAGATCCATGCAATGGTTCGAGCGTCCGGTTCCCATGACTGCGACCTGTGCGAATGCATATCCGTGGGGCACAATTTGTTCGATGATCATTTCACCGAGCCAAGTTCCAGGCTCTTCAATACCTGGAGTACTCACAGATGCTTCATCGAAATAGGGTCCGAATTCAGCGATGACCGGAACCGTTGTTCCATTGGGCACCATTGGTATCCAAACAGCCAGGCTGACCTTTCCATTGGGTGCTGCACCCCCTTCTTCTAGAGGTAATTCAAATTCCACGAAGTGATGCGTACCACTCCAAAGGCTCTCGCCATTCGGGCCGGTGAATGAGCCATTCTCAAGAACATACGAATGTGTATCATCGGTCACGAAATCAGTCATATGACGTTCCCAAATCGGTGGGTAATCCTTTGAGTTGTCTCCTGCGATTTGGCTTTGTAGTGACGTTGTGAAAATCATACTCACCAGTAAACCGACGACGACAATCGCCGACAACGCCCCCAATACTAGACGACGGTTAGCCCACCCTCTACGGACAACAAATTCAACAGCATCTGTGTCGAGGACCGCATCAAGAACTTCGTCGACCATGCTACCCCTTGACCTAACGTGGCACCCACCCACACATCAGGCTAACGACTAGATTTCCAACCTGAAGAGCGGCCACATCCACAGGCAACCCAGTCCGTAAGATGTAGAATCAGAAAGGCAACGGCTTGTCCAATCGATCAGCCATTTCCACATATCGATTGGTGTGTTCAGTTCCGGGCACGTGAATCACAAATTGCCAATAGCGCCAGGCTGCAACGGCGAGCACCGCAAATCGATGCAAGTCAGGAAGTGCTGAACGTTCTGAATCTGTCAAAGTTCGAACCGACTCATATCCAGCCAACAATGCATCCCATAATTCAGGAACGGGCAAACCATCTTTCCAACCAAATCCAACATAGGTAGTTACCAGATCCATCGCCAATGATTCGATACAAATTTCTTCAAAATCGAGCAGTGCGAGAACTTCACCCTCTCGCCCAATCACATTATCAGGATACAGATCACCATGAATGATGCCAGTGGGCAAATCCTCTGGAATACTTTTCTTCAGGCGACGACTTTCGTCTTCCAACATCTGAAGAAACGGTGTCATTGAACCCTCTTCATGTGCTTCTTTCACCATTTTATCCCAGAGGGTATATCCAATCGCGAATGTGGTCGGAATACTCTCGTGAATGGGAACCTCATGCATTTTCGCCTGTGCCTTGCCCAGTTCGAAAAGCGAAGAAACATCCGAAGGTAGCCAACCCCCTTCAATAAACGGCATCAACATCCAGGCCTGATTATCCTTCACAAGCATCCGCACACCCCCTTCCAACAGCAACGGAGCGGGCGTAAGCACGCCGTGTTCAGCCAGCCAACATGTATGTTGGATAATCTGCTCAACTTCATCCGGTGGCCTTTCATCCCAGACTTTCAGAACGAGTTTTGTTTCATCATCTAGCGTGAGCAGATAATTCGAATTGGCCCACCCCCCGGCAAGCGAGTCCATTTTTTTGAGTGTAGACACCCCAGCTGCTGCCAACAACCACGCGGCCTCTTCAACACTCACATCAGTATACGCCATTCAAACACCTTCACAATTTGAGAGCATCACGAATGGCACTTCGGAACATTGCAATCGAACGTCGGTGATCGACAACCCCAGCATGCGCCTTTGCCTTCGCCCCGAACTCTTCCCGATTCTCATATGTCTCTTTGATCGCATTCACCCATGCATCCAAATCACCATCTCTCGGCACGACAATTCCACCATCCCCAACAGCCTCTGGTTGACTGCCAATGTCAATCGTGACAGAAGGGACACCAAAGAGTCCAGCTTCGTTGATGACACGGCCCCACGAGCCGGTACTGGCTACCGTTAGGACGTGAACATCACAACTGGAGAACACATCCTCAACAGAGGTGTGCCCCCTCCATGTTGCATTGCCAAATTCGCCAAGTGCTTCGGCATAGGAACCATCGCCATACACATCGACATGGGCATCCGGCCAAACCTCTTGCATGTGAGGCAATAGTTGGTTGTAGAACTCAAATCCTTTCTCTGGTGTGACACCCACGACGGCAATTCTTGGTACAGCCCCATCGTTTCTTTCGACCCTCGCAGTCAACCCTGCAAGGCGACGTTGCGAAACATCTTCGACACTTCCGAACCGCTCAGCATAATTCACTGGAAGAGGAACATGTTCCCCATATTGGAGATTGAATACACCATGGATCTGTTTGAGTAGCCCCAGACCGGCCCCACATACCGCCGCCGCACCTTCGAGAGATTCGCGATAGATTCTAGGATGGTTGAATTGTAATTCATCACGAACAAATGCCAGATATGGAATCCCAGCAGCAGTGAAAGCCCTAGCTGCACCAACAGACCAGTGGAGCTGCGTCACCCCTAGCAAAAGATCACCACTCTCTTCAGCCCGTATCTTTTCAGCCGCTAAGAACGGACTCAACCACTTTGCAAATGCACGACCACTCTTGAGTAAATGGCGTTGTTCGAACCATGATTGATTACGACCCGTTTTTCTGCTGCGTAATCGCCAGGACAGACCAGACCACAAGTCTTCAACAGGAAGGTTGCAAACCTCTCGCTCCAATCCACTATCGAGTGTTAGATCGGTCACATTCCCTCGCATTGAACTCTGGAAGACCTTGACAGACCATCCACTCGCATCTCGGCCCCCCTCATCACCCTCAAGTGGGGTATAATCGGGGGCATCCTCGATGTATGGCCCATCACCAATCACTCCTTTCAGGAGTGCTGCCAACGACATCTCCGCCCCACCTGCTGGTGGGTCAAGGTCTCGAACAGCCGCCAGAATGCGGACACCCATGACGGGGGCGGTTAGTCACAACCACATCAAATCGCCCCATGTTCGCAGCCGAACAAGCCACAGTCGACACCGTCATGAACACGACCGAGGTCGCGCGACCATGGGATTGACCATCGCAGTGGTTGGAACGGGCTACTGGGGCCGCAACCACGTCCGGACATGGGTTGGGCTGAAACAAGAAGGTGTCATCGCCCGCCTCATCGTTTGCGACATCGATGAATCCAGAGCGCGCGAACTCGCCGAAGAATTCGATTGCGAATGGCATACAGACGCACTCACTTTGCGTGAAACATTTGCCATTGATGCCGCAACAATCGCCACACCAACACCGATGCACGCTCCTTTGGCAATCGCATTGATGGAGCAAGGCGTCGATGTCCTTGTGGAGAAGCCACTCGCGATGGACGAAACAGAAGCACAATCCATTGTTGCATGCGCTGAAAGAGAAGGGCGGCTGTTGTGTGTCGGGCACCTGTTCCGCTACCATGTCGCTATCCGTAAGGCCGCAGATATGATTGCCGCGGGAGAGATTGGACCAGTGCTACACATCGAGTCTGAACGACTCTCTGTCCGAGAACCCCGTCCGGACATCGGAGTTATCGCGGCTCTAGCGATTCATGACATGGACATTTGTCGCGATTTGATGGGAGATATCGATCCCGAGGAAATTGATGCATTTTCACTTCCAAGTGAACTCGAAGGAATTGAGGATCATGCGGTGATTCACATGCGCTTCCCCGCAGGGACTTGTAGTAACCCACTGGGCCCATCCGCTCAAATCACAGTATCATGGCGTAGCCGGGTGCGCGGTAAAGTACGCGAGCTGCGAATCATTGGACGCGACGCATCCCTCCACATTGACTATCTTGATCACACAGGAATCTGGTTGCATCGACACCCTGACAATGTTCGAGGCCCAGAATGGGGTGGGTTTGGAGCCGCCCCTCGTGAGCGCGTAGAAATCGTAGGTGGTGAACCGAGCTTGACAGCCGAGTTGCGTGCG
Source organism: Candidatus Poseidoniales archaeon (assembly GCA_045568015.1). Taxonomy (GTDB): domain Archaea; phylum Thermoplasmatota; class Poseidoniia; order Poseidoniales; family Thalassarchaeaceae; genus MGIIb-P. The sequence continues at coordinate 8,559 of JBJLBW010000001.1, read as the reverse complement.
TTTGCAGAAGCGAGCAAAGATTCTTCAGAAGGGTTATTCATTTCATCACTCAACATCCTCACACCCGGTTCAATTGGAGTCATAGGCATGCGTTTGGTCGAAGCCGCATTGGATGCGACCAAAGAGTGACGATGAGATGATTCAAGAAGCGAATCCACTTCGCCCAATCATGGCACTAGATTTGGCCGAACCCATTTTGGGAGGGATCTATGACCTCTACGTCGATGCACTCGGTGCAACAGTAGCCTGGTGGCTGGGCCACCTAACCCTTGCCGCCCTAATTTTCTTGACGTATTGGGTGGTTGCAAATTGGAGCGCAATCAAATTTGGCTTGGGGATTAACGGCACTAGAATCTCAGCATGGCTGTTCCTGATCGGTGCTACCGTGGGCCAATTCGTCCTCTATCAGAATCAATTTGACTTCCCCACATCTGGGGCATTCATCACCGCCCTCAGTACAAGCCTCTACCTATGGTGGCAGTGGTATCAAATCGAACCACAGAAGGTCTGAACCCCACGAGCATTCATGAGCCGTTGGCAGCGCCATCCGTAGGATGGCGACCTTTGGAGACCACCCACCCCTACCTGATTCGTTAGAATCTTTACTCGCTGATGAAACCGTATCGACGCTCTTTTTGAAAGCCGAATGCCCACCCAGGGTCAAGGCAGGACACATTACTGAATTGCGATTGGAGGAACTAGAATCTGTGGCCTGGGATAAGCCAACTCTCGAAACTCTTGCAGATGAATTGGTCACCATTATCGATCAACACGCTCACCGTTCCGATTGCTTTGTAGAAATAGAGAGAGAAGGCTGCCGGATTATCCAAGCAGGGGACTTGCGGATCACTTGTGCGTGGCCCCCTTTTTCAGAAGCATGGGAGATCACAGTCGTTCGACCCGTTGCGCATTTATCACTCGCAGATTACGAATTAGACCCCCGCCTAATCAAACGCCTTTCAGACCACCACCGCGGTGTTTTCGTCGTTGGAAAACCCGGCTCGGGTAAAACCACATTCGCGCAGGCGATTGCCGCCTATCTTGACGAAGATATTGGCGCGATGGTCAAGACCATGGAATCTCCACGTGATCTACAGGTCCCACAAAGGGTGACACAATATGCACCACTTGAAGGAAATCTTGAGAAAACGGCCGAAGTGATTTTCTTGGTACGACCAGACTTCGTCATCTTCGACGAGGTACGACGGGCCCGAGATTTCGAAATTTTTGCAGACGTGCGATTGGCGGGCGTTGGATTACTTGGCGTAACCCACGCCAACAGCGCTCTCGAAGCTGTCCAGCGTTTGATTGGCAAGGTTGAATTGGGCATGATTAGTCAGGTTCTCGACACGGTAATCCACATCGAAAAGGGGCAGATTTCACAGGTTTTGGAACTGAAAATGGTGGTCCGCGCCCCCAGTAGTATGGAATCTGACCTGTCGCGCCCCGTCATCGAAGTACGCTCATTCCCGTCAAACAAAATGACACATGAAATATTCTCCTTTGGAGAACAGATCGTCGTCGTTCCCGTAGATGATTCAGGTTCACAGAGCCCAGCCAAGAAACTTGCAGCCGCTGAACTCGCCCGCCAAATTCAGAGATGGACTGGAGCGAGAGTACACCATGTCGAAATGGCATCGGATACAGCGGCCACATTCTACGTCGACGATGGAGCCATTGGGGCGGTTGTGGGCCAGGGTGGCGCCGGTATCAGAGGAATGGAAGAAGAAATCGGCCTCAAACTCAAAGTCAAAGGCGCCAATGAATTGCCACGCGGCACCAAAAGAATTGGTAGCAGTGCTCCCGAATGGGACATGCAAGCGGAGCGCTCGATGGGTAGTCGTTCATGGGAACGGAGTGGCGGACCAAAGCCGAGAAGGAAAGGAAAACGCCGTAGATGATGCCCGTAGGGCATCGCGAAGCCTTCATGAGTGTGGCTTTGGCCGATGAACCATGGGCGACGAAGCGGCAGGGAAGCCCCCAGTTGTGATTCTCCGGGAGGAGACCAACGTCACCAGCGGTACTGCGGTTCAAGAAAAGCTGATCGCAGCAGCACGAGTTTTCGCAGACCTCCTCCGTCCTACATACGGTCCCCGGGGCCTTGACAAAATGCTCTACAAAACCGATGGAACAACCGCAGTAACCAATGACGGCGCTAAGATTGTCGCCGAGTTGATGGTCAAGCACCCTGCAGCAAAAATGTTCGTTGCAATGGCCGAATCTCAAGAGAACTCCTGCGGCGACGGAGTCACTGGCACACTACTACTGAGTGCGGAACTTTTGATTGAGGCCGGCCGCCTTTTGCAGAAAGGCCTCCACCCACTAACGGTCATCGAAGGATACAATCAAGCCAACGCAATCGCACAAGAAACAATTTCCAGTCAAGAGGTTGCTTGCACAGCAAAGACCCTCCAAGAGGTCGCCTTGACATCATTGACAGGAAAAGGCGCAGAAGGTGCCGCACCAATTCTGTCGAAGATCATCGTTCAGGCATTGGAAACCGTTGATGGTGACGCAGATTCAATCACCATGCACAAAACCAACATAGGCAGCCTTTCAGATTCCAAACTCCTCAATGGAATTGTTGTCCGACGCCGGGTTTTATTGGATTCATTACCCTCCAAAATCGAAAATGCAAAAGTTGCCACAATCAATGGCGACATCGCCCCTCGAAAGCAGATCAGAGATGCTGAAATCGAAATCGAAGAAGCCGCTCAATTGGACGCATTCTTAGCAGCAGAGGAAGCGACAAGAGACACACTCACAGAAACACTGCTTGCATCAGGGGCCAACGTGTTCCTTTGCTCAGGCGTGGTCGACAAAGGGCTACTACATCGGTTGATGCGTTCCGACTGCTTCGTTGCGGGGGAGTTCGACGATCGTGAATTGCGCAATGCTTCATTGGCTACAGGCTCTAGAATCATCGAACATCTTGCTGACATCTCAGCAGAGGACATAGGTCAAGCCGGACGAATGGTTTCTGAGCGTAGAGCTGCGACCGAACAGGTCGAAGACATGATTCGATTGGAAAAGTGCCCGGAACCCAAAGTGGTCACATGCGAGGTGGGAGGGGCAAACAACCTTGCAGCAGAGGAAGCGATCCGGGCAATCCATGATTCCCTCCGGTCGACCGGATTGGCGATGCGAACCGAGCGCCTCATCCATGGTGGTGGCGCAGTTCACATGGCTTGCGCCTTGGCAATACGAGATGCGGCAGAACATGTAGCGGGCCGCAATCGCCTGGCGATGGAAGCCTTTGCCAGAGCGCTGGAAATCATACCCACGACCCTCGCACTCAATGCGGGTACAGATGCTTTGGATCGGATATTGGAGCTACGTGCAGCACACAGGAATGGCAAATCATCTGCTGGAATTACCGCCGATGGGAAAGTTGGCCCAACCGGTGCAAAGGAAGCTGCCACTTGCCTTGAGTCCGCTTTTTATTCAGCAACGGAGACTTGTGCAAGCATGCTGAGAATCGATCAAGTCGTGTCTGCACGTGGCGATTGACCACACCATCGGGTTCAAAGGCGGCCATACATTCGCTGCCTAACGGGTTCCACAGATGGTTGACCGTGACCAGCCAACCCTCACCACTACGGTGCCGGGGAAAACAGGCGATAATGCGCCAAGGGCTCTCATTTCCGTTTATGACAAGGCAGGGGTCACCGCCTTCGCCACCGCCCTAACCGCAATGGGTTGGCAAATATTGTCAACAGGAGGAACCGCTCGCCTACTACGCGAAAACGGCCTCGATGTAATCGATGTCACAGATGTAACCGGCCACCCCGAAGTTTTCGACGGTCGTGTGAAAACCCTCCACCCAGCCATCCACGCTGCCATCCTCGCGCGCGGTACCAATCCAGATGATATGGCAACTCTCGAAGAGTTGGGATATCCTCGAATCGATTTGGTTGCTGTCAATCTTTATCCATTTGAAGAGGTCGCTGCTCAAGAACCACCGGTGAGCGAGGCCGATCTCATCGAGATGATCGACATCGGCGGACCAACCCTCGTGCGCGCATCAGCAAAATCCCACTCAGACGTTCTCATTGTCACCAATCCCGATGACTATGGCACCCTCCTAGAATCACTTCAGGAGGCAAATGGCGACCCGAGTACGGTAGACATGGGCACACGCCAACGCCTGGCCCTAACCGCATATCAGCGAACAGCGGCATACGATGTTGCTTTGGCCAACACCCTCGCCAACCGCCTCGAATCATTGGCCGATGAAGCCGAGCAAATATTGCCTGAAAAACTCCTCATTTCCGGTGGCGAACGCAACCCGCTGCGCTATGGTGAGAACCCACACCAGCCCGCGGCGTTTTACTCAGGAAATACAGCTGGTGAAGCACCAAGCGGCCTGGCCGCCGCTGAGCAACACGGTGGAAAAGCCCTCTCTTTCAACAATTATCTCGACCTCGATGCAGCACTCCGTTTTTGCCGCTCACACATTGGGCCAGAGTGGGAACAATGGCCGCATTGTTGCGTCATTATCAAGCATACAAACGCCTGCGGCGTAGCCATTTCAACCGATCAAATGGCGGCTTGGGATGACGCTTTGGCCAGCGATCCAGAATCAGCATTCGGATGTGTAATCGCATTCAATACACCGGTCACGGAGAAAACAGCACAACGAATTGGCGACCATTTCCTCGAATGTATCATCGCTCCAGGTTACGAAGAGGGTGCATTGGAGATTCTTTCCGCGAAAAAGAATCGGAGAATGCTAACGCTAGAAAACATGGAATCCTTGGAGATGCAAACCCAATTCCGCCAAATCGATGGAGGATGGTTGGCACAAACCGAAGGCGCACCAGTCATTGATTGGTCCGAGGTTCGTTGTGTCACGAAAGCCGAAGCCGATCCAAACCAGGTCGATCTTGCACGATTCGGTGTTGCGGTCTGCGCACAAGTCAAGAGCAATTGTGTGATTTTCATTCAGCCTACCGAAACCGGATTCGCAACAGTTGGCATTGGCCCAGGTCAAACCAGCCGCGTCGAAGCAGTCCGAATCGCCGCCCGCCGTGCAGGTGACCGCGGCAAGGGTGCGATGATGGTCTCAGATGCATTCTTCCCCTTCCGCGATGGAATAGACACCAGTCATGAGATGGGAATCACCGCAGTCGTTCAACCCGGTGGCAGCATCCGCGACCAAGAAGTCATTGATGCTGCAGATGAACACGGTATGACGATGCTATTCACAGGTACCAGATTATTCAGACATTAGTGATTGAAATGAATTGGAAAAACATGCTAGTTTCGGGCGCCATTACTGGAGCGTTATTGGCGGTATTCATCATCTTTGTATTCGTCCTTGCAGAAATTGACCCTGGATCCGAAGCAGGACTCTGCGGTGGCTTTTTTCTCTTGATTGCAGTTTCCGCAGCGCTTGCCAATCAAATATCGAAACGAGCAGGATGGCCAGAAACAGACCTAAAAATTCTGATCCCCGTAGGATTCCTTACATCGATTATACCCATATTTGGTGCTACACTTGGGCTACCCAACAACGGTCTGATTTCGCTGGCCACTCTGGTTCTACTCGGAGCAGTTGGAGGTATTTTTTGGAGCCTACCATTCGCAGGATGGAATTATTTCAAGTCTAGAGATTAGCACGGGGCAATTACTGGCACGATTTGACGAACCAATTGAAGCGATTCTATCCATGGTTTACTCAGTTTAGCCACTGCCCCCTTCAAGTAGCCCGGCGCGCGCGCCCGAGATGGGGAACTGAAGGATGGACGTCAGTTTCTTTGATTTGGGTGTCGACCCCGCACTCGTCCGAACCCTTGAGGAACAAGGAATCACAGAACCCTTTGAAGTTCAAAGGGAGGCAATTCCAGATTCCATGCTTGGCAACGATATTTGCTGCCGTGCCCCAACCGGGTCTGGCAAAACACTTGCCTTCAGCCTCCCACTTATCTCCAGAACACCTCGTGCCGACCCTGAGTTCCCATCCGCCCTGATTTTGTCCCCGACCAGAGAGTTGGCTGAACAAATTTGCAAAGTCCTGACACCACTGGCGCAAACCTTCGAGTTGGAAGTCTTGGCAATCTATGGAGGCGTGCCATATGGACGCCAACGAAAGGCCCTTTCCCGGGGGGTCGACATTGTCGTTGCATGCCCAGGCCGCCTTCTCGACCTACTCGATCACGGAGCCCTCAGTTTGGAAGACGTCGGCGCAGTTGTCATCGATGAGGCCGATCGTATGGCTGACATGGGTTTCATGGAACCTGTTTGTGACATATTGGACCGTTGTTCACCCAATCGTCAAACGGTCTTATTCAGTGCAACTTTGGACGATGAAGTCGGCGATTTAGTGGAAAACTACCTACAGGATCCAGTGACCATTGAAGTGGGTCCGAAAGAGGTTAGCATGGAGAGTATGGAACACTTCTTCTGGCTCATGAAGAGCTCAATGAAACCAGGAATTGCCGCCGAAGTGATTCGGAAATGTGGCCGCTCAGTTGTCTTTTGTCGCACCCGAAGAGGTGCAGACCGGGTAGGTCAAGAATTGATGGATGAGGGCATTGGTGTTGCGGTTTTACACGGCGGATTAGATCAAAAGAAGCGAGATAAAGCCATGTCGAAATTTACCAGTGGCCGTTGTATTGCCCTCATCGCCACAGACGTCGCTGCGCGCGGAATCGATGTGGAAGGGATCAACTGCGTTATCCATTACGATCCACCTGAAAATGGCAAGGCGTACAAACACCGCAGTGGAAGAACCGCGCGAGCTGGTTCAACGGGGACAGTCATCTCACTTGTCCAGAACCCACAAAAGAAGATGTGCAGCAACATCCAGAAAGATGTCGGAATCTTCGTAAAATTCAGCCCACCAGATTTCAATAAACTCCCCAAGTATGATGTCGATTACATACCACCTCCACAGAAGGACAAGCCCCGCAAACCCAAGCGGGATACTAGACGCGCACGTTTTCACAAAAAATCCAATCGACGTCAAGATGATCGGCGCACAAAGCGTGGAGCCAACCCACGAGGCGGTCGGCCAACCGGAAACCGTCGCCGCCCACGTGGCAAGCGCCGGTAACGACGAGCACTATTCAGTGGAATACCCGACGAGGACCTCATCCCCGTCAGTACTCATGATGTAAATTGACTGTAGGTTGATATTATTCTCAGCCAATCCACGTGTGAATGCACCCAGTGAACCCGGCTCATGTCGAAGGGTCGCAGTGTTCAACTCCCGCATCGAGAATGTAACACCCAGCGATTCGAGGGCGGCAGTTGTTCCATCCGCATCATCCGTAACAATTGCAGCAATCGCGGATGAACTCGCAAGCCCAGCACCTGCAATGATGTTAATCCCCGCATCTCCAATGGCTTCACAACATTCCGCCATGGAGCCAGGCCTATCTTCCAATGTGATTAGAAACTCGTTCATGGGGTGTTGAAAAAGCATCTTGCTTTGAATTTACCGAACCCAATGAAGTATTATTCACGGGTTTTGACTTTGGCGTAGAGCCACCAAACCCCGATCATACCTGCAATAATAATTGTCACAGCCCCATAACCCGGATCGGCCCCATCCCATGTCGAAGGGTCCGTCACTTCACCATCTCCGAGGGTAGAGATATACCACACAAAGGTCGTTGAAAACAATGTCATCAATGTAATCATCCCCATGACACCATATTTCGCATGCTTCGGAATTGTTTTCCCCGTTGCATAATACTCAAACATAGCCGAACCGAAATATCGATTCGTCAACGTCCAACGGAACATGGATTCACTCGAATATGAGAACAAAGCCGCCGCCGGAACAGCCCAGGATACAGTAGGCCAACCCGGAATCCAAATCCCGATGATGGCAAAAATCACGAACAATAATCCCAATCCGGTATAGAGGCGGCTTTTCGTCGGGTTACTGGCCACACAATATCTCTCCACGATTGCGTCAATCGACTCCAACCGCTCGGCCATGTTCCGCCCTCATCATGCCCCATATCACCCTTCGCATCCAAGGACCAACCTCATCAGGCAGCACCATTTGCCCCAGACCGAGAGAGGTGAGGTAGATGCGCGAAGCCACCGTGGAAAACCCTCTGCGCCTCGCTGTTTTCATTTCCGGATCTGGTTCAGGGATGGAGGCCTTACTGCGCCACCAAGAATCAAAACCATGCCTACATGAAACAACACTCGTCGTATCAAATGTAGCGGGGGTATCAGGACTGGATAAGGCCAGAGCACACGATGTTGAAACCGTGACAATTGAATTGGACAGATCGATATCCGGTGTGAGCGCAAGGCGAGCTGCACACGAAACCACCATCATGGCCGTATTGGAAGAACGCGAAATCGAAGCGGTGATTCTGTCAGGATACATGCGAATCTTGTCCCCTCTGTTCGTTAGGGAATGGCAGGGCCGACTGCTCAACATCCACCCCTCATTATTGCCAAAATATCCAGGCGCACACGCACACCGTGACGCTCTAGCTGATGGGGCAACAGTCACAGGTTGCACAGTCCACCTCGTCGATGAAGGTGTGGATACAGGCCAGATCCTAGCCCAGAGCCAACTTGAGATTCAAC